>PKYA01000185.1 GCA_003133545.1 Acidimicrobiaceae bacterium | reverse complement strand
AGTACGTCGAGCCTCGATTCGAAGGACAAGAACTCCTTGATCTCCTCGAGGTTCATCCCGAGCACCTCGCGCAGTTCGAGGATGCGGCGCAGCTGCGCCAGATCCTCTTGCGTGTAGCGACGCTCGCCGCCTGGCGTGTACAGCGACGGGGTCAACAGCCCGAGCTCTTCGTAGTACCGCAACGTGCGGGCGGAGACGCCCGCCGTGGCGGCCGCGTCACTGATGCGTATTCCGTACTCGGACTCGGGAGGAATTTCAGTCGGCGCTGTGGTCATGGCAATCCACTCAGTCCACTCAGTNNGGTGGTGATATTTCCCGCCGCGCCGGAACGAGGCCACTGCGCCCAGCGCACAGGCGCCCGCCGCCAAGGAGAACGCTTCGGTCAGGCCCCGGCCGAAGGGGAGGGGCGATGAGGCGGGGGAAGAACGAACGGCTGGTCAGCCGTCACGGCGCGGGCCTAGCCAGACGCGGCGCAGCCCCGCCCGTCGGAAGCGCCCGGGCCCTCACAAGGGGCGGGTCCGCGTCGGACGCCGAGGGTCGGGAACGGGGAAGGCGAACGCCGGGGCTGGCGAACGCCGGGAGCTCAGGAAGGCGACAGAGGTGGGGGGGGAACGCTCGACGCCACGTGCTCGGAGCGGGAGCGCTCCGCCAGCAACTCGTGGTGATGATCGTCGCTGCCCTTTATGCCGCTGACGAGCGGGGAGTGCGCCAGAGAGAAAGCCCCGGCGAACATGACGAGGAGCGAGATGGCCTCCATCGGTCCCCAGGCGCCGCCCGTGCGCAGGTTGTCGCCGAAGAGCCCCACGCCGATCAGGATGCTGGCCAGCGGGTCGACCATGACGAGCGTCGACTGCGAGGCGACGATCGGGCCGGCATGGAAGGCGTTCTGCGTCAGGAAGACGGCGAGAATGCCGAAGACGATCAGGGCGTAGGTTTGGCCGTGCCGGTACAGCGCAATCCAGTCCGTGGCCGCGACATTGGAGACCACCTTGGTGCAGGCCGCCGTGAAGGCGAAGCTGATGGCAGCGGCAGTGCCGAACATGGCGGCGCGCCACCAGCGAGGACCGCGCAACGCCAACACAATCGCGAGCACCATCGCGCCGCTGCTGGCGCCACCCGCGAGCAACCAGCTCCAAAGGGACGGCGCCAGGTTGCCCTCGTCGGGGTGCGCGCAGTACAAGAAGCCGGCCAGTCCGCCCACCGCGGCCAGCGAGCCGATCCATTCGCGCCGCCCGACCGAGAAGCCGAACCACACCGCGAGCACAACGACGAGGAACACCAGCTCGAGGGTCAGGATGGGTTGCACTTCGGAGAGCCCACCGAGGTGCAATGCAACGGCCTGCAGCGCGAAGGAGACGATCATCAACACGAAGCCCAGGACCCAGATGCCGCGTCGCATCGCGTGCGCCATCAAACTGAGCCGCAGCGTGGCCTCGGGTGGCGCACTCTCTACGCCCATGCGCTGGAACACGCTGGTCAGCGCATTGGCCAACGACGCCCCCAGCGCCAAAATGAAAACCATCGCGCTCCGCTCTCGTCCCGAGATACCTGTATCATGCAGGTATCGCCGCCTAGTGTAGCGGGCGGCAAGGAAGGGGTGGGCGAATTGGTCGGAACGGCGCGCCAGAGCGACACCATAGGTGTCATCGAACTGGAGCTGCTGAAGCTCGTCCGTCATCTTGAGACCTTCGGTCGCCGCAGTTCGCCGCACCTCGACGTCGACCGGGCGGGCTACCTCGCTCTGCGCACGCTCGAGTCCATCGGCCCGCTCAGCACCAAGGCTCTGGCCGACACGCTGCACCTCGACGCATCGACCGTCACCCGCCAGATAGCGGCCCTCGAGGACAGTGGCTTGGTCGAGCGGCGCCCGGACCCGCAGGACCGGCGGTCGTCCACCATTGAGTTGACCCCGCGGGGCCGGCGGACCATGGAGGGAGTGGAGGGGGTGCGGCGGGAGCGGATGGAGACATTGGTCCGGCACTGGTCCGAAGAGGAGAGGGTCACCCTCGGGTCCACGTTGCACCGGTTGAACGTTGCGCTCCTGGAGTATGGCGGCATGTCAGACGGGCTACGCGAGACACTGTCGTATGGCTGCCCAGGCACCTGAGCATCCGCTCGACAAGGCAGCGCACCCACGCCGTCACCGGGGGTGGCCGTCCGGCCTGAGGTTCCAGCGCATATGGCCGGTGTTGCGCTTCTTGCTCGGGATCGGCGTGCTCGTGGTCGGCCTGTGGGCGCTATCGTCGCATCGCAGCGAGCTCTCGCCGCTCTCGCAAGTCTTCGGACACCTCAATTGGTGGTGGCTCCCGCCGGCCCTGGTCGTTGAGTTCGCCTCCTTCCTCTGCTTTGCCGGAATGCAGTACGAGCTCCTGGGCAGTGGCGGCCTGACGGCGCCGCGGCGACCACTGGTGAAGATGACGTTCGCGACGCAGGCCATCGCCAACTCGTTCCCCGGTGGCAGCGCGTTCTCGGCCGTGTACCAGTTCCGCTGGTTCCGGCGGTTCGGCGCGGACGACACCCTGGCGGCGTGGTCGCTGGCCGGTGTGATCGTGGCATCGAGCGTCTCCCTGTCCTTGGTGGCGACGGCGGGACTGGCGCTGGCAACCGGAGAGGGCGCTTCCCTCGACCTCATCCCCGTCATAGTCGGCGTCTTCCTCGCCACCGTCTCCATCGGGGCACTCTTCGTCTACGAGCGTCCCCTCCTCTTCGTGGTGACGTGGGCCTTGCGCGCCTCGCACCGGCTGGTGGGGCGCCCCCGGGGCGACGTCGCCGCCGAAATACACCGGGTCGTCCGACTCGTCACGTCCGTGCGCCTCGGGCGGCGCCGGGTCGTCACCATCTTGGCGTGGGGAACGGCCAACTGGCTGTTCGACTGCTCCTGCTTCGCCATGATGTTCCTGGCTGTCCATGCCACCATTCCGTGGAAGGGGCTCCTCCTCGCCTACGGGGCGGGCCAGCTGGCCGCCAACCTCCCTATTACCCCGGGCGGCCTGGGGGTCGTGGAAGGGAGCATCACCATCGCCCTGGCGCTCTTCGATGGTGCGCACGCCTCCACTGTCGATGCCGTGCTGATGTACCGGGTCATCAGCTTCTGGCTCGTCCTCCTCGTCGGTTGGGCCCTGTGGGGCCAGCTTGC
>PKYA01000019.1 GCA_003133545.1 Acidimicrobiaceae bacterium | reverse complement strand
TGGGTCGTCGACGCCTACTCGTTGACGTTGGCCGCCTTCTTGCTCACCGCCGGGGTGATCGGCGACATCTTCGGCCGGCGCGAGGTCTTCGCCATCGGGCTCGCCGTGTTCTCCGCCGCCTCACTGGTATGTGGGCTCTCGACGACCTCGCTCATGCTCAACCTGGCGCGCGGCGTGCAGGGGACGGGGGGCGCCATCATGTTCGCCACCTCGCTGGCACTCATCGCCCAGGCCTTCCAGGGCCGCGACCGCGGCACGGCCTTCGGCATCTACGGCGCGGTCATCGGCGGTGCCGTGGCCGTCGGCCCGCTGGTCGGTGGCGCCATCACCAGTGGCATCGGCTGGCGCTGGATCTTCTTCGTCAACGTCCCCATCGGCATCCTGGCGATCTTCATCACGCTCAGCCGGATCGCGCAGTCCAAAGATCCCACCACGCGCCGCATCGATTGGATCGGCTTCGTCTCGTTCTCGGCGAGCCTGTTCCTTCTCGTGTTCGCGCTGGTCCGCGGCAACGACGAGGGGTGGTCGAGTGCCTTCACCGTCGGCCTCCTCGCCGGCGCGGTGGTTCTCATGGCGACCTTCTTCCTCAACGAGCAGCGGAGCAAGGATCCGATGCTCGATCTCGAGCTCTTCGACCGGCCGGCCTTCGTCGGGGTCTCCGTGGTGGCGTTCACCATCGCCATGTCCATCTTCTCCATGTTCTTGTACCTGACCCTGTACATACAGGACAACCTGGGTTACGGCCCGTTCCCCGCCGGGGTGCGCTTCCTGCCCATCACCATCCTGGCCTTCGTCGTCGCCCCCTTCGCCGGCCGCCTCACCGTGCGCATGCAGTCGCGTTACCTGCTCGGCGTCGGGATGCTCCTCGTGGCCGGCGGCCTGCTGCTGATGGCCACCACCCACACCGACTCGACCTGGACGGTCCTTCTGCCGGGGTTCATCGTGGCGGGGGCCGGCATAGGGATGGTGAACCCCGTGCTGGCATCGGCCAGCATCTCGGTGGTGCAGCCCCAGCGCAGCGGCATGGCCTCGGGCACCAACAACACGTTCCGCCAAGTCGGCATCGCCACCGGCATCGCCATTCTGGGTGCCGTCTTCCAGAGCCAGATCGTCAGCCATACCTCGGCGGTGCTCAACCAGTCCGCCGCCGGTAGGCAGGTGCTGCACCGGGGCGGTGCCCAGCTCACCGCCGCCATGTCGTCGGGTGAGGTGCGCCAGGCCGCCACGCAGATCCCCACGCCGGCTGCACGCGCCGCGCTCCTGCACGCCTATCACGTCGGCTTCTCCACCACGCTGGACCATCTCTCGGTCATCGCCGCCATCGTGGCGCTCGTCGGTTCGATCGGAGGCTTCGCGCTCGTCCGCCAGCGCGACTTCGTGGTCCCGGCCGGGGCACAAGGTGGCGGCGGCCATGCGTGAGCCCTTTGTCCTGGAGGGGCGCTACGCCCGCCTGGAGCCGCTGTCCGAGTCGCACATCGACGCCCTGGTGGTGGCGGCGGCCGAGGACCGGCGCAACTACCAGTGGACCTACACCCCCGAGGGTCGCGGGCAGATGACGGCCTACGTCATCGATGCCCTCGAGAAGGTGGCGTCGGGCGCCCACGTGGCCTTCGCCACGGTGCACAGGGGCGACGGCGGCGCCGACCGGGTGGTGGGTGCCACCCGATTCTGCGAGATCGCCTTCTGGCAGTGGCCGCCGGGCGCCTCCCACCAGCGCCACGGCGTGCCCGACGTGGTCGACATCGGGTTCACCTGGCTGGCCGGCTCGGCCCAGCGGACACCGGTGAACACCCAGACCAAGCTCCTCATGATGGAGCACGCCTTCGAGGTGTGGCGGGTGCACCGGGTGGCGCTGCAGACAGACGTGCGCAACGCCCGCTCGCGGGCGGCGATCGAACGGATCGGCGGCCGGCTGGACGGGATCATGCGCGCCGACCGGCCCGGCTCCGACGACACGGTGCGCAGCTCGGCGCGCTTTTCCATCCTGGCGGACGAATGGCCGGCGGTGAAGGCGCGCCTGACGGCGCGCCTCGGCGCGGGCCCGGGAGAGGATGCCGGGGCCGGGAGCTCCCCGACCTGATCAGGCCCGGGCCAGGGTGGCGGAGATCTTGCGGCGGTGGAGATCGCGCACGGCTGCCTCGGCCTCCTCCTTGGGCCGGATCGCCGCCACGGCCTTGCCGGTGCGGTGGATCGTCCAGGCCAGCTGGTCAGCCCGCTCCACCGAGTGGTTGAAGATCTCCACGAAGGCCTGGATCACCGTCTGGAAGGTGGTGACGTCGTCGTTCCAGACGATGATCGCCCAGAGGTCCGCCGTCTCGAAGAACGCGTCCACGTCGACGTCGTCAACGACCTGATGGTCCATGGTGGTCTGCTGGTCGAGGATCAGTGTCATACGCGGCGGTGTCCGGACATTTTTGGCCCATTGCATTGTAGTGCGCCGGGCTAGCGTGCCCACATGCGCGCTGCCGTCCTCGCGGGCCCGGGAGACGTCCGCGTCGAGCAGGTGCCCGATCCGGTCCTTCCCGGTCCGTCGGGTGTCATCATCACCGTTGCACGCACCGCCATCTGCGGGTCGGACCTGCACCTCTACCACTCCGCGCCGACCGGGACCGGCATCCAGCTCGGCCACGAAGCCATCGGCACGGTGGTCGAGGCCGGGCCCGACGTGCGCACGGTGCGCCCCGGGGACCGGGTCCTCGTCTCGGGGTTCATCGGGTGTGGGACGTGCCGGCCCTGCCTGGCCGGCCAGCCCAATGTGTGCGGCAACGGGGCGGGCGCCGCCTTGGGCACCACGTTGGATCTCCCGGGCGGCCAGTCCGAGGCGCTTGCCGTTCCCTTCGCCGATTCCTTCGTCCTTCCCATCCCCGACGGCATGGCCGACGAGGAGGCCGTGGCGCTCACCGACATCCTCCCGACCGGGTATCTCGGGGCGGCGCGGGCGGACATCCGCCCCGGCTCGACCGTGGCCATCGTCGGCCTCGGCCCGGTCGGCATCATGGCCTTGCAGTGCGCGCGGCTCTTCGGGCCGGCACGCATACTCGCCATCGACATGGTTCCCGAGCGCCTCGCCCGCGCCGAACGACTGGGCGCCGAGCCGATCGACGCCCGCCAGGCCCCCGCAGCGGAGCAGGTCCGCGCCGCGACCGCCGGCAAGGGGGCGGAGTCGGTGATCGAGGCGGTGGGGGCGGATGCTTCCGTGCTCGACGCCGTCTCCTGCGCCGCGCCAGGCGGCACGGTCTCGATCGTCGGGGTCAACCTGACCATGACCCTCCCGTTCCCGATGGGGGTGGTCTTCCTCAACAGCCTGACGCTGCGGGCCGTCGTCGCGGGGATCCCGGGCACGTGGCCGGCCCTCGTCCCCCTGGTGCAGTCAGGGCGATTCACCCTGGCCGAGACCTTCACCCACCACATGGGGCTGAGCCGGGCGCCCGAGGCCTATCAGCTGTTCGATTCCCGCGGCGACGGCGTGTTGAAGGTCCTGCTCGACCCGAACGGCTGAGCCCCTTCGGGATCCTCCGGCGTGCGATTGCGCACCCCCGGCCAATCGGCCGCACCCAACCGGGGGCGGGCGAGGAACCACGGGGCGGGAGGCGGCATGATCAGGCCCGTCAGGGCATCAACGATGTGCTCGTAGTTGACCCGCCACCCCTGAAAGTGGCGCCACGACTCGTCGAGATCGCGCTCCATGGGAAATTGCACTGCACTGAGCCGGGCGAACCCGGCGCTGAACTCGTCCTTGGTCAGCCGGGTGCCTGCCGTGGGGAGCGGGTCGCTCTCGAAGGGTATGTGCAGGGCCCCGGCCATGGACCGCAGGGCGTTGGTCCCCATCGAGAGGCAGAGCCGCGCCTGACGGGGAGTACGGCTCGGGCTCACCGCGTGATAGAGCGCGGCCGAGTCCATCATGGCCACCAGCGCGAGCAGCCAGCTGCGGGACGACACCGGCGAGCGGAACCACATCAGCGCGGGATAGTTGGCGTGGCTCTCGGACACCGCGGCGGCCCAGCGCTCCCAGTCCGAGTAGAGCGGGGGCAGCTCGTCGATGTTGCCCAACATGTGGTGGCGGGCCAGGATCTCGGGGCCCCAGGCCGGTGTGCCCGCACGGGTGGCCAGCAAGGTGACCTCGGTTTCCCGCGTGGCGAACGCGCTGTAGAGCGCGGGGAGGAAGGCGATCTCCAGTGCCACCACGAGAAGGCCGACACCTGCCGCGACGATCTCGAGCGCCCTGGTGCCGGCGTCCCGACTGGAGGCGATCCCCAAGGTGAAGACGGACGACCCGCCGATGGCCACCGAGGATCCGAAGCTCTCCCCACTGCTCCACCACGAGACCAACCCGAAGCCGAGGACGAGCATGGCCAACCACAAGACGAAGAGGATGACCATGGTGGCCGGCCCGACGTAGGACATGACCCGGTCGCGCATCTCGTAGCTGGGCAGGCGTGGCAGTATCCGGCGCGCCGTCACCCCGATGACCCGGGCCACCGCCCGCATGGCGCGCGAGGAGGTGACCCGTGGGACCACCAGCGCGGTGAACACGCTCATGGCGGTGGATCCGATGACGAGGATGCCGACGATCAGCGCGACGGGGCGAAGAACCGTCTCCATGCCGTCATCCTGCCATGTTGGCTGCTCCGCCCCCATGCGAGCGGCGCGGACTCGCCCGACTAGACGCTCACTGCGGGTTGGCCGATGAGGCGCGCCAATTCCTCGGCCACGGCGGCCGTGTGCTCCTCGGCGTCACGCCGGGCGGCCGACGGCCTCCAGCGACCCTTCGACAGCCAGATCACGGGGAAGAAAAGGACCATGCCGGCGATGTCGACATAGAACCAGTGCTGCCACTGATGCGGTGCTTGCGCCGATCCGCTCTCGAGCTGCAGCAGTGCCCCTTCGTGGGCCTGGATGTAGGTGAGCTGGGCGGTGTACGGCTGGACGAGGTCTTTGAGCTGGACCTCGTACTTGGCCAGCTCCGTGAGGCCGCTCGAGCCGAAGGCCTTCTCGGCGGCGGCGATGTTGGCCGGCGAGGGATCCGCCCCCACGGCCGCCGCGGCCGCCGGGTCCTTGGCGAGGATGGCGAGCAGCGCCGCGTGCGACGCGGCGAACGCGATCGTCTTGGGATGTTCGGCCACGAAGTCGGCGACGGTCTGGCCCTTGATGATGTGGTTGGCGACCGGGAGGTTGTTCACGACCGGGTTCACGCTCGTGATGACCACGGTCAGGACGATCAGCGACACGCCGATCGTCAGGCGCAGGATCCACCCCCACAGGGCGAGACCGGTGGCCACCAGGGCCGGGTTCTTCTCCTCCACGCTCTCGGTGTAGCTGGCGATCCACGGAGCGAAGACGAAGGCGATACCGATTCCGAGCAGCGCCGCCTCAAAAGCCAGCGTGTAGTACGCGGTGTGCGGGTGCGTGGCGTTGCCCAAGAAGATGCTCAGGACGACGATGGAGATGATCGATCCGAACACCATGAACGGCTTGCGCACCCGCAGCGCGTCCGACAGGGCGCCCACGACGATCAGCCCCACCAGGTCCGCCACCCAGAACCAGGTATTGAGGCCGTTGGCCTGCGTCACGGTGAAATTGGTGCCGTTGGCGTTCTTGAAGATGACCGGGTAGTAGACGGTGAAGAGGCTGGCCGCGGCGTAGTAGAGCAGCAGGAAGAGCCCGATCCCGAAGGAGGATCCGACGAGATCCCACTGGAAGATCTGGCGCCACGGGTGCTGGGCGGCCTCCAACAGCTTGTGATCGCTCAGGCCGCGGGCGCGCGCTTCGACCAGCGCCTGATCTCGGGCCGACACCATGAGCTGGTCGCGGATCTTTGGCGACAGGTCCTTCAGCCAGAAGAGCGAGATGACGAAGACGACCAGGGCGGTGCACCCGGAAATGACGAACTGGCTCTTCCAATGGGTCTGGCCGAAGTGGTTCAGCGTGTGCAAGGCCAAGATGGACGAGATGAGGCTGCCGGCGACGGGACCGATGGTCCAAAAGCCCATGGCCGACGCGCGCCCCAACTGGGGGCTGAAGTCGCGCACCAGCGCCGGGGTGGCTACGAGAATGGCGCCCTCGACGATGCCGATGAGGCAGATCATCACGAGGTACGCCCACTTGCCATTGGACAGGGGGACGCCGACCGCGGTGAGCAGCCCGACGACGAGCAGGCCGTAGATCACCACATTCGACCGGCCCAAGCGATCCGTCCCGCTGGCGAACAACGACGCGAAGGCTCCGAGGAGGTTGGAGGCCACATCGATGGCGATGAAGAACCGGAAACTCATGTGGTAGGAGGCCAGGATGTTGGGCGTCACCCCGAACTGCACGAAGTAGGCGTAGTAGAGGACGATGGAGGCCAGGATGGCCACGGCCAGGTAGCCGGCCCGGCGCCTCCCGTGCGGGTACTCGTTGACGGTGTGGCCGAAGAGGAAGCGCCCCACCGGTCCCTGCACGGCGGGTTGAACGCCATGGCCTGCGCTCTTGGCGAGGGCGCCCTGCCCGGTGGCGAGATTGGGCGTCTCCACGGGCTACGTCCCCCCCCGCGCGCCGCAGTACGCCACGAAGGCGTCTCCTGCCCTGTCGAGGCTCATGTCGTCACTCTAATGTCGCGCCCGTCTTTCCAGGTGGGATTCCGCTCTCCGGCCTTCGGGCGGTGCCGGCAACAGGGGATCCCGAGCCGGGGCACCGGTGCGAGGTGAGGGCGATGGTGCCTCCCGACCCAACGTTGGTTGGGGTGGCATGCTCCCTGCTCCGGGCATTGACGCCGCTTAGCATGGCGCGATGGAACCGCGTGAAGTGTTGGCGGCCGACGCCATCGATCTGTCCGACATCACGTTCTGGGAGCGCCCGATAGAAGAGCGCGAGGGGGCGTTCCAGCTCTTGCGCCGGGAACGGCCGCTGCCTTTCTTCGCGGAGCCGCCCATCTTGCCGGAGCTCTCGCTGATCGTCCCCGGTGGTCCGGGCTACCGCGCCGTCACGCGCCACGCCCACATTGCCGAAGTGAGCCGGCACCCAGAGATCTATGAGTCCGGGAAGGGCGCGACCAGCATCCCCGACATGCCCGCCGAGTTGTTGGAGTACTTCGGCTCCATGGTCAACACGGACAACCCGCGCCACGCCCAACTGCGCCGCATCGTCTCAGCTGCCTTCAGCCCCCGCATGATAAAGAACATCGAGGACCGCATTGAGCTGGTGACGAACGACATCATCGACCGCGTGGCCACGCAGGGCGGTTGTGACTTCGTCGTCGACGTGGCGGCCCGGCTGCCGCTCGAGATCATCTGCGACATGATGGGCATCGGCCCTTCGGAGTACGCCACCGTCCTCAGGGCTTCCAACGTCATCACCGTCTCGGGCAACGCCATCGCCGGCGCCGGCGATCCCGAGTACCTCCCCGCCGACATCGATCCACTGACCGCGCTGATGGAGGCCTCGGGAGCGCTCACCACCCTCGTTTCCGACCTGGCCGAGGCCCGGCGCGCCAACCCGACCGACGACGTGACGTCGGCCCTCATCAACACCAACATCGACGGCGAGTCGCTCTCCGCGGCGGAAGTGGCGTCGTTCTTCATCCTCTTGGTGGTGGCCGGGAACGACACCACCCGCAACGCCATCAGCCAGGGTCTCCTGGCCTTCTCCGAGTACCCCGACCAGCGGGCCCTCTGGGAGGCCGATCCAGCCGGGATCGGCGCCACCGGGGTCGACGAGATCGTGCGCTGGGGCTCGCCCATCATCTGGATGCGGCGGACGGTCGCCGCACCGACCGTGCTCGGTGACCAAGAGCTGGCGGCCGGGGAGAAGCTCCTCCTCTTCTACAACTCCGCCAACCGGGACGAGGACGTCTTCGAGAAGCCGTACGCCTTCGACCTGCGGCGCAGCCCCAACCCGCACTTCGGGTTCGGGGCCGCCGGACCGCACTTCTGCCTCGGCGCCCATCTGGCCCGCCAGGAGATCGGGGTGCTCTTCGGCCAGCTCTTCGCCCGGCTCCCCGACATCGCCGTCCGCGGCGAACCCGACCGTCTGCGCTCGACGTTCATCAACGGCCTGAAGCACCTTTCCTGCGAGTTCACGCCGGTGACCGCCAGCCGCTGACCTCAGGACGTGCGCCGCCCCGCCACCCACGCGGCGTGACGCACCGCCGGCTTGCCACCGGCCACGAGCGCCGGCGGCACCAGCACGGTGCGCGCGCGCAGCAGTTCCGCCAAACCCTTGGCCTGCGTGTCCAGTCGGAGGTTGGAGGCGACACCCCAACCCAGTATCCCGTGCACCACGAAGTTCACGGCGCGCAGATTGGGAAGCGGATGGCGGCTGACCTCGTAGGGGGCCGCCTCGGGGAGCACCTCTTTGCACAGTGCCACGTCGAAGCGGTCGCACAGCCACTCGGCCACGTTGTCCGCGTCGGCCCACAAGCCGATGTTGGCGTCGCCGCCCTTGTCACCCGAGCGGCCGCCCACCAGCACCCACAGCGGCACGGTGACGAGGGCACCGGGGACGTCGCTGCGCCCCGATGCGGGCGCACCCTCCGCCGGCACGGCGGGCGCCGGTCGCGGAGGGGCGAACGAGGTCGGGAGCCCCGGCGACGCGACGCGGGGCGAGGCGGCGACCGGCTCGCCGTCGCAGGCGATGGAGGGGATCACCGCGCCGGCATCGACGGTGGTGGGCCAGTAGCGGGCCACTGCCTGCGCGCCCGAGGGTGCCGAGGTGAAGAACGTGCCCGGATAACTCGACAAGCTCGTCTCCACGACGGCCCCCGAGAAGGCGCGCCCCACGGCGTGCTCGACATCGCCCCGGACGGCCAGGCGCAAGAAGGCCAGTCCGGCACCGTCGAGGTCGCCCGAGAGGTCCTCGGCGGTCTCGTCGAACGCGCCGCGTCCGCCCGGGATGCCGGTCCACACAGCGGCCGCGGCCAGGCGCGACTTCTCCTCGACCAGCGCGCCCGTGATGGCCAACGTCATGGAATTGCGCCACCCGGCATGGAGGTTGGCGGTGACCTTCAGCACCGGAGGCGGGGGCTCGCCCTTGACCCCGCTGATGCGCACGCGGTCGGGCCCAACCTGCTCGAGGGCGATCGTGTCGAAACGGGCCACGGCGTCGGGGCTCAGGTAGCGCGGCCCGGCGATTTCGTAGAGCACCTGCGCCGTCACCGTCCCGACCGTCACCGCACCGCCGGTTCCCGGATGCTTGGTGACGATCGCGCTCCCGTCGGGGTGCAGCTCGGCCACGGGAAACCCGATGCGGCTCGGATGCGGGATCTCGTCGAAGAAGGCGTAGTTGCCCCCGCAGCACTGCGCGCCGCACTCGATCACGTGCCCCGCCACCACCGCGCCGGCGATGGCATCGAGATCGTCGTCCTCCCACCCGAAGGCGTGGAGGGCCGGGCCCACGGTCAACGAGGCATCGGTCACCCGGCCGGTGACCACGACCTGTGCCCCGGCACCCAGGGCGTCGGCGATCGGCCGCGCGCCGAGATACGCGTTCGCCGTCACCAACGGCGCGTCCGGGGCAAGCGCCTCACCGGAGTCGAGGTTGACGAACCGCTCACCCCCCGCCATGAGATCGGGCACGCGCTCGGTGATGTCGTCGCCGGAAACCGACGCCACCCGCACCTCGAGTCCCTGGCGCCGGGCCAGCTCCCGCACGGCGCCGGCCAGCCCCTCGGGGTTGAGCCCTCCTGCATTCGAGACGATGGTGATGCCCCGCTCGATGCAGGCCGGGAGCACCTCTTCGAGCTGCTGGAGGAACGTGCGGGCGTAGCCGCCACTACGGGCGCGGGTCTTGTGCAGTATGTACATGGTCAGCTCGGCCAACCAGTCGCCGGTGAGCACGTCGATCGGGCCGCCCTCGACCATCTCACGTGCCGCCGAGAGCCGGTCGCCGAAGAACCCGCTGCAGTTGGCCACCCGCAGGACGCGCGTCGCGTCGGTCACAGCGGCTCCATGGCGACGAGCAGGTCACCCACGTCCACCTGCTCGCCGGGAGCGTGCAGGACCTCGCGGACGGTGCCCCGGCCCGACGCCCGCAAAGTGTGCTCCATCTTCATCGCTTCGAGCACCACCAGAGCGCCGCCGTCTTCGACAACGTCGCCCACGGCGACCAGCACCTTGGCGATGGCGCCGGGCAGCGGTGCCCGGCACTCCCCCGCCGTCTTGGCGTGGTCGTCGCCCTCGTCGCCGGTCCGGCGGGCGAAGCTCGACTGCCCCTCGGGCCCGTTGACCTCCGCCCCGAGCCGGCTCACGCGCACGGCGTAGCGCCGCAGCAGGCCACCCGAGGTGAGGTCGACCACGGCGTCGGCCGTACGTGCCGAGCCCGCCTGCGCCGTGCCCATCTGCGCCGTGCCGACCTCCTCCCACTCCCCGTCGACGAGGACAGCGGCCTGCGCCGCACCACGCAGGCGGACGGCGACGTTGCCGGCGCCATCGGAGAGGACGTCGACATGCTCGGCCACGCCCACGTTGCGCCAGCCCGGCTCCGGCACGGGGACCAGGCTCTGGGCCGCCCCCTGCTGCACCAGCGCGAAGGCGGCGGCGGCCGCATGGCGATGCCGGACGTCGCCGCCGAGCGCGGCGTCACGCAGGTCGTCGCGGCCGTCGAGGAAGTCGATGCCGGCGTCGCCCCGCTGGAACGCCGGATCCTCCAGCACCGCGCCCAGGAGGCACCGGTTGGTCTCGAGGCCGTCGAGCTCGAGCTGGCGCAGGGCCCGGGCCAGGCGCCCGACGGCTTGCTGGCGGCCGGCACCGTGCGCCATCACCTTGGCCACCAAGGAGTCGTACGACGAGCTGACCGTGCTGCCCGCTTCGACCGCCGCATCGGTGCGCAGCCCGGGGGCACCGGGCCAGCGCACACGGGTGACGGTCCCCGGCGTGGGCCGGTAGTCCTCCCGCGGACGCTCGGCGCACAGGCGTGCCTCCACGGCGTGCCCCGACACCGTGACATCTTCCTGCCCGAAGGGCAGGGGGTTGCCGGCCGCCACCACGAGCTGCAGGCCAACCAGGTCGAGGCCGGTCACCAGCTCGGTCACTCCGTGCTCGACCTGGAGCCGCGTGTTCATCTCGAGGAAGTAGAACTCGTCGCCGTCGACCAGGAACTCCACCGTGCCGGCGCCGGCATAGCCGACGGCGCGGGCGGCCTGGACAGCCGCCTGCCACATGGCGACGCGCGTCTGCTCCCCGACGAGGGTGGCCGGCGCCTCCTCTATGACCTTTTGGTGCCGGCGCTGCACCGAGCACTCGCGGTCGAAGAGGTGCAGCACCGTCCCGCTCGTGTCGCCGATGACCTGCACCTCCACGTGACGAGGGGAGGCGAGGTAGCGCTCCAAGAACACCTCGCCCGAACCGAACGCGCCAGCCGCCTCGCGCTGGGCCGCGGCCACGGCGTCGGCGAGCTCGGGGGCGCCCTGCACCGGGCGCATGCCGCGACCACCCCCGCCCGCCGCCGCCTTGACCAGCAGCGGGAACCCGACGCCCGCCGCGGCGAGGGCGAGCGCGCCGGCGTCGGCGCCGTCCCCCACCACCGCGCCGGGCAGCACGGGCACCCCCGCGGCGGCGACCGTCTCCTTGGCCCGCACCTTGTGGCCCATGACGCGCATGGACTCGGGTGGCGGCCCCACCCAGACGATCCCGGACCGCCGGCAGGCTTCGGGCAGTGCCGGGTCTTCCGAGAGGAAGCCATAACCGGGGTGCAGCGCATCGGCCCCCCCGTGCCGGGCGGCCGCCACCAGCGCGTCGGCGTTGAGATAGGTCTCGGCCAAGGTCCGGCCCGCAAGGGGCACGGCGAGATCGGCCTCGCCCACGTGCGGGGCGGCCGCGTCCTCGGCGGTGAAGACGGCCACCGCCTCGATCCCCGCCTCGTGCGCTCCCCGGATGACGCGCCGGGCGATCTCACCCCGGTTGGCGACCAGGACGCGCTGCAATGACGACGGCGCCACTAGTGCCGCACGACCCCGAAGATCGCCGTGCCGGCGACAGGAGCCGAATGCACCGCGGTGAGCGCGATGGCCAGCACCGTGCGGGTGTGGCGCGGATCGATGATGCCGTCGTCCCAGAGTCGACCGGTGGCGAACAGGGCCGTGGACTCCTCCTCGATCTGCGCTTCGGTCGCCGCCCGGAGTTCTTCGTCCGCCTGCTCGTCGAAGGGCCGTCCTGCTGCCTCGGCGGCGTTGCGCCGGACGATGGAGAGGACCCCGGCCAGTTGCTTGGGGCCCATGACGGCGATGCGGTGGTTGGGCCAGGTGAAGACGAAACGGGGGTCGTAGGCCCGGCCGGCCATGGCGTAGTTGCCCGCCCCGTAGCTCGCTCCCACCATGAGCGTGAGGTGCGGCACGGTCGAGTTGGACACGGCGTTGATCAGCTTGGCCCCGTCCTTGATGATCCCTCCCTGCTCGTACTTCGTGCCCACCATGAAGCCCGTGATGTTCTGCACGAAGACGATCGGGGTGTCGCTGCGGTTGCAGAGCGCGATGAACTGCGCTCCCTTCTGCGCCTCCTCCGAGAAGAGGATGCCGTTGTTGGCCACGATCCCGATCGGGTAACCGCCGAGGGCGCCCCAGCCGCAGACCAGCTGGGCGCCGTAGAGGGCCTTGAACTCCTCGAAGCGCGATCCGTCGAGCACGCGGGCGAGGACTTCACGGACGTCGAAGGGGACGCGCACGTCGACCGGCGCCACACCGAGCAACTCGGCGGGCGGGAAGAGGGGCTCGTCGGCCGGGGCCGAAGGCACCGGGCCGAGGCGGGCCCAGTGCAGGTGCGCCACGATGCCCCGCGCCAGGCGCAGGGCGTCGGCCTCGTCGCGGGCCAGGTAGTCGCACAGTCCCGATATCCGGGCGTGCATGCGCGCCCCGCCGAGCTCCTCCTCGTCGGCCTCCTCGCCGATCGCCATCTTGACCAGCGGCGGCCCGCCCAAGAAGACGCGGGCCCGCCCGTCGACCATCACCGTGTAGTCGCTCATCCCCGGCAGGTAGGCGCCACCGGCAGTCGAGGAGCCGAAGACCACGCAGATGGTCGGGATGCCCTGCGCCGAGAGCTGGGTGAGGCGGCGGAACTGCTCGCCCCCGGGCACGAAGACGTCCGCCTGGCGGGGCAGGTCGGCACCGCCCGACTCGACGAGCAGCACCAGGGGAAGGCGGTTGACCTCGGCCACGTCCATGGCGCGCAGCAGCTTCTTGATGGTCGTGGGGCTGGTCGTCCCGCCCCGCACGGTGGGGTCGTTGGCGACGACGAGGCACTGGGTGTGGGCGATCTCCGCCAGCGCCACCACCACGCCGCCACCGAGGGGGTCCCCCGTCTCGAGGCCGGCCAGGGGGCAGAGCTCGAGCACGGGCGTGCCGGGGTCCACCAGCGCCTCGAGCCTCTCGCGCACCATCATCTTGCCCCGCCCGCGGTGGCGCGCCACGTACTGTGCGCCCCCGCCGGCCAGCACTTGGTCGTGCAGGAGCCGCACGTGGTCGACCAGTCCGGCCATGGCCCGCGCGTTGTCGGCGAACTCCTCGCCCGAGACCGCCAGGCGCGTGGCGAGCGGGGCACTCACGGGACGGTGACCTCCCACGAAGGCGCGCGCTTGTGGAAGAACGCGTCCCTCCCCTCGGCCGCTTCGGCCCCGGCGAAGAGCTCGGCCGACCGCGCCTGTGCGGCGGCGAGCCCGTCGTCCCACGGCGTGCCGGGCAGGGCGCCCAACAGGGCCTTGGTGGCCGCCACCGCGCCCGGGGCCGACCGGAGGATGGACGCGCAAATGTCCTGCACCCACGCGTCGAGACCGCTGGCATCGGCCACCACCGCGCTGAGCAGACCCGCCGACGCTGCGGCGTCCGCACCGAACGTCTCGCCGGTCAGCGTGGCCCGCGCCAGGAAGCGCCGGTCCACTACGTGCAGGCCGGGCACCATGATCATGGCGGGCGCCACGCCGACCCGGACCTCGCTGAAGGCGAACGTGCTGCCTTCGGCGGCGACCGCCAGGTCGGCCACGGCGATCAGACCCAGGCCTCCGGCGCGCGCATGCCCGTTCACGCGGACCACCACCGGCACCCGGGCGGTGCGGACCGAGGTCATGATCTCGGGCAGGCGCGAGGCCACAACCCCGGCGCCCTCGGAGAGGTCGGCGCCCGAGCAAAAGACGCTCCCGGTGGCCGTGAGGACCACCACACGTACGGCCGGATCCCCCGCCGCCTCGGCGAGGCCCTCGGCGAGCTCGTCGAGCAGTCGGGCCGACAGCGCGTTGCGGTTGTGCGGGGAGTCCAGGGTCAGCGTGCAGACGGGCCCCCGACGCGCGATGCGGACCAGCTCTGACGTCACGAATGCGCAGTGTAGGGGGCTTGCGCCGCCCCCGGCGTGGGAATTACCCGGTGGTAACGTTCGGCCGTGCAGGAGACCGACGAGCACCAGATCTTCCGCAAGACGCTGCGGGACCTCTTCGAACGCGAGATAGAGCCCCACGTCGACGCCTGGGAGGCCGCTCGGACCTTCCCGGCGCACGAGCTGTTCCCCAAGCTCGGGGCCGTGGGGCTGCTGGGCCTCGAGTACGAGGAGGCCTACGGGGGGATGGGGGCCGACCACTCGTTCACCGTGGTGGCCGGCGAGGAGATGGGGCGCATCAGCTGCGGCGGCGTCCCCATGGCCATGGCGGTGCAGATGGCGATGGCCACGCCCGCCCTGGCCCGCTACGGATCGGAAGAGCTCAAGGAGCGGTATCTCGCACCCGCCATACGGGGGGAGATGGTGGCGTCCATCGCAGTGACCGAGCCCGATGCCGGGAGCGATGTGGCGGGCATCCGCACCCGCGCCATCCGCGACGGCGACGAATGGATCATCAACGGAACCAAGCTCTACATCACCAACGGCACGCAGGCCGACTGGGTGTGCCTGCTGGCCCGCACCTCCGAGGACGTCGGGTACCGGGGCATGTCGCTCATCGTCGTGCCGACCGCGATCGACGGGGTGGTCGTCGCGCGCAAGCTCGAGAAGATGGGCATGTGGTCGAGCGACACGGCGGAGCTGTCGTTCAGCGATGTCCGCGTCCCGGTGTCACACACCATCGGCGAGATCGGCCGGGGCTTCCAGCAGCAGATGGTGCAGTTCCAAGCGGAGCGGCTCATCACCGTCTACAAACAGGTCGGTGCCATTGCGCTCGCGCTGCAACGCACCCGGGCGTACCTCGCCGAGCGCCAGGCGTTCGGGAAGCCGCTCCTCGCCAACCAGCATCTGCAGTTCGTGCTGGCCGAGCTGTCGGCCCGCCACGACATGCTCAAGCACTACGCCCGCGCCGCGGCCGACGCCGTGCGCCGCGGCGAGGACGCGACGCGCTTCGCCACCATCGGCAAATTGATGGGCTCGCGCCTCCAGCGCGAGGTAGCCGATGCCGCCGTGCAGTTCCATGGCGGCATCGCCTACATGGACGAGCACTGGGCGTCGCGCTTCTACCGCGACACGCGGCTCGACTCCATCGGGGCCGGGGCCGACGAGGTGATGCTGCGGGTGCTGGCGCGCATGGACGGCTTCACCCTCGAGTAGGCCGCCGGCGCCCGGGCCCACGGTCACCGGGCCCGCCGGCGCTCCTCCCACGTGTCCCGGCTCAGCTCGGTGACGATCAGGCTCTCGCCCAGCTCGGGATGGGTGGTGGTGAGGCAGGGCACGAACCCCAGGTGTTCCATCACCTTGCCCGACGCCAGGTTCTCCGGCTCGTAGATGCTGACGATGCGCGTGAGCTGCCCGGCGGTGAACCCCCACTCCACCGCCGCGCCCCCCACCTCGGTGGCCAGCCCACGGCCCCGGTGGGGCCCCGACAAGCGCCACCCAACCTCGACCGCAGGGAGCACCTCGGGGAGGAAGTGCGGAACGGCCAGGCCGGCCCACCCCATCATGGCGCCGCTCGCCCGGTCGATCACGGCCTCGATCCCGAAGCCGTCGCTCTCGTAGCGCTCGATCGTGCGCACCAAGAAGAGGGCTGTCTGCTCCGCCGTCATGGCGGCGCGCAAGGGGTACCACCAGAACGACTCCTCGGCATGGATGGCAACCAGCTCCGCCAGGTCGCCGTGGACGAACGGGCGGAGGATCACCCGCTCGGTGGTGAGGGTGGGGATGGTCATCGCAGGGCGCGTCAGGCGAGCGGGAGCCCGGGCGCGTCGGCCAGGGAGGGATCGCGCCCGGGCCGCGACGACGGGGCATAGAGCTGGTCGGGCCGGAAGGAGCGCACGGCACGGTCGCCCCTGCGGCCACCGACCACTTCGACCCACTCCTCGCCCGTCTCGGCGTTGGCCACATGGGCCACGAAGGTCCAGGAGGCACCCCTGAGCCGCGTCCCCGCCACCATCACCGGGTCCCCGGGCACCAAGCCGGCCCAGTGGGTGGTGCGCTGCAGATCAGCCGGCACGGGATCCCATTCCGATATCCTCCGCGCGCGATGCCACAGGGAGCACACTAACGAGCACGGCGCGCTCCCCGGCGCCGGGTGCCGGCCGGGCGCGCGACCGAAGCAGCGGCGTCGTATCCCATCGCCGAGCGCGGGACAAGAGTGCAGCGCAAGTTGCAATAACCGGAGATGTCTGAGCCCCGTCGTATCCTGGCCTCATGGCGTTGGACCTCCCGCGGACGTTGACACCGACGAAGGTGGCTGCATTCACGAACTGCCCCCTGGCGTTCCGGTTCACGGTGATCGAGCGCCGCCCCGAGCCGCCGTCGCCCCACGCGGTCAAGGGCACCCTCGTGCACGCCGCGCTCGAAGGGCTCTTCTGGAACCACGAGCCGCACGACCGCTCCCCCGAGGCGGCACGCCACGAGCTGGCGCAGGCCTGGTCCGACCTGGCCACGGATCCCGAGTTCGTCGCCCTCACCCTCGACGCCGCCGCCGCGGCCGCCTTCCTGGCCGACGCGGAGGTCCTGGTCGGCAATTACTTCCGGCTCGAGGACCCGACGACCGTGCAGACCATCGGGGTGGAGCTCGGGGTCGAGGTCGAACAGGACGGCATGCGCCTGCGGGGCATCATCGACCGACTCGACATCGGTCCCGAGGGCGAACTGACCGTCGTCGACTACAAGACCGGGAGGGCGCCCTCGGAGCGCTACGAGCACGGCCGCTTGGGCGGCGTCCAGACCTATGCACTGTTGTGCGAGCGGGTCCTCGGGCGGGCGCCGGTCGAGGTGCGGCTCTTGCACCTGCGCGATCCGGTCATGATCTCGGCCGTTTCGACACCCCAGTCGCTGCGGGGGCAGCAGCGCCGGACCTCGGCCGTGTGGGGCGCCATAGAGCGGGCCTGCGCGAACGAGGACTTCCGTCCCAACGTGGGGCCCCTGTGCCGCTACTGCCACTTCAAACCCTCCTGCCCCGCCTTCGGCGCCGCTTGATGGGCGAGAGTGACACGGGCATCACCAAACGTTTCGACGAGGCGGTCGATGCTGGCTTCGACCCCTGGCGGGGCAAGCCGGAGGTGGATCGCGCCGCTGCCGCAGTGTCCAACCTGGCGGACTACGGGATCGTCTGGGTGCTGCTCGCCCTCCTCAAGGCCCGGCGCCGCGGGCCGGGTCGGCGGCGCGCCGTGGTCGCGCTGGGAGCCGCCGGGTTCTCCTCGCTTTTCATGGTGCGCGCCGTCAAGTCCCTCGTCGCCCGCCAGCGCCCCGAGGAGCATCTCACCGCCCGGGTTCGGGCGCCCAACAACAGCAGCTTCCCGAGCGGGCACACCCTGGCCGCCTTCTGCACCGCCTACGTCCTGTCCGAATCAGCCCCCCAAACTGCCGCGTGCGTGGGTTTCGCCGGCGCCGTGGCCGTCAGCCGGGTGCACCTGCGGGCCCATCACCCCAGCGACGTGGTGGGCGGCGCGGCCATCGGCGCCGCGCTCGGATTGGCGCTGCGCCCCGCCGTCAACCTCGTGGTCCCCGGCTCGGGCCGTCGGCCCCGGCGCGAGGCGAAAGCCACGGCCAGGGGAATGGGACCGCAGGGCTACGTGTTGAAGAGGTTATGAAGTCATTTGCCGTGACCTGGGACTATCGCTGCCCGTTCGCCCGCAATGCCCACGAGCACATCGTGGCGGGGCTGGCCGACGGAGCGGACTGGGATGTCACCTTCCTCCCCTTCACACTCAGCCAGGGGCACGTGCCCGAGGGGGGCACCCCGGTATGGGACGACCCGGGGAAGTTCAAGGATCTGGTTGCGCTGGCCGCCGGGGTCGTGGTGCGCGACGACTACCCCGCACAGTTCGGCGCCGTGCACGACGCCCTGTTCGCGGCCCGGCACGACCAGGGGCTCGACATCCGTGAGCCCAAGGTGGTCGCCTCCATCCTCGACACCGCCGGTGTCGACGGGGCCAAGGTGATCGCCGAGGTCGAGGGCGGGGGCCCGATCGACGCCATCCGGCGGGCCCACCAACAGGCGGTCGAGGAGTGGAACGTTTTCGGCGTCCCCACCTTCGTGGTCGGGGGCCGGGCCGTCTTCGTCCGGCTGATGAGCCGCCCCGAGGGCGACGCCGCCCTGGCCCGGCGCACCATCGAAGGGATAGTCACCCTGATGGACGAGCAGCCCGACCTCAACGAGTTCAAGTACACCACGCTGGCACGCTGAGCCTCCCCTCAATGGGCGCGGGCGATCTCACTGAGCAGCGCGAACGTGCGCTCCCGCTCCTCGGTCGTCCCGACCACGGCGGCCACGAAGTCGGTGGCACCCGCGCCCGCCAGATGTTCGATGTGCGCCGTCACGGCGTCCTCATCGCCCAAGAGGGCGATATCCGCCGGTGCGCGCGCCCCCTCCTTGTCCAACATGGCCTTGTAGGAGGGCAGGTTCGGGTAGATGGAGAACTCCTCGTTGATGCGATCCCGGGCGGCGTCGACGTCGGCGGTCACCGACACCGGAAGGGACACGCCAACGCGCGGGGCCGGGCGGCCCGCCGCCTCCGCCGCTGCCCGGATAGTGGGCGCCACATGCGACTCGATCGTCCGCGTCCCGGTCATCCAGGTGACGGTGCCGTCGGCGACGCGGCCGGCCAGCTTGAGCATGGTGGTGCCCAGCGCGGCCACCAGCACCGGCGGCGGGCTGACATCGCGCACGTCGAGGGGCTGGAAAGTACGGGCGCTGACCCGCTCGCCCTGCACGTCGACCGTCTCGCCGTGCAGGAGTGGCATGAGGGCGGCCAGGTACTCCTTCATGTACTGGGCCGGCTTGTCGAAACTGAGGCCCCACATCGCCTCGACGACGACCTGGTGCGACAGGCCGATCCCGAGGATGAGCCGGTTGCCGGTGGCCAACTGCACCGTCAAGGCCTGCTGGGCCAGCATCATGGGATGGCGGGGGTAGACCGGCACCACGCCGGTGCCCAAAGCGATGCCCGGAACCTGCGCCCCGGCAGCCGCCAGGAGGGTGAGCGCATCGGGGCCGAAGATCTGGACGGCGAAGGCGAGATCCAAGCCGGACTCGGCGAAGAGCCGCAATTGGGCCACAGTGTCGGGCAGCGACCGGTCCACGTCGATCAGGCTGCCGATGCGCAGGGGTTTGGCCATGGCCGCTCGCGTCTCCTCGCCTAGTGTGCCGGGCGTGTCCGGACCACCGATCGTCGCGAGGTTAGCGACCTGAGCACGCACGACGTCGGGTTCGTCGGAGCGGGCCAGCTGGCGCGCATGGCCGCGGAGGCGGCCAGCGCCCTGGGTCTCTCGATGGCGGTGCTGGCGGAGAAGCCCGATGATGCCGCCTGCGCCACCGCGGCGGAGGTGCTGCTCGGCTCGCCCCTCGTCGAGGAGCACCTCCGGGCCCTGGCCGCCCGCGTCGGCGTGGTCACCTTCGACCATGAGCAGGTGGACCTCGCCGTGCTGGGGGCGCTGGACGCCGACGGCGTGGTCATCAGGCCCGGGCTGCGGACACTGGAGATGGCGGTGGACAAGTCACGCATGCGCGCCGTCCTGGCCGACGCCGGGATCCCGGTGCCGGCGCACCTCATCGTCCCGGCCGGCCCCCGCGGCGCGGCGTCGCCGGCGGCCGACGAGATCGCCCAGTTCGCCGCGGCGCACGGGTGGCCGCTGGTGCTCAAGGCGGCCCGGGGCGGGTACGACGGCAAGGGCGTGTGGCCGGTCGGCGACATGGCGGAGGCGGCGTCGGTGGTCGCCCCCCTGACCGGGACGCTGCTCGTCGAGGAGATGGTGGCGCTCGACGCCGAGCTGGCCGTCATGGTGGCGCGCCGCCCCTCGGGTGAGACCGTGACCTGGCCGGCGACCGAGACGGCGCAGGTGGGCGGGGTCTGCCGTGAGGTGCTGGTCCCGGGGCGCCTGTCGCCCGAGATGCTCGACCGGGCCCGTGCGATGGGTGAGCGAGTGGCCGAGATAGTGGACGCCGTCGGGGTCCTGGCGGTGGAGCTCTTCTGGTCGGGGGGCGTGCTCATGGTCAACGAGATCGCCGCCCGGCCGCACAACAGCGGCCATTGGACGATAGAGGGGGCGGTCACGTCGCAGTTCGAGAACCACCTCCGGGCCGTCCTGGACCTGCCGCTCGGCCCGGCGACACCCCAACATGCCCAGGTTGCCAGCGTCAATGTGTTCGGGGGCCCCGCCGGCCAGGATCCCCGCGCCCTGTTGGGCCGCGGCCTGGCCGTCCCGGGCGCCCATGTCCACTTGTATGGCAAGGAGGCGAGGCCAGGGCGCAAACTGGGGCACGTGACCGTGTGCGGAGATGATGCAGCAGATGTGCGGGAGCGGGCCTGGGGCGCTGCGCTGGCGCTGGGCACGCCGCGGCCGGAAGGGCTCAGCCTGCCGCGGGGGGTGGCCTGATGGCGCCCAAGAGGCCCTCCGCGGCTCCGCTGGTCGCAGTGGTGATGGGGAGCTCGTCAGACCTCGACGTCATGGTGGGGGCGGCAGAAGTCCTGGAACGTTTCGTGGTGCCGCACGAGGTGCACGTGGTCTCGGCCCACCGGACGCCCGACGACATGCTCGCGTTCGGGCGCGCCGCCGCCGCCCGGGGGCTCAAGGTCATCATCGCCGGCGCCGGTGGTGCCGCCCACCTGCCCGGCATGCTGTCCTCGGTCACCACCCTGCCCGTGATCGGCGTTCCCGTGGCCCTCGCGAACCTCGATGGGCTCGACTCGCTCCTCTCCATTGTGCAGATGCCCCGCGGGGTGCCGGTGGCGACGGTCGCGATCAACGGCGCCCGCAACGCAGGACTGCTGGCCGTGCGCATCCTGGCGGTCGGGGACGACGCATTGACGGCAAGAATGGAAGCGTTCCAGCAAGAGATCGCCGATGCGGCGCGCTCCCAGGACGCCCTGATCGCCGAAGGAGGCACGAACGCACATGAGTGAGCCCACGCTGGCGCAGCGACTCGGCCACGGCGCAGACGCCAAGCTCCTCATCATCAACGCCGACGACCTGGGTTCGTGCCACTCCGCCAACGTCGGCGTCTTCGAGTGCCTGGCCACGGGGACGGTCACCAGCGCCACGCTCATGGTGCCCTGCCCGTGGGCCCGGGAAGCGTCGAGCCGCTACCGGGGCGAGGACATCGGCGTCCACCTGACCGTCAACGCGGAGTACGAGCTGTACCGCTGGGGACCGATCACCCACGCCCCGTCGTTGCTCGGGGGCGACGGCGGGTTCCCGCGGACGTTGGAGGACGTGTGGGACCACGCCGACCTCGACGAGGTGCGGCGGGAGTGCCGGGCCCAGATCGAGCGGGCCATCCTGTGGGGCTTCGACGTGAGCCACATCGATGCCCATATGGCGACCCTGCAGCTCCGTCCCGAATTCTTCGACGTCTACCTCGACATGGCCATGGAATTCAGGCTCCCCCTGCGCATGATCAGCCCTGGGATGGAGCACTTCGTCGGGTTCCCCGGCCGCGCCGTCGCCGCGGAGGCCGGCGCCGTGTTCACCGATCACACCCGCTTCGTGCCCGGCGTCGGCTCGCGCCAGATGTTCGAGAAGGATCTGGCCACCTTGCGCCCCGGTGTCACCGAAATGCACCTGCATCCCGCGGTCGACAGCGCCGAGCTCCGGTCGCTGGCCACCGACGACTGGGAGGCCCGGGTGGACGACCACCGCATGATCTGCTCCGAGAGCTGGGTCGCCGAGGCGATACAGGCGGCGGGCGCCACCCTGATCGGCTACCGGCCCCTGCGCGAGCTGGCCCGCGCTGCCGCCTGACCAGGTGGCCGACGCGGGCGGGGGGCTCCCCTCGGCCAGGAGGGCGAGGCGGCGTCGGGACCGGCGGCGGACCCGCCTGTCGGTGACCGTGACAGTGGTGCTCCTCGCCCTGATGGCTAGTGCGGTGGCGCTGGTGCTGGCGCAGAGTGCGGGTGCAATCCACCTAGGTTTTCTGGGCCCGGTGGGCTGATCGTCGCGTCACGCACTCCGGCGAACAGGTCGTCCTCGGTGACGTCGACGGCGCCGATGCGGCTTTGGGCGAGACGGAATTGCTCGACGGGGTGGATGTCCTCGAGGACTTCGGGAGGCAGCCCGAACCAGAAAGGGGACTTGGGGTCGACCTGGGTGGCGTGTGCTTTCAGCGCCTCGCCGCGCACGCTCTGGAACCCCAGCACGTCGATGGTGGTGGTGAAGGGGTCGTTCCGGGTCAGGCGGGCGAGACGCTTCTCGTCGAACGGCGACTCGAGGCCGAGCTCGAGGAACTTGGCGTGGATCTGGCGGAAGCGCTCGGCCGGCCACACGGAGTAATAGAGCTTCAACGGCGCGAACGGGGCGCCAGCGTCGGGGTAGCGCGCCGGGTCACCGGCCGCGTCGAAGGCCACCAGGGAGATCTCGTGGACCCGGAGGTGGTCCGGGTGCGGGTATTCGGTCTGCTCGTCGGGGTAGGTCACCATGACCTGGGGCCGCTCGCGCCGGATCACCGCCACCAGACGCCCGACGGCCTCGTCCAAGGGGGCCTGGGCGAAGGAGTCGGGCCGGGCGTTGGCCTCCGACCCCGGCATCCCCGAGTCCCGGTAGCCCAGCATCACCGTCTCGTCGTACCCGATGATGTCCGTGGCCGCCTTCAGCTCGGCCATGCGCACCCGGCCGATGTCCGCCCGGACCTCGGGGGTGTCCATGGCCGGATTGAGGATGTCACCCTCCTCACCCCCGGTGCAGCACACGAGCACGGTGCGCACCCCCTGGGCGTGGTAGCGCGCCACCGTGGACGCCCCCTTGGAGGACTCGTCGTCAGGATGGGCATGGACCGAAAGGAGGCAAAGTCTCTCGTCAGGCACCCACCCGACCTTAGCGGTGGCCCCGAAGTGCCCCGGCCCGTCGCCCTCTCCCCCCCGCTGGGCCATATGCTCGTTGCTATGGCAGGCACGTTCAAGCGGATCGGCGGGATCTTTCAGGCCAAGGCCAATAAGGTTCTCGACAAGGCGGAGGATCCCCGCGACACGCTGGATCTCTCCTATGAGAAGCAACTCGAGCAACTGCAAAAGGTCCGTCGGGGCGTGGCCGACGTCGCCACCGCCCGCAAGCGCCTGGAGCTGCAGGCCCAAGGTCTGCAGAAGCAGGCCGACAAGTTGCAGACGCAGGCGAAGGCGGCCCTACAGCAGGGCAACGAGGATCTGGCGCGCGAGGCGCTGGCGCGGCGGGCGGCGCTGGGCGAGCAGCTGGCCGACCTCAAGACGCAGCACGACCAGATCACCGAGCAGGAGCAGAAGCTGATCGACACCTCCTCGCAACTCCAGACCCGGGTCGAGCAGTTCCGCACCAAGAAAGAGACGCTCAAGGCCAGTTACACGGCGGCCGAAGCCCAGACCAAGGTGGGAGAGGCGGTGTCGGGGATCTCCGACTCCATGGGGAACTCCGGCCAGGCCATGCAGCGCGCCCAGGACAAGATCGCCAGCATGCAGGCCAGGGCCGGCGCCATGGACGAGTTGTTGGCGTCGGGCGCGCTCAACGACCTCTCCGCGCCGGTCGACGACATCCAAAAGGAGCTCGACAAGGTGTCCTCCACATCCCAGGTGGACAATGAGTTGGCTGCGTTGAGGCTCGAGTTGGGCACCGGCGGGACGGACGAGGAGACCGCAGCGCTCCCGGCCGCCGATCAGGGCGGAAACGGAAAAGGAGGAACACAGAGCTGATGGCTCTTTCGCACAACATCAAGCCCGATCGGGGCTTGACCACCCGCATGCTCATGACCGGCTTCTTCGTGGTCGTGCTCTATGCCATCTTGATCGGGGTGCTCTTCATCGTCTTGAAGAGCCTCGTGCTCATCCTCGTCATCGCCTTCGGGCTGCTCTTCTGCCAGTACTTCTTCAGCGACAAGATCGCCATGTTCGCCATGCACGCGAAGGAGGTCACGCCCGAGCAGGCTCCCGAGCTGCACGGGGTCATCGACCGCCTGTGCGCGCTGGCTGACATGCCCAAGCCACGGGTCGCCATCGCCCAGACCGACGTACCCAACGCGTTCGCCACCGGCCGCAACCCCAAGAACGCCGTCGTGTGCGCCACGTCGGGACTGTTGCGTCGCCTCGACGAGCCGGAGATCGAAGCGGTCCTGGCCCACGAGATCTCCCATGTGGCGCACCGGGATGTCGCGGTGATGACCATCGCCAGCGGCCTGGGCATGATCGCCGGGCTCTTGACCCGGGTGATGTTCTATTCCGAGCTCTTCGGCGGCGGGCGTGGGGGTGGTCGCAACAACAACGGCGGGAGCCAGCTGGCCATGATCGAGCTGGTGGTCATGTTGGTCTCGGTCGTCGTGTACTTCGTGAGCTTCCTTTTGACCATGGCCCTGTCGCGCTACCGCGAGCTGGCCGCCGACCGCTCCGGCGCCATCCTGATCGGCCAGCCGTCGCAACTGGCCTCGGCGCTGATCAAGATCTCCGGGGAGATGGGCCGCGTCCCCACCAAGGACCTGCGGGCGGCCGAGCCGTTCAACGCGTTCTTCTTCGTGCCCGCCGTGGCCGGCAACCAGAGCGCGCAGGATCAGAGCCGCGGCCAGGCCGGGGGCGGGTTCAGCTTCGGCAGCCTCTTTCGCACCCACCCCTCACTCGAGCGCCGCCTGGCTCAGCTCGACCGGATCGAGCACGAGCTCGGTCAAGCACGCTGAGCACCCGCTCCTGACGTGGGCCTCTTCGACACCCTCCTAGGGAGGACCAAGCCGGTCAAGGCGAACCTCGATGCCCTCTTCGCCCTGCCCACCGCCGCGCTGACCCTGCAGAGCGCGGGTGGCCTGGTCTCGTCGGGTCATGCCGGCGTGTGCTGGAAGCCTCCCGCGGGCCAGGGTGCCCAGGACCTCCAGAGTGAGGTGGGGCAGCTCGTCGGGGAGGGCTTCACCCAGTCGCAGGATTCCTTCGGCTACGGCTGGCTGCTCCTGGCTGAGCCCGAGCTCGACGATCTGGTGACCAAGGCCCACATGGCAAACACCACGCTCACAGAGGCAGGGTGGGGGGCCCAGCTGCTGTGCTCGGTCTTCGGCTTCGTGCCCGAGCCGGGCGCCGCCGCCGACGCGCGCCCCTTCTCCTTGGTGTACCTCTACAAGCGGGGCACGTTCTACCCGTTCGCGCCCCTCGACAACGCCAAGGAGCGACGCGACACCGAGCTCGAATTGCGCATCCGCACCATGCTCGGCGACGACCTCCCGGTCGAGGCGGACCTGACGCGGTGGTTCCCCATGTGGGACCTCCCCGTCCAATGACCCTCGACCGCCTGATCGCCCTGGAGGGCGCGGTGAATTTCCGCGACCTCGGCGGGTACGCCACGGTCGACGGGCGGCGCACCCGCTGGCGGATGCTGTTCCGGGCCGACGGCCTGGGCGAGCTGACGGCACCGGACCTCGCCGTCCTGCGCGAGCTCGGCATCCGCACGGTGATCGATCTGCGCTCGGGGCACGAGGTGGAGCAGAGCCGCTTCGACACCGAGGCGCACCCGGTCGAATTCCACCATTACCCCTTCATCGACGCGCTGCCTGATGCGGAGGACTTCGAGCGGGCGCCCGGGTTCCTCGGCACCCAGTACAAAGAGATGCTCGACGACGCCGCACCGCAGATAGTGGGCGCGCTCACAGCCCTGGCCGCCCCCGCAGCCCGCCCGGCCGTCTTCCACTGCACGGCCGGCAAGGATCGCACCGGCCTCCTCTCTGCGCTGGTGCTCTCGATCCTGGGCGTGCCCGAGGAAACCGTGGTGGCCGACTACGCCCTGAGCGGGGAGGCGATGGCCCGCCTGCGCGCCAAGCTGATGCAAAAGTACCCCGACGGCAAGGACGTCATCGCCGCCGCCGACGCCGTGTTCTCGGCCGACCCGGCGAACATGGTCGAGCTCTTCGCGCATCTGCGGTCCCGCTACGGCACCGTGTCCGATTACGCCGCCAAGGTGGGCGTGCCCGACGATGTGATCGTGCGGCTGCGCCAGTCGATGTTGGAGCCCGCTTAGCGCGAGGGTCGCAACCTGTCGATGGCGGCCGCCAGGGCG
The DNA here is from genome assembly GCA_003133545.1 of Acidimicrobiaceae bacterium. GTDB lineage: Bacteria > Actinomycetota > Acidimicrobiia > Acidimicrobiales > RAAP-2 > Bog-473. Next base: position 6,186 of record PKYA01000019.1, on the reverse strand, counting down.
AGGTCGAGCACGGTGAGCCCGCCGGCATCGTGGGTGGTGAGCACCAGGTGCACCTTGTTCCATCTGATGTCGATGTCGGGGTGATGGTTCGCCGCCTCCGCCGCGGCACCGAGGGCATTGACGAAGGCCAGCGCGGCGGCGAAGTCGTGCAGCTCCACGGTGGTCTGCAGTTCGTCGCCGACGCGCTCCCAGCTGATGTGCTGATCGGCGAGGGCGGCGTCGACCTCGGCGGCGGGCAGGACCGGCTCGCTCACGGGTGGGTCATCTCCTCGGGCCTCACGGCGGCGTCGAACTGCTCCGCCGTGAGGAAACCCAGCGCGAGCGCGGCCTCGCGCAGCGTGGTGCCCTCCTTGTGGGCCTTCTTGGCCACCAGGGCCCCCTTGTCGTAGCCGATGATCGGGGTGAGGGCGGTGACCAGCATGAGCGAGTTGGCCAGGTGGCGCGCGATCTGGGGGTAGTCGGGCGTAAGCCCCTCGACGCAGAACTCGCGGAAGGTGCGGCAGGCATCGGTCATCAGCGCGATGGACTGCATGACGTTGTAGATGATAACCGGCTTGCACACGTTGAGCTCGAGGTTGCCCCGGCTCCCCGCCGTGGCGACGGCGGCGTCGTTGCCCAGCACCTGGATCCCCACCATGATCATCGCTTCGTTCTGGGTCGGGTTCACCTTGCCCGGCATGATGGACGACCCCGGCTCGTTCTCGGGCAGGGCGAGCTCACCCAGCCCGCTCCGCGGACCCGAGCCGAGCCAGCGCAGGTCGTCGGCGATCTTCATCAGCGAGACGGCCAGGGTGCGCAGGGCCCCGTGGTTGAACACAAGGGCGTCGTGCGCCGCCAGGGCGGCGAACTTGTTCGGGGCGGTGACGAAGGGCAGGCCGGTCATGGCGGCGATCGCCGCGGCCACGCGGGGGGCGAACTCGGGGTGCGTGTTGAGGCCGGTGCCGACGGCCGACCCCCCGGCCGCCAGCTCGTAGATCCCCGGCAACGTCAGCTCGATCCGCTCCAGGTCGGCCGTGAGCTGGGCCACGTAGCCGGAGAACTCCTGGCCCAGCGTGAGCGGGACGGCATCCATGAGATGGGTGCGCCCAATTTTGGTGACGTCGGCGTAGGCGAGCTCCTTTTCGTGCAGCGCGTCGCGCAGGGCGGCCACCGACGGGAGGAGACGGTGCACTATCTCCTCGGCCGCCGCGATGTGCATGGCGGTGGGGAAGGTGTCGTTGGACGACTGCGACATGTTGACGTGGTCGTTGGGGTGGACCGGCTTCTTCGATCCCATTGTGCCCCCGCTGAGCTGAATAGCCCGGTTCGAGATCACCTCGTTGGCGTTCATGTTGGTCTGCGTCCCGCTCCCGGTCTGCCAGATGTGGAGCGGGAACTCGTCGTCGAGCTCCCCGGCGGCGACCTCGGCCGCCGCCTGTTCGATGAGCCCGGCCAGCTCGGGCTCGAGCTTGCCCAGGTCGCGGTTGACCTGGGCCGAGGCGCCCTTGAGGATCCCGAAGGCCCGGATCACGGGCTTGGGCATCGTCTCCCCGCCGATGTCGAAATGATGCAGCGAGCGCGCCGTCTGCGCGCCCCAGTACCGATCGGAGGGGACCTCGATCTCCCCCATGCTGTCGCTTTCCATCCGGGTGTTCTCCACGGCGGCCAGCTTACGGGCGCCACGCCGTACGGCCCAGCCGGCGCGCGCCCGGGGTGGCGCGGGCATGCCCGACGCGGTGCCCCGATAATGTCGGACCCGGACCCGCGCACGTAGCCGGGTCCGGCCCAGAAAGGACGCCGTCACATGGCCGACACCCTCTCCGCCAAGGCCCGGGACCTCATCACCCGGCCCGTGCTGGCGTCGTTGACCACGCTGGGGCGCGATGGCGCCCCGCAGGTCACGCCGCTATGGATCGATCTCGACGGGGACGACCTCGTCTTCAACACCGCCAAGGGGCGCGTGAAGGAGCGCCACATGGCGCGCGATCCCCGCGTGGCGGTCTCGGTGGTCGATCCCGAAGACCCCTACAACGTGGTGGCCCTACGTGGCACGGTGACCGACATCACGCCCGACGGCGCGGACGCCCACATCGATGCGCTCGCCAAGAAGTATCTCGGCGTGGACTCATACCCGATGCGGACCGAGGGTGAGGTACGGGTCAAGGTGCGCGTGCGCACCGACCACATCGCCATGCAGGGGTAGTCCTGGGTCAGGCCGGCGTTAGGCCGGTCGCTCGGGCGGGCGCGGGCTCAAGGGTGATCGTCGGGGCAGGCCCCCGGCGGGTCGTTGTAGTCCGGGTTCGTGGTCCAGGCCCCCTCTGCCCACGACGGTGACGCCGGGGCCAGCTTGATCACCGCCGTGAGGTCAGTCAGGATCGCCCGGGCATAGCGGGCGCTGCCCTCGGGGCACAGGTGCACGTTGTCCAGCTTGCGTGCCCGGATCCATTCGCCCAACGGCGCCGCCGGCTCCCCGAGCGGCGGGAGCCACGTCGAGTACCGACCGTGCAGGAGAAGCGAACTCGCCACCGGCAGGTACATCACCTTTCCGGGGAAGGAAGAGGGCATCTTGGCGGCGATGGCATTCCAGGCGTTCGTACCCTGCGTTCGCTCCCGGTCGGCGGCCGCCTGATCCTCCCCGGCCGGCACCTTGACCGTGCCATCGATCGGGACCTGGGTGAAGATCACGCTGTCCACACCGTCACCGGGGGTGAGCATCACGCTGGCCGCTCGCTCGAGGAGGGCGGCGTAGGCCTTCGGTTGGTGCAATGCGTTCGGCGTCGTCGGCCCATAGTCGTCCCAGCTCCAGCTGCCGATGATCAGCTGGGGGTGCTCCTCCCTGATCAGGCCAGGGATGACCGTTGGCCAGTTGGTCGACGTCGTCAGGCCGAAACCCAGCACGGTGTTGGTGGTCACCGTCACCTCTCCGGTGGACTCGAGCGCTGCGGTGATCGCAAAGGAGGCATCGTGCATCACCGAGTCGCCGAGCAGCATGACGCGTAGCGGATGGCTCGGTGACACCACGGTCCCCGCGGGCAATCTGATCGGGACCTGGTCGGCGTAGCCCCCCGAGCCGGCCACGACGGCGCCGCCCGGCACTGGCGCCCTCGAGGTCGTGGCCACGGCGCCGGGATCGGCCACGGCCGGGACAGTCGCGATCACCACGAACGCGGCGCAGAGCGCGCCGGCCAGCGGGGCCAGCGAGAACCGCAGCGCCCCCCGCAGCCGCTTCTGGCGGATCGGCCGCTCGACCAGGTAGTAGCTGGCCGTGGCCGCCACCAGCGTGGCGCCGAGGCGGAGCGCGTCGAGCGGCCCGTTCGAGAGCCCCGTCCGGGCGCCGTTGAGGTACACGATGATCGGCCAGTGCCACAGGTAGACGCCGTAGGAGATGGTCCCCAAGAAGTGCAGCGGCGGCGTCGACAAGATGCGGGCGAACGGCCCACGGTCGAGGAGGCGGGCGTCGGCCACCACGACGGCAGCGAGGGCAGCGCACAGCAGGAAGCCCCCGTCGAACATCCAGTTGGTGGGCAGCCCCCTCGCCGTGCCGGCGGTGACCCAGAAGTAGCCCAGCGCGACGGCGGCGGCCGAGGCGGCCAGGTGCAGCAGACGTCGGGCGGCCTGGCCCGGCTGGGGCCGGGCGGCCGAGAGGAAGGCCACCGCGATGCCCGCCATGAGATCGAACAGGCGGGTGTCCGTGCCGTAATAGACGCGCGTCGGGTCTCCACCGGGGTGAAACAGCAGCGCCATCAATCCGGCGGAGAGAAGCGCACCGGCCACGGCGACGACCACGCCGACCTGGCGCCACGACCGGCGGGCCTGGCGCAGGAGCAGGAGGAGCAGTGGCGGCCACACGAGGTAGAACTGCTCCTCAATCGCCAGCGACCACGTGTGCTGCAGGGGCGAGGGAACGGAGAACTGGGCGAAGTAGGACTGGCCGGCGAAGATGGCATGCCAGTTGCCCACGTAGAACAACGTGGCCAGCGCGTCGCCCCGCAGGTCTGACAGATCCACCAACCCGTTGGCACCCGGGCCGCCGAACGCCGCGTTGAGGACCAGGTACGCAGCCAGCGCGGCGAGCAACAGGAAGAGGGCAGGGAGGAGTCGCCTGGCCCGGCGGGCCCAGAACTCGACCAGGTGCAGCGAGCCCGTCCCCGCCCACTCCTCGAGCAGCAGCGACGTGATGAGGAAGCCGGAGAGCACGAAGAAGAGGTCGACGCCCAGGTACCCCCCGGCGGCCCATCCCAGTTGCAGGTGGTAGGCCACGACGCCGAACACGGCAAGCGCCCGCAGACCGTTCAGCGCGGGAAGGTGATGGCCGGTGACCGCCGTGACCGGGCGTTCGGGGCTCACGCGTCGTGGATCTGGCACACGTCGACACCGTCGGGCAGCGCGTCGGGTGGGGCGGCGCCGGCCGGAACGAGGACGAGATCGCACCGGGCCACGAGCGCCGGTGCGGCCACGGAGCCGTCGGTGAGGTCGAGCGCGATCGGCGGGCCGCCGGGCCTCCTCGGCAGGGGGCGGTTGATGGCGCCGGCCACGGGATAGCGCGGGCCGTCACTCCTGGCGATCCCCTCGGCCCACATGTCCCGGCACAAGGCGATCGCCTCGGACACGGCATCGTCGAAAGGCCCCGTGAAGGCGAGCAGGGCCCGCCCCCCGCTGACGTGGTCGAACGTGGTCATCTCCCGGGCCAGCAGGGTCGGGTGCCGGTGCACCGCGGCATGCAGCCCCGCCCGCACCCCGAGCAGGACACCGTCGGTCCAAGAGCTCAGGCCGGCCGCCAGCACGATGGCATCACCCAGGGGGCCGTCGGCGAGAAATATCGCAGCGTGGCCCCGGAGGCGAGCCTGCTCGGCTGCTCCACGGAGAGCATCCACATCGGGCGCATCCAGGAACAATCCCTCCACGGCGTCGCACACTACGTCGTCGCTACGCCCTCTCCCACCACCCCCCGACGTCACGGGCCATGCCGGCGCGGGCCAGCCTTTCCAATCCCCCGCACAATGCCGAGATCTCCCATCCGGTCAGGCGGGCCAGCTGGTCGAGCGAGATCGGGTCCGCGGAGAGGACAGCCCACAGGGCCCGATCGGTCGCACCGAGGGCGGCCCCGGCGCCACCCTGCGGGTCGTCGGGCCCGGTGGTACCCGCACCAGGCCCGGGGCCGGTCCGATCGCCGCGGACGTCGGTGAAGGGTGCCCCCGCGAGCACGATGCCCCGGAGAGACAAGGCGACCAAGATGTCGGTCGCGGCGCAGACGGGGAAGCAGCCGTCGGCCAGGAGGCTGTTCGTCCCTTCCGACGCCGGGCTGCGGATGGAGCCGGGCACCACGCCGACGGGCGTCCCCCGTTCGGCCGCCGCTTCGACGGTGTACATCGATCCGCCGCGGTGGCGGCTCTCCACCACCACGACCACGTCGCTGAGCATGGCCAGGAGGCGGTTGCGCACCGGGAAGCGCCATCTCTCCGTGGGCACGCCTGCCGGCGACTCAGAGAAGACGGCCCCCTGCTCGGCGACCCGGGACCACAGGCGGGCATGCCGGGGCGGGTAGGGCTCGTCCAGGCCTCCGGCCACCACGGCGATGGGAGGGGCGCCCGCGGCGGTGGCGCCCTCGTGCGCCGCGCCGTCGATCCCCAGCGCCAAGCCCGAGACGACGCTGACGCCAGCCGCGGCAAGGTCCGCCCCGAGTTGGGCGGCCACGCCGATGCCATAGCGGGTGGGGCTGCGGGTGCCCACCAGGGCGACCGTCGGATAGCGGTTGACCGCAGTGGGGTCACCCACGCAGAACAGCACGGCCGGCGCGTCGGGATCGTCCGCCAGCCGCGGCGGGTAGTCCGGGCCGCCCCGCCAGCACACGCTGATCCCGCTCTCCTCGTGTCGTCGCCATATCCGGGCCACGTCTCCCGCGTGCCCCGCGCGTGCCCAGGCCACCGAAGGCGGATCGGCCTCCATGAGGCGGCGCAGCGTCACCGGGCCGATGCCGGACACCGAGGCCAGCGCGGCGGCGTACGCCTCCTCGGGCAGTCCAGGCTCTCCGGCGGTCACGGGCAGGAACGGTCGGGCTTTCGAGATCCTGGCCCAATCGATTCGGCTCCCGTTCTCCTCAGATGTCCCGCCGGCGCACGCCGGCCGATCGGCCCGGGCTCCTGTGGGCACCCGGCGTGCCCAGGGAGCCCCGTCACGTGTTGCGGCTTAGCTTGCGATTAAACCTCA
>PKYA01000014.1 GCA_003133545.1 Acidimicrobiaceae bacterium | reverse complement strand
GGCACCGAATACGTCCAGACCCCGTCGTCGTAGAAGCCCTGGCCCGGTGCTTCCATGGCATCGCGTGCTTCGAGGAGGAGCGCGTGGGCATCGGTGAAGTAGCCCTGGTTGAAGAGGTTGGACAAGATGCCGATGACGTCNNCTCCGGGCGATCTGGGTGTAGATGAACCCGCTGCGGTAGGCGTCATCGAGGGACCGATCGGGGACGCTGATCCCGGTGATGGCGGCCAGCTGGTGGTTCCAGAAGCTCGCCATGTGCAGAAAGTGCTGGTCGAATGTACCGGAGCCGACCAGCGCGGCTGCGCTCGGCCACGGGTAGCTTCCCCCGAAGCGGTCGGAGGCGATCACGTAGTCGTGATCGACGGTGCTGTGGGGGGCCACCGCATTGGGCGCGGTATCGAGCTGGAGCAATCCGGGGGAAGCCTCGGGGTTCGCCTCGACCACGTGGTCTGTCGGGTTCGTCACGGCGACCCGGCTATAGACGGCGACAAAGGCGTCGCCACCTATTACCACCTTGTCGCAGAACTCGGTGATCGAGATCCGGGCACCGTCCCGGCTGAACGACGTAGTCTGCGCCGGGAGGTAGCCGTCAGCATCAGTCCAGGTGGTCGGGGCACCGTCGTAAATGCCGAAGCCGTAGTTCTTGTAGATGCCGTCCTGGATGAAGAACACCCCGCCGAGGCAGGTGACGACCCCCTGCTGGTTGTCCTCCCAGCCGATCTCCGACGCGGTGCCGTCGGCGCCGGTGAAGGCGTCGGCGGCGGGTCTCACGGTCAGGGAACAGTCGTACTTGCTCGCCGGTCCGCTTCCGGGCGTGGGCACTGACGTGTCCGCCGCGGGTGCTGCCGTCGCGGGCAGGTCCGGTACCAATCCGGCAAACGAGCCCACGGCCACCACAAGGGCCACCGCTGCCGCTACCTTTGTTCCCCGAGACATCGCTTAACTCTGGCATGCCACACTCATCAGGTTTGCCGCTGAGCTGTCGTGACGCTCTCCCGATACGTGTGATCCGTAGGTCCTGGGGTGACTCCTATGGAAGCACAATCATTGTGCATCGGCGACTCCTTCGATGAGGCCGTCGAAGAGCTGACGACGGTCGCTCTGACCACGCTCGTCGGCGTGCTTGCGTTGGCGCTTCAAGATGGTGAGGAACTGCGGGCCGGTCTCGAAGAAGCCGCACCGCTCACAGACGCTCTCGAAGGCGCAGCCGAGGAGGGCCGGTCTGGTGCAGCGACCGTTGGCGAGCAGCCGGTTGTGGTCGTTCACTGACTGCGCGCCCGGACCGCCAGCTTGCGGAGCTGCGGCGCCGGAGAGTCCGTAGTACTGGGCCTCGACTGCTTCGGTCACCTTGAAGTACGCCTCGGCGACGGTGCGATCCGAGATGCGCGCGTAGGTGAGCGTCATGTCCATCGAACGGTGACCGAGCAAGGCGGCGATCGCCTCGAGGCTCATGCCCCGGTTGATGGACTGGGTGGCGAGTGTGTGGCGCAGCTGGTGGGGGTGGACGTGGCCGACCCCGGCCCGTTTGGCCACCGCGGCGACATAGCGGTGCACGGTGCGCCGGTCGAAAGGCCCGCCGTCGTCGCGTTCGAGAAGGTGTCCCGAGCGCGACGGCCCGCGCAAAGCCTTGTAGTCGACGATGAGGTCGACCAGCATCGGCAGCAGCGGCACGTGGCGGTCGTTGTGGAGCTTGCCGACGGGGATCCGGAGGCGATCGACTCCGTCATAGCGCACCATGGCGTCGTCTTCGAGACCGCCGAGCTCACCGACACGTATGCCGGTGCGGGCCAGTAGTTCGACCATCAGGCGGCGGCGCAGGTTGGGGTCGACCGCCAGGGTGGCCATGAACTTCGACGCGGTGGGGTCGTCCAAGAACTTGGGCAGGGGTTCGTCGAGGGCCGGGAAGTCACTCGAGTAGATGAGCAGGCGGGCCGGGGCGTCGTCGTACTCCCATTCCATGATGCGCTCGAAGAAGGTGCGCATGGTGCTGAGGCGGTGCCGGATCGTCGTGGTGGACAACCCCTTGGCGTTCTGGCCTGGACGGGCCGCCAGCCAGCGCTTGAAGTCCTCGATGTGCACCCGTCCGATGCCGGCGACGGCGACACATTCCGGGTCGGTGGCGGTGACCCGATGGGCGAAGAGCCGCAGCGTCAGCTCGGCGTCTGCCACTGTGTTCGGACGGGCCGAGACCTCGAGTTGGTCCAGGTAGGAGGCCATTGTGGTCACCATGAGAGGCGCTCGGGCAGCAATCTCGCCCCACGTCACCTCGGGCTTGCCGCCGCCAGGTCGGCGTGGTGCCGCGTGTTGTGGTGCGGCCAGGGCGCTCACTGGGTCACCCCGACCATGGCCTGGGCCTCGATGGCTTCGATGGCCCGGCGGTACTCGTCGGCCAACCAGTGCATGTCGAGGTGCAAGTAGACCCGGGTGGAGGTGATCGAGCGGTGGCCGGCCTGAGCCTGGATGGCTTCGATGGCCATGCCCGCCTCGCGCAGCCGGGTGAAGCAGGTGTGACGCAGTTCGTGGCAGTGCCGTGGGACAGTTCCGCCCGCCCTCGTGCATCCCGGATGATCTGTTGCAATCCCGGCATTGAGAGCGGTTGGCCGCGGCGTGCTCCCTTCAGCGCGACGAAGAGCGCGTCGCTCGTCGTCTCTGGCCGCTCGCGGTTCATGTAGCGCGCAACCGTGGCGAAGAAGGTGGGCGACAGCGGCACAAGACGTTCGTGGCCACCCTTGCCTTCTCTGATCAACACCCGCCACTCGCCCAGACGCAGATCGCCCAGGCGAAGACCGAGCACCTCGCAGCGTCGCAAGCCGCCCAGCACCATGGCCTGGGTCATGGCCCGGTCCCGCTCGGTGCGCAGCGCTCCCATGAGCGCGTCGATCTCGTCGGGGTCGAGGATCCTCGGCAGCCGGCGCACGCCGCGCACCAGTGGCAGCCCCCGACCGCCCCGAGAGCGGCTCTGACGAGTGGCGATGCCCCGGGGGACGGGATTGGTGCTGACCGCCACGTCGTCGCGGGTGATCAGGTAGCCATAGAAGCTCGAGACCGCCGCCAGCCGGCGCTTGATCGTCGCTGCCGAGAGTCCTGCAGAACCGTCGGCGATGCGCACCACGTTCTCGGCTCCGGGCTTCGGGCGCCGCTGCGCGGTAACGAAGGCCATGACGTCTTTGGGTCTGATCTCGAGCGGGTCCTTGCCCACCACCGTGAAGAAGACGCTCAGGTCGTGGGCATAGGCCCGAACCGTGTTCGGACGGGCCCTCCCCACCACGAACTCCAAGAACTCGTCGACCAGCTGATGGCCGATCCTGTAGACGCGTTCACCGTCGGGGCGGACGTGACACTCGAATGACGGACTCCACTGCACCTGACACCTCCTGATCGGGTTTGCACCCGAGGAGGATCCCTCGGATGCCTATCCCAGGAGGTGGATCACATGTATAACCGGCGAACTGGGGCACCCCGCCATCGGTGGCTGACGGGCAGGTGGCGTCTGACCTACCGGCCCTCCGACCGCTCTGGAGGCGGTGAAACTCTCCGCGGCTTCGTGCGGTTGTTCGTCGGCATCCTCGTTAGCCCCACCCTAAGCTTGGGATTAAACCCCC
>PKYA01000071.1:23128-26115 GCA_003133545.1 Acidimicrobiaceae bacterium | reverse complement strand
GCCCGTCGTGTCGGCGCCCGTCCTGTCGGCACGCGGTCTCTCCCAGCGATTCGGCGGGGTGGTGGCCGTCGACCAGGTCGATCTCGACCTCTTCGAAGGCGAGATCCTCGGCCTGATCGGCCCGAATGGTGCGGGCAAGACAACCCTCTTCGAGCTGCTCTCGGGCGAACTGCCGGCCCGGCAGGGTGTCATCACCATGGGCGACATCGACATCACCAGCTGGCCTGCCTTCCGCCGCGCCGCCCATGGGCTCGGCCGGTCCTTCCAGTCGGCGCGCCTGTGGCCCGGACTCACGGTGCACGAGTCAGTGGTCGTGGCCCTCTCGGAGAAGGCCGATACTCCCGGCACCGCCGCAGCCATGCTGTGTCTGCCCACCGTGCGGCGATCCGAAAGGCGGGTACGTCAAGCGGCGGACGACATCCTCGAGCAGCTGGGACTGGCGGAGTTCTCGGACCAGCTGACGTCAGATCTTTCGACCGGAACGAGGCGGTTGCTCGAACTAGCGGTCATCGTCGCCATGGGCCCGCGCATCGTGCTCCTCGATGAGCCTTCGGCCGGCTTGGCGCAGGCCGAGACACAGGCATTGGCGCCCGTACTCTTGGAGACGAAGCGCCAGCTGCACTGTTCCATGATGCTGATCGAGCATGACATGGGTTTGCTCCGCCGCTTGGCGGACCGGGCGATCGCCCTCGATGTCGGTGCCGTGGTGGCGGTGGGTGACCCCGAGGATGTGCTCAACCATCCCCAGGTGATCGAGTCGTACCTGGGGGTAGCAGCCCCGTGAATCGGCGCTACCGAGCAACGGTCGTGGGCCTCTTGACAGTGGCCGTCGTCCTGACCGGATGCCATGCCCCGGCGCATCTCGGGGTGGGCACCACCGTGGTCGGGGTGCACGGGAGCTGCGACACCTCCTCCGTCGTCGAGGTGGGGGCTGCCCTTCCCCTGAGCGGCGCGTTGGCCGAGCTCGGACACGCCGAGCTCACCGGGATCGAGCTCGGCGTGTCCCAGGTGAACCGCACCGGGGGTGTGCTCAGCGCCCACCACTGCCTCGAGCTGCTGTACAAGGACGACCGGTCCAACCCGGCCGTCGACAATCAAGCCCTCTTGGACCTCGCCAACCGCGAACGAGTGACCCTGGTGGTCGGTCCCTTCGTGGCCCTCGACGACCCGGCGAACGGGACCAACCTTGGCTCACTCGGGGTGACGGCGACAAGCTTCTCCTCCACGCTGGACACGTTCGCGCCCCGCACGTACCCCTACACCTTCCCCATCGGCTCCTCGGTGGCCGCGCAAGCACAGGTGGTGGCGACGTATGCGGCGCGCCACCAATGGCAGCGGGTCGCCGCGCTCAGTTCGGGGTCCGCGTCCTCCGCCGAGGGGGAGGCCGCATTCATCGCCGCTGGTCGCCGGGCCGGGCTCGCGGTCACTGCGATACGGCGCCCATTCAGCACGTCTTCGAAGGCGACGGCCGCATTGAACGCAGTCCGGGCCGCACACGCCGACGCCCTCGTTGTCGTCGGCACCGGGTCACTGGGACCGCTCCTCAATGCCCGGGCGACGCTCCATCGAACCATTCCTGTAGTCGCCTCCGATGCGACGCAGGTGCCGAAGGTTCCCGGACGCGAACTCGTAGGCGTGGCCGTGGTGGTGCCGGGTGCACTCGCCACCGCGCGATCGGTACCGGCGGCCGTGGCCTCCTTCCGCGCCCGTGTGCTGCAGACCCTGCACCGGCGGGTGCTGGACGGCGCGCTCACCCCGTATGCACAGGGCTACGACGCCATTGAGGTGTTCGCCGGTGCGGTGAACGGCGTCAACGCCGATGATCCGGGCAGTCTGCGCACCTATCTCGAGAACGCGAACTACCAGGGCATCTTGGGCTCGTACAATTTCACCTCGGGTGCCCATACCGGGCTCGCCGGATCGCAGCTCACAGTGGTCCCACTCGGTTCGTTCTCCAACGGTGTCTTCGTGACGAAGCGAGCGGGGTCTTCCTCATAGCGAAGGCGGNNGGTGCAAGGCAAGGTGCAAGGGGGGTGCAAGGGGGGTGCAAATGGGGTGCAGCGCCGGAATGAGCACGAATTCACCGGTGCACGTGCCCCCTCATTCCTTTACCGCGACCATCGGGCGCACTAGCCTCCTCAAACTGGGGTTGGAAAAAGAGGAAAATGAGGGAGGTGCACGCGTGCGGCAGCAACGGATACTGCAAGGGATCAGCGTCACAGTGCTTGGTCTGGCGCTGGCCCTCGCCCCCATGACGGGCGCATCGGCGAGTCACAAGAAGCATCACAAGCCGGCGAAGCACCACCACACGACGAAGACGGTGTCCAAGACTGGTTCCAAGACGGGTTCCAATCCCGGCGCGACGCTGTGTGGGGACATCGCCTCCACAGACAACAAATCGAGCGACCTAGGGGTGTCGCTCGAGAAGGCGATGGAGGGCCTTGGAACAGGAGGCAGCTTCGCATCGGTGAAGCAGGCGATGCTCGCCGCCTTCACCCCCGTCTTGCAGGAAGAAGGACCGGCCGAGTCCGCCCTGAGCGGCGCCCCGGCGAACGTCCAGGCCGCGTTGAAAGGGCTCTTCGCATTCGAGTCCAGTTTCAAGACGGCGGTTTCCAATGCCTCCAGCCTGACGCAGCTGGAGCAATCGTTGGAAACCTTGGGTACCAATCCCACGCTCAAGACCGACAGCTTGACCCTGGCGAACTACGTCACGTCAGTCTGTGGCACCAAGACGTCCACTACCTGAGTCGAGCTCGCCACCACCTGAACTCAACGCGGCCTGAGTCCGCCTGAGGCAATCGGAACTACGCGACCGACTTCGCGCCGTCGTCCTGTGCGCCATCGTCCCGTGCGCCATGGTCCTGTGCGCCATGGCCGGTGAGCTCAAAGGCGTCCCACATGGAGGCATAGCGTCCGCCCAGGGCACGCAGTTCCTCGTGCGTCCCCATTTCGGCGACCCGACCCTCGTGGAGCACGACGATCCGATC
>PKYA01000071.1:0-23106 GCA_003133545.1 Acidimicrobiaceae bacterium | reverse complement strand
AGATCGAGGTTGGAGGTCGCTTCGTCGAGGAGGAGGACGACCGGGTCGACGAGTTCGGCCCGGGCCAGGGCAATGAGCTGGCGCTGACCTGAGGAGAGTGATCGACCTCGTTCGAGCAGCTCGTGGTGGTACCCGCCCGGCAGTTCGGCGATGAAGTCGTGGGCTCCCACGGCCCGTGCCGCGGCCTCCACCTCTTCGTTGCCGGCCTCGGGCCGGCCATAGGCAATGTTGTCCCGGATGGTGCCGGTGAAGAGAAACGCCTCCTGGGGCACGTAGCCGAGCTGGCGCCGGTAGCCGAGGAGATCGAGCGTCCGTAGGTCCATGCCGTCGACACGTACGGCGCCGCGATCAGGATCGTAGAAGCGCGCCACGAGCTTCATCGCCGTCGACTTCCCCGCTCCCGTCTGCCCCACGAGCGCCACCGTCTCCCCGGCGTCAATGTGCAGATCGACGCCGCGCAGAGCCTCGGGAGGCTTGCCCGCCTGGGCGTCGGCAGCCTGCAGGAGCCGGGGGTCCTTCGGCCCACGGCGCTCGAGTGGGCGCCGGGCGACCTCCCCCGGCGAGGCGACCACCGCCGGGTAGGCGAACCGGACGCCCTCGAACGTGATCTCACCGTGAAGGCGTCGGGGCCGAACCGGGTGGTCGGCCTCCGGGGTGATGGGCTCGAGCCGCATCAGCTCGGCAATGCGGGCGACCGAGACCCGCGTCTGTTGCCAGGAGTCGAATACCTGGGACAGCTGTTGTATGGGCGAGAAGAACAGGTCGATGTAGAGGATGAAGGCGATCAGCGCGCCCGAGGTGACGTGCCCCGATGCGATCAACCCCGCTCCCACTCCGAGCACGATGGCGTCGGCCACTCCCGAGAGGAACTGTACGAAGGGGAAATAGATGGCGACCAGCCGTTGGGCGGCAACCCGGGATTCGAGATAGTCGCGGCCGAGACGGTGGAAGTGCGCAATCGTCTCGTCCTGGTGCACGAAGGCCTGCGACACCCTCACCCCCGAGACACTCTCCTGGAAGTCGGCGTTGACGATGGCGATCCGCTCGCGCGAGAGATCGTAGAGACGGGCCGCCCTGCGACGGAAGAACACCGTGGCCACGGCAAGCGGTAGAACGACCGAGAGCGTGCAGATCCCGAGCTCGAAGTTGATGATGACGAGGGCGCACCCCACACCGACGAAGGTGACAATGGAAACCAGCGCCGAGAGAAGTCCGTTCTCAATGAGCGATTCGAACTGGTCGACGTCGGTGGTCATCCGCGTCATGATGCGCCCGGCCATCTCGCGTTCGTAGTAATCCAACGACAGTCGCTGCAGTTGGGCCCATATGCGAATGCGCAACGACAGCATGATCCGCTCGGCGGCCCTCCCCGTCACGAAGGTCTCGCCGATCTGGTCGATGAGATCCATCAGGGTGACGAGCAGGAAGATGCCTGATGCCGCAAACACGACAACGAGGGACCCCTTGGCCACGCCGTTGTCGATCCCGGTCTTGACCAGGACGGGGCCGGCCAAGCTGGCCAGAGCGTCGATCACCACGAGGACCAGACCGATGAGCAGTGGCCGGCGGAAGTCACGGAGGAGCCGCGCCAGGCTGAAGGACCTGTCGTGGCTCGATTCTTGCTCCAGGTCAACCTGCGCGAAGTCGCGCACGGGGGGCAGGGCTGCCACGCGGGCCAGCAACTCGGGCGTGGGGGCGAGATTCAGCCGCCACCCACCGCCACCCCCACCGCCGAGTCCCGGGCCGATGCTCGGAGGCCCGACCGTCCGCAGAAGGGCGGCTCCCCCGCTGGCGGCCGGCACGTCGGTCCCCCAGGCCGAAGACGTCGTGCCGTCCTCGCTGCGCGCCGTGATGGCAGCGAGCGCCTCGATGCGGTCGCCCGCCTGTTGCACGAGGTCCTCCTCGATACCCGTCAGCAGGGTGCGGTAGACGGCGCTGCGCTCGAGCAGCTCCTCGTGCGTGCCCTGCTCGGCCACCCGCCCGTCAACCAGGACGACGATGCGATCGGCCAAGTGGAGGGTCGAGCGCCGGTGGGCCACCAGCAGCGTCGTCCGATTCGCCATGACCTCGCGGAGCCCTTCGTGGATCCGTTCTTCGACCATGGCGTCAATCGCACTGGTGGCATCGTCGAGGATCAAGATGCGCGGGTCCGACACCAGCGCCCGGGCCAATGCGATGCGCTGGCGCTGGCCGCCCGAAAGGGTCAACCCGCGCTCGCCGACGACCGTGTCGTAGCCGCGCGGGAGCTCGGTGATGAACTCGTGCGCCTGGGCCACACGCGCCGCTGCCACAATCTCCTCATCGGAGGCGTCCGGGCGTCCATAGGCGATGTTGGAACGCACCGTGTCCGAGAAGAGGAAGCTCTCCTCAAAGACCACGCCGACCTGACGACGCAGCGAGTGCAGCGTGACCCCGCGCACGTCGTGCCCGTCCACGCTGACCGAGCCGGCGGCGGGATCGTAGAAACGCGACACCAACATGGCGACGGTGGTCTTGCCGCTCCCACTCGGCCCGACGATGGCCACCCGCTCTCCCGCCTCGATCTGGAGGTCGAACCCCTTCAGCACGGGTACGCCCGAGCCGTAGCCGAAGTTGATGTCGGAGAAGCCGATCGCACCCTCCAATGGGCCGAGTTCCACGGCGTCGGGGGCGTCAGCAATGGTCGGTGGCAGATCCAAGAGCTGGAAGATCCGCTCGATGCCGGCCCGGGCCTGCTGGCCGATGGTGAGGACGCCGGCAAGCTGGCGGGCCGGTGCGACGAGCTGCACGATGTACGTCGAGAAGGCCAGGAAGGTGCCGAGGGTGATTTCGCGGCGGAGGGCCAGCCAACCTCCGAAGGCCAGTATGGCGACCTGCCCGATGGTCGGAACGGACTCGAGAAGCGGTTGGTAGCGGGACTGGAGGCGGACCGCCCTCATCTGTGAGCCATAGAGGGTCTGTGCTGCGTCGGTGACCCGGTTGAGCTCGCGTTGTTCCTGCCCGAACGCCTTGACCACGCGCACGCCATTGACGTCCTCGTCGACGATCTGGACGACATCGCCCTCGCGCTGCTGGCCGTCCCAGGTGGCGGGAAAGATCCGTCGCCGCATGCGGTAGGAGACGAGGAGCAGGGTCGGCGCGATGATCACGCTGACGACGGCGAGCAACGGCGACAGGTAGACCATGACGCCCAGCGAGAACAACATGAGGAGGATGTTGCCGCTCATGATGGGGAAGAAGCTCAAGAGCCCCTGTACGAGCGTCGAGTCAGAGTTCGCCCTTGCTACCAGCTGGCCCGTCGGCATGCGGTCGAGGTTGTCGAAATCGAGCACTTGGAGATGCGCGTGCATGGCGTTGCGCAGGTCGTACTGCACGCCGAGAGCCACCCGGCCGCCCCGGTAGCGGCGGATGTAGAGAAACCCGAAGGACGCCAACGCCAAAGCAATGAGGAGGACCAGCCAGGGCCACAGCGACGAGGTCCGGGAGATGATGACCCCGTCGACGATCTGCCGCTCGACCAGGGGGACGACCGTCTGGCACACACTGCCCAGAATCGCCGCCGCAACGGCGAGGGTGATGTCCCGGCGGTGCAGAATCATGTAGCCAGCGAGACGCCGCACCCATCCCGGCTCGGCGCGCGATCGCTCTCGGCGGGATGGCCGTGGGCCGGTTTGCCGTGGGCCGGATGCCGCGTTGTCGGCGCGCATCAGCCTCCTCGCCGTTCGGCCGCGCGCTGCGCCTGCATGTCGTCGATGGCGGCGCCGAGCCACGCCAGCGACTCGAGAAGCTGCGTGCCGTCAGGCGTCCGGGCGCACAGGTCGTCGATGCGCCTGATCATCTCCGCCTCCACGCGGTCGAGGAGCGCAAACCCCTCCGGGGTCAGGTGCAACGCCGCCACCCGTTGGTCCCCCTCGACCACCGAACGGATCAGGAGGCCGCGCTGGACCAGGGTCTCGACCGCCGCGCTCACGGTCGGCTTGCCGAGGGCCAATCTGCTGGCAACGCGAGACGCTCTCTCGTCGCCCGATGCGATGGCCGAGAGCACGCGGTAGTGCGCCAGGCTGAGTTCACCGGAGGCACGCTCGAGGACGCGCGAGGCGCGCGCCAAAGCCCGCACGGCTTCCACGCTTCCCGCCGTGGTGACGACGCCGCCCTTGCTTGCCCCCTTCTGCACGTTTGGATCGAGCCGACGTCCCACTCGTCCAGGATAGCCAGATAGTTCGCTTAACGAACCACCACGCGGCGTGTCCGGGCACAGGCGATCCACGATGTGCGGGGCACAACCCGTCATACGGATTGCAACTCCAGTTGTACATGCGGGTTACAACTCCGGTTACAACGGGTATGAATTGGAGGTGCCCCCTCCCGAAGCGCCGGCTCCCACCGGTGCGCATATGCCGGACGTTGACGAAGGGCCGGTACCGGGCGCTCCGCTGTCGGTGGCGGACGCGGGCCGAGGGGGGCGAGAGGACGGCGCACGCCACAACCGGATCAGCGGTGCGTGGGTGGCCGTGGCGGTGGCCGTCGTGCTCGGCATCGCCCTGATCGACTTCATAGTGCAGAACACCCGTTCGGTGCGGATCGAGTTCTTCGGCGCGAGCGGTCACATGCCCGTGGCCGTCGCGCTGCTCGGGGCGGCGTTGGCAGGTGCCGTTGTCGTGCTGACGATCAGCGTCTCTCGGAGCACCCACCTGCGCATGGCCGCTCGGCGGAGCCGCAAACGGCGCTTCCGTCTGTCGCAGCGCCGCACCAGCTCCGACACGTAAGCGCTTCGGCGACGCGCTGACGAGACATACCCGTGGTGGTCCCACGAGGGTGTTGCCGGGCAAATCTTTGTGCTCCGCGCACTAGCGTGTCGAGGCCGGGGACTACAAGGGGCAGAGACAGATGACCATGGCGGTGGTGGTGGGGAATCCAAAAGCCGGCTCCCGCACCCTGCGGGTCGCCCTTGCGTTGGCAGATACGTTGACCGAACGGCTGCAGCTCGCTTCGCAGGACCGGGTAGTTGTCGACCTGGCCGAGGTGGGCGGCGAACTGTTCGATCCTGATGCGGAGCGGGTCACCGCGCTCCTCGAAGCAGTGGCGGTGAGCGACCTCATTGTCGTGGCCTCACCAACCTTCAAAGCGACCTACACCGGGATTCTGAAGTCCTTTTTCGATCGCTACGGCGCCAACGCTCTCGCCGCGGCAGTTGCCGTTCCCCTCATGACCGGGGCAGCACCCATCCATGCCCTGGCTCCGGAGGTCCATCTCCGCCCGCTGCTGGTGGAGCTCGGCGCCTCCGTACCTACCCGCAGCCTCTACGTGACCGAGGACCGGTTCGATGATCTCGACTCCGTCATCGGTGGGTGGGCGGACAAGGCGTGCCCGCGTATCGAGCGGGCGATGTCCGCACCGGACAGCGAGCGGTAGCGTGACACAGGCGGGGTTGGCCGCGAAGGTGCTGACGGTGTCCGAGTCCGTCAGTGACGGCACACGCGAAGATCGATCCGGCGAGGCATTGGCCAACTCCTTGACCCAGCACGGGTTCTCGGTCGTGGAACGTCGAACGGTGGCCGACGGCGTGACACCGGTGGCCACGGCCCTCATCGAGCTGTCGGCGTCCTTCGCCGGGCTCATCGTAACCACCGGCGGAACGGGCTTCTCCCCCACCGACCTGACGCCGGAGGCGACCCGGACCGTCATCGACCGCGAGGCTCCCGGACTGGCCGAGGCGATGCGCGCCGTCAGCCCCCTCGGTCGCCTTTCGCGCGGCGTGGCCGGCACGATGGGCCGCTGCCTCGTACTCAACGTGCCTGGCTCGCCCCGAGGTGCCGTCGAGTCGCTCGCCGCTGTCGTCGATGTCCTTCCTCATGCGCTCGAGCTCCTGGCCGGTGGCCGGCCACACTGAAGCGCACGATCGACGGGTACACGATCGACGGGGGCAACCCATCGACGGGTCGAGAAACCCCAGGGCCCTTCGCTCGTTTTGCATCTCAGGCACCCGACGCGATCTTCTCCCTGGTAGGGCCGTATAGCTTGAGAACGTGACATCCGCCGCCCAACACCGCATCGCCTGCCGCGGCGCGCGCACCGAGTGCCGTCCCCCCTGTCGCCCCTGGTGGTCGGCACAGTGACCGAGTCCGCGCGCAATGCCGCACTGCTGCCCTCGGATGGGCCGAACTGGATCGGCGTGACCGCGGACGAGCTTCCCGTCGACCAGGCGGTCAAGTGGGCCACTCTCCCTGGGTGCGGGGGCATCGTCACCTTCTGCGGGATCGTGCGCGACCACTCCGAGGGGCGGCCCGGCGTGACCCACTTGGAGTACGAGGCCTACACGGAGCAGGTGGTACCGCGCCTCTCTGCCGTGGCCGCCGCGGCACGCGCGCAATGGGCGAGCATCGGTCGACTGGTACTTCTCCATCGCGTGGGCCGTCTGGAGGTAGGGGAGATCTCGGTCGTCGTCACCGCGTCGACGCCACACCGCGGCGAGGCTTTCGCGGCAGCCCAGTTCTGCATCGACACGCTCAAGCACACCGTGCCCATCTGGAAGCGCGAGACCTGGGCCGAGGGCTCCGACTGGAGCGTCTGCGCCGGGACCACCAACGCGGATGACATCGGCACGGGCGACATCGGCACGGGCGAATCGACCCCGGACGGCATCTCCCGGGTGCACCAGTGATTCCTCTCGACGAAGCGCAAGAGTTCGTACTCGGGCACTGCAAGCCGTTGCCGCCGCGCGCGCTGCCACTCGACGCCGCACTCGGTTGCGTGGTGAGCACGGACGTGACGGCGACCGAGCCGGTTCCCTCCTTCGCCAACTCGTCCATGGACGGCTACGCGGTACGGGCCCACGACACGCTCGGTGCACCCGTCCGGCTGCAGGTCGTCGGCTCCGTGATGGCCGGTCACGTCCTTGAAGGACAAGTAGGCCCCGGTCAGGCGGTCCGCATCATGACCGGGGCCCCGGTCCCGGCGGGAGCCGATGCCGTGTGCATGGTCGAGCAGACCGAAGTCGACTCCGACGGAGGCCACGTCACGATCCTCCAGCACCTCCAGCCCGGTGACTTCGTACGTCCACCCGGACGTGACGTGGCCGTGGGCGCCGTGGTGGCCCCGGCGGGAACCGTGCTTTCCCCGGCGTATCTGGGCGTTCTGGCGGGCCAGGGCATGGCAGAAGTTCTCGCCCATCCACGCCCAAGAGTCGGCGTCCTCTCGACGGGAGACGAGCTGTACTCCGGGCCTGGTCCCCTCCCGCCGGGGACGATCCGTGACGCCAACCGGGCCACCCTCCTGGGCCTGGCCCGGCGCGAAGGGTGGGACTGCGTCGATCTCGGCATCGTCGGGGACCAAGAGAGCGCCCTTGTCGAGGTCATCATGCGCGGCGCCGAGACCTGCGATGCGATCCTCACCAGCGGCGGCGTGAGCGTCGGGGACCTCGACCTCGTAAAGGTGGTCCTGGAGCGCCTGAGCAGCGGAACGATGCGATGGATGCAGGTGGCCATCAGGCCGGCCAAGCCGTTCGCGTTCGGGATCCTGGCCGGATCCGGCACTCCGGTATTCGGGCTCCCGGGCAACCCGGTGTCGGCCATGGTCAGCTTCGAGCTCTTCGTGCGCCCGGCGCTGCGAACCTTCGGGGGCCATCGTGCGCTGCACCGTCCGGTCGTCCGGGCCCGTGCGGCGCACGGCCTTCCCCGGCAGAGCGACGGGAAGCTGCACCTCCTCCGCGGACATGTCACCGTGGACCGCCAGGGGGCGTGGTGGGTCAGCACCACCGACGGGCAGGAGTCCCACCAGCTGCGCTCGATGGCCGAGGCCAATGCCCTCATCCTCTTGCCCGACGGCACCGGCGCGCCGGCCGACGCGCTGGTCGACGTGCTCCTGCTCGACGCCGACAACCTTGGTTCCCCCGGGGGTGGGCCGCTGATGGTGTCCTCGGAATCGACATGACCGAACCCGTGCCGGTGAGGCTTTCCGTGCGTCCGCACCCACGCGGGGCGGCGGGCGGGGCGGGCGGCGCCGCGTCGAGCGCCGTCATGCCGCTCGAGGGCCCCCTGGTGGATCGCTACGGGCGCGTGCACAACGACCTCCGCATCTCGGTGACCGACCGCTGCAATCTCCGCTGCGTGTACTGCATGCCCGAGGAGGGGCTCTCCTTCCTCCCCCAACGTGACCTGTTGACCTTCGAAGAGATCGTCCGGCTCGCCCGCGTGGCACGGGGGCTCGGGATCACCGCCGTACGGCTCACCGGCGGGGAGCCACTCGTGCGCAAGGGCTTGGCGGATCTGGTAGGTGGCCTGGCGGAGCTCGGCTTTGACGACCTCGCCATGACGACGAACGGCACCGAGCTGGCCCCCGTCGCGTCGAAGTTGGCCGCCGCCGGCCTACGGCGCGTCAACATCAGCTGTGACTCGCTGGATCCCGAACGCTTCGCCGCCATTCGCCGACGCGGCGATCTGACGGTCGTGCTTCAGGCGATGGACGCCGCCGAGGCCGCCGGACTGACTCCCCTCAAGGTCAACGTCGTGCTCCTGCGCGGCCAGAACGACGACGAGATCCTCGACTTTGCCGCCTTCGCCCGGCGGACCGGGCGCATCGTGCGCTTCATTGAGTTCATGCCACTCGACGCCGAAGGGAAATGGGAGCGGGCCCAGCTCGTCCCGGGCCGGGAGGTCTTCGACCGGATTGCCGCCGTCTGGCCGCTTGTCGCACTGTCGCAATCCTCCGGTTCCGCACCCGCCGAACGATTCGTCTTCGCTGACGGCGAGGGCGAGATCGGCCTGATCTCGAGCGTCACCGAACCGTTCTGCGGCACGTGCGACCGCCTGCGCCTCACTGCCGATGGTGGCCTGCGCAACTGCCTGTTCTCCGACGACGAGCGCACCGTGCGCGATCTCCTCCGTCACGGCGGCACCGACGCCGAAGTGGCCCGCCACTTCCGCGAGTCCGTGTGGGCGAAGTTCCCCGGCCACGGCATCAACGAGCCAGGGTTCCTCAGCCCGGCCCGGTCGATGTCGATGATCGGGGGTTGAGGGTGCCCCGCCTCCTGTTGTTCGGCCCGGCCCGCGAGGCGGCGGGCGTGTCCAGTGTGACCTTGCCGGGGCACGATGTCGCTGCGGTGATTTCCGCCGCCGGGGCCAAATTCGGCCCGCAATTCGCGCACATCGTGACGATCTCGAACATCTGGCTCAACGGTGACGCCGTGGAACCCGATGCGCCAGTCGGTGACGACGACGAGGTTGCAGTGATCCCGCCGGTATCGGGTGGGTGAGGGGAGCGATGGCCCGCTCCACCGATGAGAGCAAGGATCACGGTGCAAGCAAGGACCACGGGGGCCTGACCCACATTGACGAGCGCGGACGCGCGCGCATGGTGGACGTCATGGCCAAGCCCTTGACCCGCAGGGTGGCCGTTGCGAAGTGCGCGGTCGTGACGGAGGTGGATGTGGCCGACGGTTTCGAGGCCTCACCCGAGGGCATCGACATCATTGAAGCGGCCCGGTTCGCCGGAATTTTGGCGGCGAAAGGCACCGCCTCGCTCATTCCTCTGTGTCACCCGATCCGTATCCATGCCGTGCGCGTCGAGGTGGAGGCGCAGGCGTGGCGCTTCGAGATCAGCGCCACGACCGAGATCATCGAGCGCACCGGCGTGGAGATGGAGGCCCTGACCGCTTGTGCGATGGCAGCCCTGACGCTGGTCAAGGCCCTGGTCGATGTCGACCCGACGGCCCACATCGAGGGACTGACCGTGTGGCACAAGTCCGGGGGCCGGTCCGGCAACTGGGAACGAAAAGGCCCCGGGCACGAGGTCCGGCACCTGCCGTCCCCCTGAGGGCAAGCGGCACGAATTTTCGCCGCCTCTCCCCCACTAGGTAAACGGCAGCCCGGCGAGATCGTCGATGCTCGAGCCGTTCGCTTCAGACCAGTAGGCGCGAATGCCCTCGGGACCCTTGCGCGCCGACCACTTATCCATGGTGGGGCGATGTTCGCTGAAGGCCATGAACGGCACTCCGTACCCGCACGAGTCAGAGATGCGGCAGACGTCGACCACAATGATGGAGCGCACGCCTACCCCCGTCCCGCCGGGGAAATGCGCCGCCAGAGCAGCGAACTCCGGAGAGTCGACGACCACGGCGCGCCCCGTTCCGTGCAGACGCACGATGCGGGGCGGCCCCTCGAACGCGCAGAACATCACGACGATGCGGCCGTTCTCGCGGAGGTGGGCGATGGTCTCGATGCCGCTCCCCGTCTGGTCGACGTACGCCACCGTTCGCTCTCCGAGGACGGCGAACTCCCGCCGGTTGCCCTTCGGAGAGCAATTCACCAGGCCGTCCGCGGCAAGGGGCGCCGTCGATACGAAGAAGACTGGTTGCGCCGCCAGCCACTCGGTCATGCGGTCATCGATGACCTCGAACGTCTTTCCCATCCCTCCATTGTCGCGCCTGGCGACCGCACCCCGATTCCGGAGAGCGGGCCGGGATGTACATCTCGGGCCGGGACTCAGCAGCAGGGAACTCGGCGTCTCAGGGCACACGACACCGAACCGCTGGCCCGGCGCCCGATGTGGCACGGTCCCCGGCCGTGGGGACGCGCCAGTACAGTCGACCGGCATGGAGGGCCTGAGGAGATGGCGAGAACTGATGGGGCGCCCTGAATCGGAGATTGCCCTCGACGAGGCCGCGCTGTTGATCGCGGCCCACGCCGATCCCGGCCTCGACGTCTCCGCCCAGCTGGAGCGCCTCGACGCGCTGGCCACCCAAGTCGTGACGGCGAACACCGAGGGGGTGTGCCGGTTGGTGTTCGAGACACTGGGCGTGCGGGGCGACGACCAGACCTACGACGACCCGCGCAACTCGTACCTCAACCAGGTACTGGATCGCCGGCTGGGCATCCCGATCACGCTGTCGGTCCTCCTCATTGAGATCGGGCGTCGCTGCGGCGTGGCGCTCGAAGGGGTCGGCATGCCCGGCCACTTCCTGGTGAGGGATCCCCGCCATCCCGAACTTCTGATCGATGCCTTTTCCGGCGGATCGCGTCTCGATCACACGTCCTGTGCACGACTACTCGGCGAGACGGAGATCACCCTCGCGCCGGGCATGCTGGACTCGGTCGGACCACGTGCCATCGTGTCGCGGATGCTGGCCAACCTGAACCACAGCTTCGCCCGCCGACGTGACCAAGAAGGCCTGCGTTGGGTGAGCCGGCTGCGTGCCGCCATTCCCGGGCTCCCGCCGGGCGAGCGGATCTCGTTGGCCGAGAGCCTCGCCGGGCTGGGCTGCCACGACGAGGCCGCAGCCCTCTTCGAGGAGTTGGCGCGCACGCCCGGGGTGTCACGAGAGGCGGCCCTGCCGTTGCAGGTGCGGGCGCGCGCCCTGTTGGCGCGCTTCAACTGACGGGCCGACCACCGCGCCCGCCCCGGCGTCGGCGACCTGGGATCAGGCTCGCGGCGGGCGCTCCTGGGCGGTGGAGCCCTTCACCACGCGGGTGAGAACGGGCTGGATGTCATCGCCGGACGGGCGATTGGCACGGTCCGCACCCTTGCGCCGGGCCTGCTGGAGCCGCTCGCGCACGCGGGCCAGGCCGGCCGGGGTTTCCTCCGCGCCCGCCGAGGACCAGTGGAGCTTGGCCGAGCAGGCGGCGGCACCTTCGCACTGGCAGGATTCTCGCGCCACCTCGGCGGCAGGGAGGCCGAAGAGCTCGGGCACCGTCGAGGCCAGTCCAAATCCGAATGCACAGAGCTCAGGGAACGGGGCATAGGGGGTGCGCATACGGATCTCGATGCGGCACTCGTCGGCTGCGAGCACTTCTGTTCGCATTTCGAAGGCCAGGCGGAGCTGCTGGATGATCTGCGGCAGAGCCTCGTACACCGCAGCCGGGGAGCCGAGCGACTGCAGCAGTTCCACCCGCTCGGGGTTGCGGATGGAGTCGAAGAAGCTCTGACCGACCTTGATCAGGGTGTCGGGCCCGCCCAACATCGCGCTGACCGCTTCGAGCAGGTCACGGCGCTGTGCGTAGGGGCTGACCGACCCACCCTTCTTGTGGGTGGCGGCACTGCGTGACTTGTCGGCCACGAGGAGGACGTCGTCCAGCGTCGCCTCCCGGGGGGGCTCCTGGAACGAGCCGATGAGGTAGTCCTGGAGGCAGTCGACGAGGAACAGGGTCAGGGCGTCATCGAGGCCGACTCCGGGGTCAGCCGGGACCGACCGATCCCTCAAGTTCACGACCTCACGTCGCGGTCCGCCGGGCGCCGGGCGATCGATTGTCGACCGGGGTCGGAGTGCAATGGGCATTGGCAGCTTTCGCCCCGGACGTCTCCCCGCCCTGTCGGTGGGGAAGCAGAGTGGGTGCTTTCGCTTGCATGCGCCAAGTATCGAACTTTCAAGTTGCAGTGGAGTGGCCCCAGGGTTGCCGAAAGGCGGTAGTGCCGCCGCCCGATGTCGTAGCGTCAGGGCCCCATGAAGCGCCCGGACAGATCCGCTCTCGAGGAAGCCGCCACCGGCCCTCTCACTGAAGCCGGATTCGAGACGTTCGACCGCGGACAGTGGGCCGCGCTGGCCGGCGCCGACGGGCGCTCGCTGTCGGAGGCGGAGGCGAAACTTCTGGCGGCGACCGGCGAGCAGATCTCCGCCGACGAGATCGCCCAGATCTACCTCCCGCTCGCACAATTCGTCGCCCTGTTGGCGCTGACCAAGCGCGCCGCACACCAAAGGATGGCTGCGTTTTTGGTTCGGCAAACCGCCACCGGCCCGTTCATCATCGCTATCGCAGGGGGTGTCGCTGTCGGCAAGAGCACCACGGCCCGGGTGCTCCAAGCCCTCCTGCGCAGAGGTGACGATCACCCGTCCGTCGATCTCCTCACCACCGATGGGTTCTTGTACCCCAACGCCACCCTCGAGGCCCGCGGGCTCATGGGCCGCAAGGGCTTCCCCGAGAGCTACGATCAACGCCGGCTGGTCGGCGCCCTGGCGGCGCTGCGTGCCGGTGTGGGCGAGGTGGCGACCCCCGTCTACTCACACCTGGCCTACGACATCGTCCCCGATGAGATGCAGGTCCTGCGCCGTCCCGACATCGTCATCGTCGAAGGGCTCAACGTCTTGCAGGTGCACTCCAAGGGTGCGCCCGCGCACCACACGGTGGTCTCGGATTTCTTCGACTTCTCCATCTATGTGGACGCGGCCGAAGACGATGTCGCCCGCTGGTATCACCAGCGGCTGGTGGCGTTACGCCGCACCGTGCTCTTGGAGCCCGATTCGTATTTTCATCGCTTTGCCTCCCTCTCCGACGAGGAGTTCTCGATCCTGGCACAACGGGTGTGGGCCGAGGTCAATCTGGTCAACCTCCATGAGAACGTGGCGCCCACACGGGGCCGTGCCCATCTGGTGTTGGAGAAGGACGGCGCGCACCGCGTGGAGCGGATCTTGCTCCGGAGGCCCTGAGCCCCGAGGCGACTACTCGCGGGGTGCGCGCATCCCGCGACCAGGGAAGAAAGTTGGGTTGCCGTTGGGTTGCGGTGGAGAGCCTGGAGTGGCTCGACCGTCACCCTTGTAGAGATGCAATCGCGTACGAAGCCAGCTGCCACCCCGAGGGCATCATGAGGCTTCGTCGGGCCACCATGCTCGTGGTCCTGGTCGGCTTCGGTGCGAGCTTCGGCGGGTTCTTCGCGGCCAGCTTTCCCTGGATCTCCCTCCTGGGCGGGCTCCTGGGCACGTTGGTCGCTGCCGGGCTGCTCGGCCTTGCCGTCGGCCTGCGTGACGAGACCCTCGGACTGGCGGCGGAGCTCGAAGCGAAGAGCACCGAGGTCGACGAGGTGCTCACGCGCCAGGCGCAGATTGCGCAGGGCCTCCGGCAGGCGCAGCGTCTGGAGGCAGTCACGCAGCTCGCCGGTGGCATCGCCCACGACTTCAACAATCTCTTGCAGACCATCCTCAGCTATTCCGAATTCCTCTCCGACGGGCTTGATCCCGAAAGCGAGATGCAACAGGACGTCGCCGAGGTGCAAAAGGCGGCACACCGAGCGGCCGGACTGACCCATCAGCTCCTCATCTTCAGCCGCCAGAACGTGACGGCACCGAGCGTGGTGGACCTCAACAATGCTGCGGGCGACGCTGAGCACCTCCTGCGCTCCACCCTTGACGCGGACACGCACCTGCGCCTCCACGCGGCCACCGCCCCCTGTCCCGTGCTGGCCGACCGCGGGGAACTCGAGCTCATACTGGTGAACCTGGCCACCAACGCGCGCGATGCCATGCCCTGTGGCGGGAACATTCGCGTGACGATCGACACCACCGAGCTCGACGACGAACACGCTCGGGCGCTGGGCGTGCTCCCGGGATCGTTCGCCAGGATCGAAGTGGCGGACGACGGGGAGGGAATGACCCCCGAGGTGGCGACCAAGGCCTTCCAACCGTTCTTCACGACCAAGGAGACCGGCCGCGGCGCCGGCCTCGGTCTGTCCATGGTCCACGGGATCGCCAAACGATCCGGGGGCGTCGCCACGCTCGCAACCGACAAAGGGCTGGGGACCACGGTGACCGTGCTGTTCCCGCTCTCGCGGCACGCTCCACCGGCATACGCCCGACCCGACGTTGCACACTCCGAGGAAGAGACTTCGTCCGTGCATGCGGGAACGGTCCCGGTCTTCCCATGAGCTCGACGGTCACGTTCCCCCGCAGCGGCCCCGCGGCCCGGCTCCTCATCGTCGACGACGAGGAACCGATACGTCGATCACTGGTCCGAGTCCTCGGCAACGCGGGCTATCACTGTGTCGCCGCGGGCGACCCGATGGAGGCGCGTCAACTGCTCGCGTCCGCACCGTTCGATCTGATGCTGTGCGACGTAACGATGCCGGGCGAGAGCGGGTTCTCACTGCTTGCCCATGCCCATGCCACCTACCCCGAGCTGGCGGTGCTCATGGTCACCGCCGTCGCGGCGCCCGAGGCCGCCGAAGCCGCGGCGCGCTATGGCGCCTACGGCTACGTGCTCAAGCCGTTCGACACGAACGTGATCCTGATCAACGTCGTCGGGGCGCTGCGCCAAAGAGCGGAGGGGCTGGCGGAAGAGGCGAAGGGTACGCGCGCAGACTCCGACTTCGAGCGCCCGATCGCCGCCGTGGGTGCGGCTCTGAAGGAGCTCGCCGCGCAGGACCGCGTGCAGTCCCCAGCTCGAGAGGAGACCCTTGGGCGAGCGGCGGTGGCGGCAGAGTGGCGAGAGCCCGATGTCGCCTGTCACCTGCATCGGATGAGTACCCACTCCGCCCGCCTGGCCACCCTGGCGGGCCTGGCGCACCACGAGGTCGAGCTCCTCCGGATGGCCAGCCAGCTGCACGACATCGGAAAAGTGAGCATCCCGGACGCCGTCTTGGGGAAGACCACACCCTTGAGCCGTGACGAACTGCGCATCATGCAGGGGCACACCGAATCCGGCTTCAAGATGCTCGAAGGTTTCGATTCGCCGCTACTGCAGCTCGGTGCGGTGATCGCGCTCTCCCACCATGAACGCTTCGACGGGAACGGCTACCCGCACGGGTTGGTGGGAACATCCATCCCACTCGAGGGCAGAATTGTCGCCATCGCCGATGTCTATGACGCGTTGCGCAGCCCGAGGCCCTATAAGCGGCCGTACACGAAGAAGGAATCACTCGAGATTCTGCGGAGCCGCCGCCGCGCCCAACTCGATCCGGAGCTTCTGGACCTTTTCATTCACGATATCGGTTGAGCGCGCGCCGCTCGCGCCCATGACCGAAATGATGGATTGGCAAAGGTAGCGTACGACGCCATGGACGACGGGCGGAGGCAGCCGGGCGGTGCCGGGTGTTAGGCCTCCTGATCGTCTATTGCGCGTTGTTCGGGCTCGTCGTCGGTTCGTTCCTGAACGTGGTGATCTACCGCGTTCCCCGCAAGGAGTCCGTGGTGTCTCCCCGATCGGCCTGCCCCAACTGCGGGGAGCCCATCGCGTCCAAGGACAACGTGCCGATCTTCTCGTGGCTGCTGCTGCGAGGCCGGTGCCGCAAGTGCCGCGTGCCCATCTCGGTGCGCTATCCGCTCATTGAGGCGGCGACCGCCGGCCTCTTCGCCGGTCTGGCCGCCCGTACGGGGTTCTCGTGGAGCCTCCCGGCGTTTCTCGTCCTAGCGGCGGGACTGCTGGCGCTGGCCTGCATCGACGTGGAGCACCTGCTGCTCCCGAAGAGGATCGTCTATCCGGTACTCGGCCTGGTCACCCTCCTCCTCGTGGTGGCGGCCGCGGCCACCCACCACTGGCACGACCTCTTGGTGGCCGGCATCTGCGCCGTCGCCTGGTTCGCCATCTTCTTCGCCCTGAACGCCATCAGCCCTCGGCTCCTCGGCTTCGGCGACGTGCGGCTGGCCCCCGTGCTGGGCCTGGCGCTCGGATGGCTCGGGGTGCGAT
This sequence comes from Acidimicrobiaceae bacterium, assembly GCA_003133545.1. Lineage (GTDB taxonomy): Bacteria > Actinomycetota > Acidimicrobiia > Acidimicrobiales > RAAP-2 > Bog-473. The sequence continues at coordinate 6,745 of PKYA01000071.1, read as the reverse complement.
ACGTGCTCCTGGGATTCTTTGCCGCCAACCTGATCGGGGCCGTGGTCGGCCTCACACTCATCGCCACCAACCGGATGAGTCGCCAGCAGCAGATCCCCTACGGGGTCTTCCTGGCCCTGGGCACGCTCTTGGCGATATTTGCGGGGCCGGAACTGCTCCGGCCGTTTCAAAATCTCAGGGGCTGAGGCGCCGCGAGAATCTAAATTTAGCTCTCGGTGAGGTGCCCGCGGCGCTCAAAGCGGTAGCCGACACCGCGCACGGTAGTGATCCAGCGAGGGTGATCGGGGTCCTCCTCGATCTTGCGGCGCACGCGGCGGATGTGCTCGGTGACCGTCGCCTCGTCCTGCCACTCGCTCGACGATGCCCACACGTTCTGGAGGAGCTGCTGGCGTGAGAACACCTGGCGGGGCGACGAGGCGAGGAAGGCCAGGAGGTTGAACTCCATGGCCGTCAACTCGATGAGCTCGCCCTCACGCACGACCTCCCTGGTGGTGAGGTCGATGCGCAGCTGGCCGAAGGTCAGGGCCGACCCCGACGAGCGTCGCTCGGCCACCGAAGGGCGCGAGCGCCGCAAGACGGTCTCGATGCGGGCAGTCAGCTCGCCCCGTGAGAACGGCTTGACGATGTAGTCGTCGGCCCCCATGCGCAACCCGGCGATGCGGTCCATCTCCAGCCCGCGCCCCGTGAGGAAGACCGCCGGCACGTCGCTCTGCTGGCGCAGCTTGACCAGGAGGTCACGGCCGTCCTCGCCCCCGAGCACTACGTCAAGAAGTACCAGGTCAGGGGCGCCTTCTGCCACGGCCTTCAGCGCCCCCGCCGAATCCGTCGCCGTCTCGACCGCGTAGCCGTCCGACTCGAGCACCCGCCTGAGCAGGTCACTAATGTCGGGGTCGTCCTCGACGATCAAGATTTTCACCCCAACCTCCGCGCTCACCCCCATCCTGACCAGCGTAATCGTATTTACCCATTAAACGTGGAACTGCGGCAAGGATTGCGATTTCAAGGCTCGGGGTGGTGGGGGAATCCGTACTTACCGGTCCGAATGTGGAGTGAGCGCAGGGGCAGATCAGGGCAGCGGCGCACCGCGCTTATCGCACCATTGCCGCGGCCCCGAATCGGGATTCGGCCCGCGGTTGGTCATGCAATGTGGCGCGAAGCGGACCGGACGCCAGCACGAGGGCGCCACTCACGAGGACGATCTGCCACAGCCACAGCGGGATCGCATGGCTCAAGGGGTCGCTGCCCCAGGGCAGTGGGTCAAAGGCCAGGGTCACCAGGGCCAACCACGCCACCAGCTCCATGCGGAATCGCCCACCCGAAACGTCGGCCACGAGCAGCAACACGGCAACCGCCATGAAGTAGTACCCGTAGAGGTTGACCTCGAAGACGAGGCGAAACCCAAGCGTGAGAGCCATGAGCGACGCGAGCGGGACGGGATCGAGCACTCTCGGCCCCATCCGGCCGATCGCCCACCACGCCAGCGCCATGGCGAGCACGAGGGGCAGAAGTCGGCTGGGTATGAACAGAAGGCTCCCGTGGAGATGCAGCGCCGAAAGAACGGTCTTCTCGGTGGTGGCCTGATAACCGGGCCCGGTGACCGCCCTGACGACACGCCCGGATGTGGCCGCAATCAGAGGGAGGAGCACGACTGCCGCAGCGACAACGGCAGCACCGGCAAATCTGAGCCGGCGGTGCTTTGGAGCAACCACCAGAAGTGGAGCCGCAACCAGCAGCGCAAACTGTTGCGACGTAACGGCCAGCCCGATCAAGATGCCGGCCCAGACCCACCATCCCTGGCGAACGCAGGCCAAGGCTCCCAAGATCAAGCCCATGGCAAGGAGATCTTCTGGGTGAAAGAACCGTTGGACCGACATGAAGACCGGCGGAACGCACGCAGCGAGCACGAGAGTCGCCGGTTCCCAGCCACAACGCCCACGGCCGGATGCCCGCAGCAGGGCAACAAGCCCAGCAAGGAGCACGAACCAGCTGAGATACCCCAGCTCGACCGTCGGCGACATGACCCCGGCTCGTTCACTCCACTGCACCATTGAGGCGACAGCTCCCGAGCAATGGGGACCGAGTGCAGCTTGGGAGGGGAACGGGACACTGTGGCCAATCCGGGTCAGCGCTGCGATCGCGCCGGACAGCAGGGGGTACAGCGGTGCACCGAACGGGAATCCTTCTGCACTCCCCCCTGGGTACGCGCACGCTAGGTGCCCGTGGGCGATGGCCCACGTGGAGAACACGGACTCGTAGGCGTCATCTTGGCTGGGACCACCGAGAATCTGGGTCAGCCCGACAAAAACAAGAGACGCCACCAGCCAGCCGAGACCGCACCACCATCCTGACAGTGGGCGATCCAACCAGGGCACCTGCGTCGATTTGGTCACTCGCGATGCCTGCGCTGAACGCCGCGCCGCCAGCATCACACGCCGACGAGCTGCTGTGGGACGAGGCGGCCCGTCCGATCACGCACCGACCGCAGGAGTGGCCCGAGTGGATATGCGCACGCAAGTTGTCCGTGTGCGATGGCCCACGTCGAGTGCACCGACTCCTCGACGTCTACATGCGCCGGGCCACCAAAGAGCCTGACGACTCCGATGAAGACGACCGTCGTCGCCAACCATCCGAGTGCGCACCACCATCCCGATAGCGGGTGGTCCAGCCAGGGCCCCGACGACGAAACTCGTATGCCCGATCGGGAAATCGAATCGCGTGCCAGCCTCCAATGAGAGGAATTCTCAACCGCGACGGTCTCCGGACAATAAACGCTCCTCCCCTCGGCTTCCTTCGATTGGAACTCATCTCGGACCTGTGTCATGCGACACCCACCGTCAGTTCGCGCAGTGGCGTCGGCTCAGTGTGGTCCTTCGCAGACGAAAGAAGCGGACCAATGGCGAGTGCGACGCCAGTGCCGACGAGAACAACCTGCCAGAACCAAACCGGGAAGGAGTGTCGCAGTGGGGGATTTTCCCAGGGCAACCGGCCAAATGCGACGCCCACGACGACGAGCCACGCCACCAAATATGCACGGACGCGGGCACGTCTCGCATCGTGCACGATGAAGACAAGCACGATCGCGCCAAAAACGAAGGGCAGGAACTCTCGCTCCTGCAGCCCCCACGTGACGCTGTTGGTGACAAAACCCCAGGGTACTGGGCTAAAGGCCAGGGCACATAGAGCCAGCCACGCCAGGAGTCGGCCGCGCAAGCGGCCGCCGACCACGTCGAGCAGTACCAGCGCTGCGGCAAGAGCCATGAAGTAATACCCGAAGAGGTTCTGCTCGAACACGAGTCGCAAACTGAGTGAGCTGGCCACCAAGGAGAGCAGCGGCAACGGTTCGAACACTCGCGCGCCGAGCCGCCGAACGGCCCACGCGGCGAGCGCCATGGAGATGACGATCGGGACGATCCGGGACGCAATCACGAGCAATGAGCCGTGAAGGTGCAATTCCCAGAGGATCGTCCCTCCGAGTGAAGCCGAGTTGCCGGAGCCGAGAAACACCGATCGGATGGCCCGACCGGAACTTGCGATGATCACAGGGACGAGCACGAGTAGCGCGGCACCGATGGTCGCGCCCAAGTACCGGATTCGATGCTTGGCGGGTGCGATTACCGCGAGTAGGGCGACGACCAACAGGGCAAACTGTTGCGACGTGACGGCCAACCCCATCAGCGCGCCAGCCCACATCCACGCTCCTCGCCGAGCGCAGGCGACGCCGGCAAGAACCAAGCCCATGGCCACTACGTCTTGGGGGTGGAAGTACTGGGTGGTGGCCATCCAGATGGGAGGGGTACAGGCCAGGAAGAGGAGCGTCGCCGGCTCCCAACCGCAGCGACCGCGTCCACAGGCACGCAAGACAGCGACCACGCCGCCCACGAAGACAGGCCAACTCAGGTAGGCCAACCTCGTTGTTGTCGCAGCGGCGTTGGAGCGAACCGACCACTTGTAGATAGCGGTCAACGCGTTCGAGCAGTGCGGACCAAGGGTGCCCCGTGAGGGAAACGGCACATGGTGACCGATCGAGAGCAGTGCCGCGAGGCCGCCGGACAAGAGTGGCCAGAGCGGCGCGATAAATGGTCCTGGATATGCGATTGATGGGATGTGAGATGTGGTCGCAGGAGCATACGCACAAGACAGGTAGCCATGGGCGATAGCCCACGTGGAGTACGCCGACTCCCCCAAATCGCCCTCGTTCGGTCCGCCGATGAGCCGAACCACTCCAACGAACACCACGGTCGCGGCGAACCATCCGAACACACAACGGCCGTCCGACAGGGGTCGATATAACCAATCCGTCCACGCCGACTTGCGACTTCCCTTCGCGCCGCTGAGCGAATCAGATCGGAACGCTTCGTGCCCCGAAGCGCGGAGGCCGCCCGAACTCTCGTCGTCAATTGTGGGGAGCACCGGGGTTTCCTTTGTAAGAGGTAGACACCGCGATCCTGTGGATCCGGTCGAATCCGCAAGACCTAGCGGACGAGCTCCATCCGCAAGCCCTGTTCGTCCCACTCGGGATCTTTCGGGATGCGGGTGCCCGCCCGAGCGAAGATGCGCCGCGCCGTCCACAAAAGTGCGGCCGAGTCTATAAGGTGGGTTTCGGGCACCTCGTCGATCTCCGCCTCGAGAACACGCTCGATACCGGGTACTCGATGTCTCAGAATCTCGCCGCGCTCGGCCCGGCCGGCTTCGCTTTTCTTGGACCAGCGCAGTGGCTCGTCGGCGTTGATCTGATAGAAACTCAGTTCCGGATGGACTTCGAACACGGTGCGTTGGCGGTAGGGCGCCATCTCCGCGGCGACCTCACGGTAGCGGCGCAGAAGAACTTGGGTGATCGCGTCCAGACGATCGTCAACGTCCACCACATCATCTTGGAGACTGGCGCGGGTCGGAGCATTGTGCACCGTCGAACCGCGACGACCGAGAAGGGCTCGAGCCATGCGGTCACAGGTCCTTCCCCCCAGCTGAGACTCCTCCGCATAACCCACCGGAGCGTTGAGTGCGATCACAGCGAACGTCGGGCGCTCATCAAGCACTTCGGTGAACTTACCGAGCACGCGGGGAGCCTCGGGAGCGAAGGTGGACCCATGCAGTTTTGCACTCGCCACCAGCCAACCGGGTGCGCATGGAGTCACGCCGGCGACGATTGAGTACGGCAGGTCGGGCCCGCCTCGAGTCCGCATCAGCCCTCAGATCCTTTCGGGATTCAGGCCGACGGAGGTCATGGCGCGGGCCAGCTCCTTGGGGTGGGCAGAGACTTCGAGGGCGTCTTGGTAGGTGACGGTGTCCGAAGCTATGAGCTCTGCCAAGCTGGTCTCTAGGGTGCGCATCCCTTCCTTTTGATTCGTGGTCATCACGTTGAGAAGCTGATTGGATCGTCCCTCCCGGATGAGGTTGCGGACCGGGTTGGTGGCAATCAGGACTTCGAACGCAGCCACCATGCCGCCGCCGATCCTTGGAACCAGGCGCTGAGCCACGATCGCCCCGAGCGAGGCCGAGAGCTGCACCCTGGTCTGCTCCTGGCGCCAGGCCGGGAAGACGTCGATGATGCGGTCGATGGCCTGGGGGGCGTCGTTGGTGTGCAAGGTGGCGAAGACCAGGTGGCCGGTTTCGGCCATCGTCAGAGCGATCTGGATCGACTCGATGTCGCGCATCTCACCCACCAGTAGGACGTCTGGGTCCTCTCGCAGGGCCGAACGGAGGGCCCGGTCGAACGAGGGGCTGTCGAGTCCGACCTCACGCTGGGTGACCGCAGACAGCTTGTGGTGGTGCACATACTCGACCGGGTCCTCAATGGTCAAGATGTGGCAGGCACGTGACTCGTTGATACGGTCGATGACCGAAGCCAGCGTCGTCGATTTCCCCGACCCGGTAGGACCCGTCACCAGGACAAAGCCCCGGGGTAGGTTGGCCAGCCATTCGGCGGTCGAGGGCAGGCCGAGCTCGGCAAAGCTCGGGATGGCCGAGGGGATCATCCGCAGGGCCAGAGCCGTCTCGCCCCGCTGGGTGAACGCACTGCCGCGGAGCCGGGCTCGGTCCAGCCACGAGAAAGCAAAGTCGACGTCCTGCTCGACGTTCAACACTTCCTGCTGCTCGCGAGTGAGGAGCGTCCGGACCATGGTGTCAATCTGGTCACCTAAAAGGATCGGCACGCCTTCGATGGGCCGCAGCTTGCCGTCGACGCGGATGCGGGGGGCCGAACCGCCGGCGAGCAGCAGGTCGGAACCTTTTTGGTCCCACATAATCTCCAACCATGGGGTGATCGCCTCAGTATCGATGTTTTGCACGAGATCGCTTCCTTCTTTGGGATGAGAACGCCGAAGAGCCCGGCCCGAAGGCCGGGCTCTTCGGATCGTTTTGAAGAGGTACTGCTAGATACTGGCTCAGGTGGCCGAGTAGCAACCGGTCTTGGGGGATGCGGTCTCGACGCTGTAGTTAACTGTCGCGCCGCTCACCGTCACAGTTACGTTGCCGGCCGCCGTTCCATCGAGGCCGATGGTGTAGTTGGCACCCGAGTTGGCGGGCCAGGACTGCAGGAACGGTCCACTGTCGGTGGTGCCGGTCAGCAAGGCCGAAGTCGGGGTGACACCGGGATTGTCGGCTTGGAACGCGGCGACCGCCGTGGCGACCGTCTTGGCGTCCGCCTGACAGGCGGCCACTGCACTCTGGCCGGTCACTCCGCCCAGGGCGAAGACAACGACCGCGGCCAAGATACCCAGCACAACGATGACGATCAGGAGTTCAA
>PKYA01000203.1 GCA_003133545.1 Acidimicrobiaceae bacterium | reverse complement strand
TCATGGCGGGCTCAGACGGAGGCGGGGCTTTCCAGCCCGGCGCGCCCCGCCCCGGTGGGAACGGCGACGGCTTCGGTCACCGACACGTCCACGCCGCACACGACGCAGCGGCGGCGGTCGTCCAGCTCGCCCCCACAGTCGCGGTGTTGGAGGATGATCGGCCTCTCCCCCTCGATGGCGTAGCGGTCGCCCCACTGCAGCAGGGCCACCATGACCGGCCACAGGTCGGCCCCCTTGGTGGTCAGGCGGTACTCGTGGCGGAGGGGCCGTTCCTGGTAGGGCCGCTTGACCAGTATCCCGCTCTCGACCAGCCGCTCCAGGCGGGCCTGCAAGATGTTGCGGGCTACTCCCAAGTGGCGTTGCAGCGCGTCGAAGCGCCGGATGCCCCTGAACACGTCACGCAGGACCAGGATGGTCCAACGCTCGCCGATGATCTCGAGCGTCGAGGCGACCGAGCAGTACTGGGTGGGATAGTCCCTCTGCAGCATCCCGCCAGCATAGCGCCGCATTCACGGAGTGCATTGCATCACGCTATTGAATCTGACTAGAGTTAGTTTTATGACACTACTCAGTGAACGGATCGTTGCGCTCCGCCGTCCCCGCCAGGCCCGACCGGCCCACCCGACGCTTACCGCCCTGGTGGTGCTGACCGGCGTGTTCTTGTCCTCGCTCGACTTGTTCATCGTGAACATCGCCTTCCCGAGCATCTCGAAGAGCTTCCACGGCGAGTCGCTGCGCTCCATGTCGTGGGTGCTGAGCGCCTACACCATCGTCTTCGCCTCGCTGCTGGTGCCGGCCGGGCGTTGGGCCGACCGGACCGGGCGCAAGAAGGCATTCCTCATCGGGTTGGGCATCTTCACCACGGCGTCCACGCTCTGTGCCGTGGCCCCGTCGCTGGGTGCGCTGATCGCGGCTCGCATCCTGCAGGCCAGTGGCGGTGCCTTGATGCTGCCCACCTCGCTCGGGCTGCTACTTCCCGCCTTCGGTCCGGCGCGCAAGGGTGCCGCCATCGGCCTGTGGTCGGCGGTCGGCGGTGCCGCGGCCGCCTTCGGGCCTTCGATCGGGGGCCTTCTGGTGCAGGCCAGCTGGCGCTGGGTCTTCCTGGTGAACCTGCCGTTCAGCCTGATCGCCCTGGTGGTCGGGGTGCGCGTCCTGCGGGAGGTGGAGGACCCCGTGGCCCACAAGGCCGACTTCCTCGGGGCGGCGCTGCTCTCGATTGCCGTGGCCAGCCTGGCCGCCGCCATCGTCGAGGGGTCCAGCTGGGGTTGGACGAGTGCCGGCATTCTGGGCGCCTTCGCCGTCGCCGTGCTGGCCAGCATCGTGCTGGTCGTGCGCTCGGGTCGGCACCCGAACCCGATCATCGAGCCTGCAGTCATCCGGCACCGGGCCGTTGCACTGGCCGACGCCAGCTCACTCGTCTTCTTCGCCGGTTTCGGTGCCTTGGTGCTCGGGGGTGTCCTGTTCCTCACCGGGGTGTGGCACGAATCCGTCCTACGGGCGGGTTTCATGATCGCCCCAGGACCACTGACGGCGGCAGTGTGCGCGTTCCCCGGAGGGTTGCTCGGCGCGCGGTTCAGCCATCGGCTCGTCGGTACGGTGGGCAGCCTCCTCTTCGCCGGCGCCGCCTTCTGGTGGATCACCCGGTTGGGTGTGACCCCCGACTACGTCGGCGGCTACCTGCCCGGGAGCTTGGTCACCGGCGTCGGAGTCGGGCTCATGCTCCCGGCCCTCGGGGGCGCCGCCACGGCGCCACTCCCGCCCGAGCGCGCCGCCACCGGCACCGCCCTCTACGCCATGTGCCGCCAGATCGGGTTGGCCCTCGGGGTGTCGTGTCTGGTGGCCGTGCTGGGCACCGCCACCGGCGTGGCCGCGGTGCATGCCTTCCACCACGCCTGGATCTTCATGGCCGTCTGCAGCTTGTCGGCGGGGCTGATCCTGCAGGGCATCCCGCGCCGCGCCCGGGTCCGCCACGAGAGCGTGGAGGTCTTCGTGGCGCAACGCGAGGCGTCGCTGGTGCTGGCCGCGGGCAAGTAAGCGGCGTACAAGGAAGCGGACGGTTGACTCCGGGGCACGGAGGAGTAGCGTCCACCAACAGAACGGCTAAAGGAATGGTGTCGCATCCTCGCCTGGAGTTGCGGACCTTCACCAATGGATCGGGGGGCCGACTATGTGGGGACGCTCGTTCAGCACGACGGGGCGGCTTTGCCTGGTGGCGGCCATGTTGGTGCCGCCCGCGGTGCTTGCGCTCCAACTCAGCGCCACGCCAACATCTGCCACAGTGCCAGCGACCACGGAGGCACTCGCCTGGGGCGACAACTCCCTCGGTGAACTCGGCGCCGGCCTCACCGTCGGGAGCAGCGACACGCCAGTGGCGGTCTCGCTTCCCGCCGGGGTCACCCCCACCGCCATGGCCGGGGGCGGCGGCGCGGGCGACCCCCAACCGTTGGACTACACCGGATATGCCATCGGCTCAAACGGGGTCCTCTACTCGTGGGGTGACAACTCCGTGGGCGAACTCGGCAACGGAACGTCCGGTGGAAGCAGCGATGCGCCCGTGACGGTTTCGCTGCCTGCCGGGGTCACCCCCACCGCCATCACCGCGTCACAAGGAACCGGATACGCCATCGGCTCGAACGGGAAGCTCTATGGCTGGGGCAACAACGCCTACGACACGCTCGGCGATGGCGTCAGCGGCGGAAGCAGCGATGCGCCCGTGGTGGTCTCGCTTCCCGCCGGGGTCACCCCCACCGCCATCGCGGGGGGTTATCTCTCGGCGTACGCCCTTGGCTCGAACGGCAAGCTCTATGCCTGGGGCGACGATTACTACGGGGAACTGGGAAATGGCATGTCGGGCGACACTCCCGGCGGTACGGCCCTGATGAGTGACACGCCCGTGGTGGTCTCGCTTCCGGCTGGCGTCACCCCCGCCACCATCGCCGGGGGTGGAGGCTGTGCGTACGCCATTAGCCCGAACGGGACGCTCTATGCCTGGGGCTTCAACTCCACTGGCCAACTCGGTGACGGCACGACCACAAACAACTCCACGCCCGAGGTGATCTCGCTTGCTCCGGGAGTCACCGCAAAGGCCATCACCGGTGGCGGCGGGTTCGCCCATGCCATCGGCTCGGACGGAAACTTGTATGGCTGGGGACTCGGTTCCAGCGGTCAGCTGGGCACCGGTGATGGGAGCCTCTCGCCGGTCGTGGTCCTACTCGCTCCGGGAGTCACGCCAGTGGGGATCGATGACAATCTCCACACCGGCTACGCCCTCGGCTCGGATGGAAATATCTATGCGTGGGGATATGGACTCAACGGCGAATTTGGCAACGGCACTACAGGTAATGACCAACCGCCTGTCGTTGTCTCCCTCCCGCCCGGGAGCACCGTGAAGAGTTTGGCCCCAGAACCAGGCTCTTCATCGGGCTTTGCCATTGTGAACGTCCCCGACGCCAAGCCCGTCATCACCACGTCGCCGTCCAGTAAATCCGTGGTCGCCACACAAAACGCCACCTTCACTGCAGCCGCAAGTGGCGTTCCGGCGCCCACGGTGCAGTGGCAAGTTTCGACTGGCGGAGGCCCCTTCACGCCGGTTTCGGGAGCGACGAGCGACACGCTCACCATTACCGCGGCGACACTGTCCGAGAGCGGCAACCAATACGAGGCCGTGTTCACCAACGGAACCGGCACGGCGCCGACCAACCCGGCCACGCTCACCGTGACCGCCCCCCCAGCGCCAACCACGAGTGTCGCGCTCCCGGCTAACGACGCCACGATTGTCAGTGGAACCTGGCTCGACGCGTCAGCCCAGAGTCCCATCGGCATCAAATCGGTGATATTCGAGGTAAGTGGCGGCTCGATATCCGATCAGGTGATCAGCTCCTCCGCCGTCACCATATATGGATGGATCGGCGGCTGGAACTCCTCCGACGTGCCGAATGGCACCTACACCTTGCAAAGTGTGGCGACGGACAATGCCGGGAACTCCACGACCAGTTCCGCTATCACCGTCAACGTCGACAACCCAGCGCTGAACACGGAGGTCCTCATCCCCGCCACCGGGGCGTCGATCAGCAGCTCGTCGGAGATCCTCGACGCGTCCGCCACCGGGACCAGCCCGATCACGGGAGTGCAGTTCGAAGTGACCGGCGGCTCCCTTACGGACGACATCGTCGGGAGTGCTCTTCTCACCCTGTACGGCTGGATCTTCGAGTGGAATTCGACCACCGTTGGGAACGGGCCCTACCTCCTGCAGAGCGTCGCCACTGAGACCGGCGGCACCACTGCGACGAGCACCGGGACAAACATCACGGTAGACAACCCACCACGATAGACAACTAAGACGGAGCTCACGAAGAGACGTCACTCTGCGTCTCGGAGCCGAGCAAGTTCGGCGCGGTAGTCCGCCGGCAGATTGAAGGCGCGAGCTCCGTCAAGGACCCTCTCCAGGTATCCATCACGCGGGACACCGTCACCGTCAAACTCCTGGATGTAGATGAGCGCAGCCTGCGCGCATTCGTGGCCCTGGACCGTCAGGATCTCACGTCGATAGAGGCCTTCGGCCACACCTTCGTAACGATCGAGACTGCGCTCATCGGACGGAGATACTTCCCAGAGGACTCCCCACGTCAGGGATCCGGGGGTATTGACGACGGTGGCAAAACCCCGGACCCCGATGCGCACTTCCCAATCAGCGAGATGTGCCCGCCCGAGGGCTCGGGCGTCCGGGCAGCGGGATTCCATCTGCACCGGATCCATATTGGATCCGTAGGCAAAATACAACCCGGTTGCCATCCGATCCGTGTTCCTTTCCCCTGACCCAGGTCCGACCGTGTTCCACGCTACGTCGGCAGGTACGACGGGTTGGCCACCAGTAATTGATCTCGCGCCGACGCGGCAAGCGCTCTGCCGACGGCGGGCCATTCGTCGTCGCACGCGCCCGACCGGATGGCGGCTGCGAGAGCGCTGTCACTGTCGAAGCCGAGTGCGTCAAGGCGCTCCCGATGGGCGTGAACAAGCGACGGGCCAAGCCGTAGTTCGCGCTCAACCATTGACAAGACGTTGCGGGCGATACGCGCGCGGAAGCGCGCCCCGCCCTCGCTCTGCTCCATGACGTCACCCTCGAGGTACTCGCGCACCGCCTCGACCAACTCGGCCCCCGAAGGCCGGCCGAACGGTGCAGGCGCGTCAGGTGCGGGCGCGTCCGCTGCGGCATCGGGCGCGGCGACGTCGGGCGCGTCGCCATGGCCGAGCTGCCCAGGCGCGTCGGGCGCCAATCCCAAGAGGACGAACAGGTCCCACTCGCTCTCGCACACCCGGCGGCCGATGGCCGCCAGCTCGACCGAACGGGTGACCCCGCGCAGGTGGGAGGAGGCCTGCATGGCGCAAATGACCGCCCACTTGACCATGGCGTAGACCTGCCACCAGTGGAGGCGCCCGGGCTCGATGGCCTCTCCGCCGGCGGCCTCGTAGGCCGCCAACAGGTCGGGCACTGCCCCGAAGCCCCCGACCTTGGCGCCGCCGCCGAAACGCCAGGCCGGCGCGCACAGCCACCCCAGGTCCTCGGCCGGGTCGCCGCGGTGGGCCAGCTCCCAGTCGAGGACGGCGCGGAGACCGGCGGGGCCGACCAGGAGATTGCCCAGGCGGAAGTCGCCGTGCACCGTCACCGGTCGCTCCGCCGGTAGGCGGTTGGTACTGAGCCAGCGGGCCCCGAGCTCGATCGCCGGGCGCACCTCGGCCAGCGCATCGAGGACGGCGAGCGGCTCCACGAGAGGATCGGCCGGCACCAGTCCCTCAATGCCATCCGGGTCGATGGAGTGGATAGCCGCCAGGGCGTTGCCGCACTGGGCAGTGAGCGCCGCCCGCGCGGCGGCCCATTCGGGGTCGCGCAGGATCTTGCGGGGGATGGTCTCCCCGGCGATGCGCTCGACCACTATCCAACCCGAGCCCAAGCCGGAACCGCCGCCACCTGGTGCGCCAGCTCCGCCGCCGCCTCCCGCGCCGTCATCGTCGTCAACGTCCTCGTCAATGCCCCAGGCCACGAGGGCGGGGACGGGCACTCCGCGAGCGGCCGCCGCGGTGAGCAGCGCCGCCTCGGTCCTGACCCGGCCCGGCCCGACGATGCCCGCGCCCCGGTCCTGCTGGAGGATGAGCGGCCTGAGGGCGCCCTCCACGGTGCGCAGGTCGAAAGAGCTCGTGATCCGCGAAGCGCCGCCCGACAGCCGTTGCAGGTCGTGCACGGTGCCGCCCAGCACCCGACCGAGCGCCTGCGCCGTCTCCTCCGGGGTGGGCATCGCCTATGCGACGGGGACGACAGGCCTCCCGCTGCCGTCGAGCTGGTGCAGGTACTCGCAGATGCCATAGCCGGTGCGCTCCGGCCCGTCGGGGTTCAGGTAGGTCCAGCGGGCCAGCCCCTCGTTGACCAGCGTGCCGCCTGCCTTTCCGGTGCCGGCCACGCGGAGGACGTCACCGCGGAGGGAGAACGTGCGGCGCATCTTGTCGACCACCTCGAGGTGGACCACCCGCTGTGTCACGGCGTCGTCCTCCAACTCGGTGCGCACGCGCCACTCGGCGATGCTGGCGGCCTTCTCGCCGTCCCACACCCACCCGCGGTGCAGGTCGCCGGCCTCGGTGCCCAGACGGATGCCGCCGAAGTGCATCCCGCTCGCTATGTTGCCGTCTGGCACGTTGCCGTCTGCCACGTTGATGGAGAACCAGCGCCACATCCGCGGGCCGCCCCAGCGGCGCGGCCCCCAGGACTTGTCCCGGTTGCCGTGCGCCCCCTCCCAGTGGTGGCGCACGCCGTCGACCTCGAGCCACCCGGTCCAGCCCCCGGCCTGCTCGAAGTGCCCCTTGCCCACGGTGGCGGCGGACGCCGCGGCCTCGGCCGTCTTGGGGCCGGTGGCGGCGGTCGCACCACTCGGCTGGCCGTCGGTTCCGATGGCCGGCGTGGCCGCGTCGAAGCGCACGTCGACGGCAAGATGCGCCGTCCGCGCCACCGCCGCCCCCGGGACACAGGGACGGACCGGGGCGTCGGCGTCCAGGGTGAGGCGCCATGACTGCAGCGGGACCAGCATCTCGAAGCGGACACCTCCGACAGCGAGGACCGAGTCGACCATGGCGCGCTGCGCGGTGACGGAGCGGAACTCGGCCACGTCGCCGCCGGGGAGCCACGCCGAGAGGGCGGCGTCCATCGTCCCCTCGTTGGGCCGGATCCCGATGCGTGCGAAGAAACCCGAGTCCGTGCGCGGGTCGTAGGCATTGAAGTAATAGGACTCGCTCCAGGCGCTGTCACCCTCCACGGGGTGGGCCAGGTCGTGGTGGGCTTCGAGTATCGGCATCGCTACACCATGGTCCGGCGGGCGGCGTCGCGCAATGGGGGCACGGCCGGCCGCCACGTCTGGTGGGTGGGAAGGTCGCCCGGCTGCTTGACTGATTCGGTGCCGACTTGGGCTGTCACCGTCTACGGAGTCTGCGCCGTCTCGTTCATGATGGCGATGTACGCCCTAGAGAAGCACGGCAGGGGATTCATCGTGGCATTTGCCCTCGGGTGCTTGTTGTCGAGCGCCTATGGGTTCCTGTCGGGGGCGTGGCCCTTCGGCATCGTGGAATTCATCTGGTCGGGGATCGCTCTCCGGCGCTACCGACGCGCGGACGCAAACTGACCCACTACCAATGGGCCGGCCCGGTCGATCTTTGGGCCGGGCCGGAGGGAGTGGACCGGCCCGGCAACCCGGCCCGGGGCGGCGACCTGCATCTTGTGTGAAACTCACCGGGCAAAGTTGCGACGATGGTCGGGGGTTGAATGCGCGCCGCAGTAACCAGAGGCGGGAAACTCGTTGTCGGCGAGGTGGGCGACGTGACGCCGGGCTCGGGCCACGTGGTCGTCCGGTCACTGGCCGCGGGCATATGCGGGTCCGACCTGCACGCGCTGGCCGACTTCGGCCACTTCACCGGCCTCATGGGCTCGGTCGGCGTCCCCGCGCTGGACCCCACGCGCGACTGCGTCTTCGGGCACGAATTCTGCGCCGAAGTCGTCGACCACGGCCCCGACACGGCCAAGACCCTCCCGGTGGGCACCCGGGTCTGCTCGGTGCCCATCGTCATGGGCGGCGGCGGGGTCGAACAGATCGGCTACTCCAACCTGTTCCCCGGCGCCCTGGCCGAGTACATGGCGCTCCAGGAGTTGCTGTTGCTCCCCGTGCCCGAGTCGCTGAGCACCGAGCTGGCCGCGCTGACCGAGCCCCTGGCCGTGGGCGAGCACGCCGTGGGTCTGTCAGGCCTCGAGCCGGGCCAACCCTCTCTCGTCGTGGGCTGCGGCCCGGTCGGGCTCGCCGTCATCGCCGCTCTGAAGGGACGCGGCCATGGCCCGGTGCTCGCCGCCGACTTCTCACCCACCCGGCGACACCTGGCCGAGGCGTTCGGCGCCGACGAGGTGATCGACCCGGCCCAGGTCTCACCCCACGATCGCTGGGCCTCCTTCGGCGTGCCCAAGACCGTCATGGATCGGGCCGCCGCGTCCATGTTCGGCACCGACATCACCGACCCGGTCATCTTCGAAGCGGTGGGCGTGCCCGGAATGTTGCAGTCGCTCATCGCGGACGCCCCGCCGCACAGCCGCATCGTGGTGGTGGGCGTGTGCATGCACAGCGACACCATCGAGCCCTTCATGGCCGTGACCAAGGAGATAGAGCTCCGCTTCTCCTTCGCCTACAACCCGGCGGAGTTCGCCGCCACCCTCCAACGACTGGGGGAGGGTGTGCCCGGGGCCGACCGCCTGGTCACCTCGACGGTCGACCTGAAGGGCGCGCCCGGCGCCTTCGACGCGCTGCGCACACCCGGCGAGCACGGGAAGATTCTGGTGCAACCCTGATACACCATCCGCAACGAGAGGACGATCCACACCCATGACCACCATCGCCGCCGCCGAGGACCTCAAGTTCGGCATCTTCCTCGCCCCCTTCCACCCCGTGGGGCAGAACCCCACGCTGGCCCTCGAGCGCGACCTGCAGCTGATCGAGCACCTCGACGCCCTCGGGTTCGATGAGGCCTGGTTCGGGGAGCACCACTCTGCTGGATACGAGATCATCGCCTCCCCCGAGGTCTTCATCGCCGCCGTGGCCCAGCGCACGCGGCACATCCGTCTCGGGACCGGCGTGTCATCCCTGCCCTACCACCACCCCTTCATCCTGGCCGACCGCATGGTCCTGCTCGACCACCTGACCCGGGGCCGCCTCATGATCGGCGTGGGACCGGGTGCCCTGCCCTCGGACGCCTTCATGATGGGCATCGACCCGGCCAAACAGCGCGACATGATGGAGGAGGGGCTCGAGGCGATACTGCTGCTGCTCGAGGGCACCGAACCGGTCACCATGGAGACCGACTGGTTCAAGCTGGTGGGCGCCCGCCTGCAGATGCGCCCTTACCAGCGTCCTTATCCCGAGATCGGGGTGGCGGCCCAGGTATCCCCGGCCGGTCCCCGCACGGCAGGGCGCTTCGGCGCCAGCCTGCTCTCCATCGGCGCCACTTCGGCGGCCGGCGGGTTCGACATCCTCGGCGCCCACTGGGACGTCATGGAGGAGCGCGCCGCCGAATTCGGCACCACGGTCGACCGCTCCAAGTGGCGCCTGGTCGGACCCATGCACATCGCCGACACCAAGGAGCAGGCCATCGCCGACGTGGCCTTCGGACTGGAGCAGTGGGTCGACTACTTCCAGCGGGTGGCCGCCCTGCCGCTCGCCCCCGACACCACCAACTTCGAGACCTTGGTCGACGCCCTCATCGCCTCGGGCTTCGCCGTCATCGGCACGGTGGAGGACGCAGTGGCCCAGATCGAGCGCCTGCGCACGCAGTCCGGCGGCTTCGGCACCTTCCTCCTCATGGGCCACGAGTGGGCCGACACCGCGGCCACCCACCACTCCTACGAGCTCTTCGCCCGCTACGTGGCGCCCGCGTTCCAGGACTCCGCACGCACATTGACCGCCAGCCGGGACTGGGCGGCCGAGAACCGCCCCGAGTTCATCGGCGCGGCGGGGAACGCCGTCATGTCCGCCATCCAGAAGCACCAGGAAGAGAAAGCAGCCAAGTCCGCCCATGTCTGAGCCACGCACCTCGTTGCCCATCACCCACGAGCAGATCGAATCGAACGGGATCGAGCTGCACGTCGCCGCCTGCGGGCCGGCGAAGGGAAAGCCCGTCGTCTTGTGCCACGGCTTTCCCGAGCTGTGGTACTCGTGGCGCCACCAGCTCGTCGCCCTCGGCGAGGCCGGCTACCGCGCGCTGGCGCCCGACCTGCGCGGCTACGGCGGGAGCAGCCATCCCACCGAGGTCGCCGACTACGGATCCGACAAGCTGACCGGCGACCTCTGCGGCCTGCTCGACCACTACGGGTATGACAAGGCGGCGTTCGTCGGGCACGACTGGGGCGCCATGGTGGTGTGGGAACAGGGACGTCTGCACCCCGAGCGCGTGGCGTCGGTGTTCAACATGAGCGTGCCGTACTCCAACGCGCCGGCGCCGCCGACGGAGATCTTCAAGGTGATCTTCGAGGGAAAGTTCTTCTACATCCTCTACTTCCAGACGGTGGGGGTGGCCGAAGCGGAGCTCGAGGCGGACCCCCGCCACTTCATGCGCACCATGCTCTACGCCGCCGGGGCCGAGGGCATGGTCGGCGCCGGCCCCCTGCTTCCCGACGCGCCGGCCGAGGGCACCCGATTCATGGACATCTTGGGGGAGGCGCCCGACCAGCTGCCGGCCTGGGTGACCGAGCACGATGTCGACGTGTACGCCGACGCGTTCAAGAAGGGCGGCTTCTTCGGCCCGGTCAGCTACTACCGCAACATGGACGCCAACTGGGAGCGGAGCAAGGACATCCCCTCCTCCGTCTACACCATGCCGGTCGGCTTCCTCACCGGCACGCTCGATCCGGTGCGGGCCATGATGCCCGGCGCGGCCGAAGCCATGGCCGAGGCCTTCTCCGACTTTCGCGGCGCCACCGACGTCGAGGGAGCCGCGCACTGGGTGCAACAGGAGAAGCCGGCCGAGACCAACGCCGCGCTGCTCGGCTTCTTGGCCGACGCGGCCTAACGCGCGTGTGCATCGGCCGCCCGTGAACTACCGCCTGTGATCAGTCCCGTGACCCTACGCCCGTGACCTACTCCATCGTCGCCCGCGACCCGGCCACGGGCCAGCTCGGCGTGGCGGCCCAGAGTTGCTACTTCGCCCTGGGCGCGGTCCTGCCCTGGGCCCGGGCCGGCGTGGGCGCCGTGGCCACCCAATCCATGGTCGATCCCGGGTACGGGCCGCGCTGCCTCGACCTGTTGGCGCAAGGGCTCAATCCCGACGACGCACTGGCGCAGGCGGTAGCGGCCGACGACGGGCGCGCGGTCCGCCAGGTGGGGGTGGTCGGCGCCACGGGCGCGGTGGCCTCGTACACCGGCACCATGTGCATCGACCACGTGTGCCACGCCGAGGGCGAGGGCTACGCGGCCCAGGCCAACATGATGGGCCGTGACGGCGTCTGTGCCGCGATGGCGGCTGCGTTCGAGGCTTCGGACGGTTCATCTTCTGGCGGCGCGTCTTCCGACGGCACCCCCTCCTTGGCCACGCGGCTCGTCGGCGCGCTCGTCGCCGCCGAGAGCCTCGGGGGTGACGCCCGCGGCCAGATGTCCGCCGCGCTGATAGTGGTCGAAGGGACCCCGCACCCCCACCCGTGGCAGGGCGTGCTGGTCGACGTCCGGGTAGATCACCATCCCGACCCGTTGGGCGAGCTGGGCCGGCTGGTGCGCGTCGCCGAGGCGTACCACCTGTGCGACGTGGCCGAGGAGTCGCTGGTGCGGGGCGACACCGCCGGCGCGTTGGCCGGAGCCGAAGCCGGCCTGGCCCTTCTCCCCGGGGAGGGCAACCTCCTCCTGAGCCACATCGCCGCCCTCATCGGCGTGGGGCGGCTCGACGAGGCCGCGGCCGAGCTCCAAGGTCTGGTGGCGTCCCGGCCGACCTGGGAAGGGGTGGTCCGCGCCCTGATCGATCGCGGCCTGGTCCCCCTCCCCGAAGGCGTCACCGTGGACCAGCTGTTGGCCCGACCTGCCCGATGAGCGGGGCCGACGCGCCCAACCCGGTTCTCGTCCCGCTACCGCCCCAACCCGACGAGGCGCCCTGGCCGACGGACCAATGGCCGGTGGGCGAACCCCCGGCCGCGGTAAAGGAGGAGTTGGCGCGCCTCTTGGACCGGGTGTGCGATGACGGCGGCCCCCTCGCCCGTACCTACGCCGTCGTCGTGGTCCATCGAGGCCGGGTGGTGGCCGAGCGCTACCAGGGCCAGCTGGAACACTTCGACCGACCTCCCGAGCGGGTGACCGAGCGCACTGCGCTGTTGAGCTGGTCGATGGCCAAGTCCATGCTGCACGCCGTCGTCGGGTTGCTCGTGGGTGAGGGCCGCCTCGACCTGTCCGCCCCCGCCGACGTCCCCGAGTGGTCGGCGCCCGACGACCCGCGCCGCGCCATCACCTTGCACCACCTGTTGGCCATGCGCGACGGGCTCGCCTTCGTCGAGGACTACGTCGACGACCGGATCTCCGACGTCATCAGGATGCTCTTCGGCGAGGGTCAGGACGACATGGCGCACTTCGCCGCCGATCGCCCGCTGGCCGCGGCGCCGGGTGCGCGCTTCAACTACTCCTCGGGGACGTCCAACATCATCTCCTCAGTGGTGGCGCGGGTAGTGGGCCACGGCGAGGCCTACGCGGCGTTCCTGCGGGCGCGCCTCTTCGAACCCCTCGGCATGCGCAGCGCGGTACCCGAGCTCGACGCCACCGGCACCTGGGTCGCTTCCTCCTATGTCCGGGCCACGGCGCGGGACTTCGCCCGCTTCGGGCTGCTCTACTTGCGCGACGGCATCTGGGAAGGACGGCGCCTGCTGCCCGAAGGCTGGGTGGACTACGGGCGCGCCATCTTGTCGGTCGACCCCGAGGACGGCCCCTACGGCGCCCACTGGTGGGGGGTGGCAGGCGACACGCTGGGCACGTTCCGGGCCTCGGGCTACGAGGGGCAGTCCATCACCATCTGCCCCACGCTCGATCTCGTCGTGGTCCGTCTGGGCAAGACGCCGGCCGCGCACTATCCCGAACTCACACAATGGCGGCGCGACATGGTCCGCGCGTTCAGCGGCGACTCCTCCGAATAGCCTGGCGCGCCATGGCCAAGCTGATCTACTCGGCGATCACCTCGCTCGACGGCTACGTCAACGACGAGAAGGGAAACTTCGACTGGGCCAGGCCCGACGAGGCGGTACTCGCGTTCGTCAACGACCTGGAGCGCCCGATCGGCACCTACCTCTACGGGCGTCGGATGTACGAGACCATGACGTACTGGGAGACCGCCCACACGGTCCCCGATCAGCCGCCGCTCATGTTGGACTTCACGCAGCTCTGGCAGGCCGCCGACAAGGTCGTCTACTCCACCACGCTGGCGACGGTGTCCACGGCCCGGACCCGGCTGGCCTCCCACTTCGACCCGGCCGAGGTGCGTCAGCTCAAGCAGACCGCAGAGCGGGACATCACCGTCAGCGGTGCCGACCTCGCCGCCCAGGCCCTGCGCGCCGGTCTGGTCGACGAGTGCCACCTGTTCCTCAACCCCGTCGTGGTGGGCGGCGGGACGGCTGCGTTACCCGACGGCCTGCGCCTCGACCTGACGCTGCTCGACGAGCACCGCTTCGCCAATGGCGTGGTGCAGCTGCACTACCGGGTGGTGCGCTGAACCTTCCCCGGTGCCATCACGAACGACGTCGGCAAGGAACCGCAGTCACAGCAACTCAGAGGCACCTATCACGCACAACAGAAGCCCGAATAACGCAATGAGGAAGTAATAGCTGCGGAAGAGCCGGGTTCGTCGTTGGTAGCGGTACACGGACGGATCGTGCTGGTCGTAGTAATGGAAACCAATCCTTCGCCACCAGGTGCCCAAGCCCTTGCGGTCGAAGAACATGACGACACCGAGCCAGGTAAAAGCTCCCCCGACGATCAGACTGGCCATTGGTGCCAACCGGTTTCCACTGCTTCAGGGTAAACAGCGCGACAGGCATTTCCTATGGGCCGAAAGACACATTTTCCGGTGACTCACGCTTCAGTGTGTCCGGGGCCCTCCTCGGCACGCAAAAGGACGGAATAATCATCAGCGAACTGTGAGCGACGAGTGCCAACTCTTCGTCAACCCGCTGGTGATAAGCGGTGGGTGCTGCGCCGGATCGAGAGCTGAATCAGTCCGTTGAGAACAACTTAAAAGGCAAAGATGCCACCGTCGGAGGCGACCAGCCAGTAGCCCCCTCCGTCGGGGGTCGAGTGCATGCCCACGATGGGCTCGTTGAGAGGTGTCGAGCCGGACGAGCCGAAGAACGTGGCATCACCGAAGGAGAAGATGCCACCGTCGGAGGCGACCAGCCAGTAGCCCCCTCCGTCGGGGGTCGAGGCCATTCCCACGATGGGCTCGTTGAGATGGATGGCACC
>PKYA01000147.1 GCA_003133545.1 Acidimicrobiaceae bacterium | reverse complement strand
GGGGAGCGCGGCCAGCATCCGGTGCAGCGAGTCCTCGGCATCGAGGACGAGACCGGGGAGGAAGGGCAGGACGCCCAACGTGGGCACGCCACTGCGCGCTTCGAGCTGGTCCATGGCGTCGCCGAGCAGCGCAGGGTCGCCCCGGAACATGTTGAT
Organism: Acidimicrobiaceae bacterium; assembly: GCA_003133545.1. Classification (GTDB taxonomy): domain Bacteria; phylum Actinomycetota; class Acidimicrobiia; order Acidimicrobiales; family RAAP-2; genus Bog-473. The sequence goes on along the minus strand of PKYA01000147.1, from coordinate 6,666 downwards.
GACGAAGCCCTCCACACACGCGCGCAGGTCGTCCGGCAACACGGCCACGGTGCCGAAGAGGTGCGCGAACACCCCGCCGCGGTGGATGTCGCCGACCACCACGGCCGGGATGCCGGCGCGCCGGGCCAATCCCAGGTTCACGATGTCGTTGTCGAGGAGGTTGATCTCCGCTGGGCTCCCAGCCCCTTCGCAGATGACCACGTCGAAACGGCTCCGCAGGTCGGCCAGCGCCGCATCGACCACGTCGACGAGGCCGGACTTGGCGCGCTGGTAGGCCGCTGCCTCCTGGGTCTGGCGCGGGCGGCCCATCACGATCACCTGCGACGCCCGCTCCCCGGTCGGCTTGAGGAGGACGGGATTCATGGCCGCCTCTGGCTCGGTCCGCGCAGCTTTCGCCTGGAGCCACTGGGCCCGCCCGATCTCGGCCCCTTCGGTCGTCACCACCGAGTTCAGCGACATGTTCTGGCCCTTGAAGGGCGCCACCGAGACCCCCTGGCGGGCGAGGAGCCGGCACAGGCCGGCCACCACGGTCGACTTGCCGGCATCGGACGTGGTCCCGCACACCATGAGGGCGCCACGAAGAGAGCTCACAGCGCGGCGAGACGATGCTGTCCGTGAGGCATGACCAGTTCTAGCCGAGGAACACTCAGGGGTGAAGCTGGGATTCCGCGTGTGCACGGAGTTCCACTTGACGCGGGGCGCCGCACCCAACAAGGTGAGGGCAGACAACCTTCGGTCGCGGTTGCCAGGGAAGCGCGCCGAAATAGACGAGGCGGGGTTTGTGGAGGCGAGACCGGTGAGACAGTCGCGGGCAGGTGCACGGTCCATGGACCGCGCGGCGTGGCGTCGGAGCCGGTGTCGAGTGCACAGGTGTCGGGTGCTCGCCACCCAGCGGCTGGTCCACGTAACCCGAGTTGCTGCAGCGCCCCGGAGTTCCGGGTCGCGCCATGAGGCGAACATAAGGGAGACAACGCGGTGGCGATCGCAGAAGACCTAGCCGTCATTCACGACCCCAAGGCTGACCAGGCGTTCCACGTCGAGCAGCATGGGGTCGACTTCATTCCCGAAGGCGAGCGCTGGGCTCGCCCCCGCGATCTATTTGGCATGTGGGCCGGGGCCAGCGTCAATATCGAGTACTTCATCTACGGCGCCGTTCTTATGACCTTCGGGTTCAACTTCCCCCAGGCCATCTCGATCATCGTCATTGGCAACCTGTCCTTCTTCTTGCTCGGTATCTGCAGCCTCCAGGGTCCCGACGCCGGTACCACCGTGTTCGGCATCAACCGCGCCAGCTACGGCCCTAACGGTTCGCGCATTATCGCCTTCTTCAACTGGGTTACCCAGGTCGGCTTTGAGATTGAGGGACTGTTGCTGATCGTGGGCGCCGGCCTCGTCCTCTCGGGTAAGGCGGGTTTCGACCCCGGGGACCCAGCCAAAGTGGCCCTGGTCTTCGGGGCGGTGCTGGTTCAGTTCGTCCTTCCATTCCTTGGCCACGCCACCATCGTCAAGGTGCTCCGGGCACTCATCCTGCCGTTCGTGCTGCTTTTCGTCGGTCTTCTGATCTACATCGTCCCCCACGCCACAACCCATGGTGTGGCCCACGGCGCCGATTGGCAGGTGTACTTCGCTGGACTGGCCTTCACGATCACTCTGTCGGGACTGGGATGGACGGAATGCGGCAACGACTACTCGCGTTACTTGCCGCGCAAGTCGAAGTCGTCAAGCATCGTCGGATGGGTGTTCCTTGGCACAGCGGTTCCCGAAATCTTGATCATGGCCCTCGGGGCTGCCACCGGGACCTACCTCACCACGGTCGGGACTTCCGCCAACGCATTCCTGCCATTCCTGCACCAGAGCGGCATACCACCGTGGTTCGTGGTGCTCTTCTTGGTTTTCTGCATCGCGCAGCTTTTTGCCATCAACAGCCTCGATCTCTACTCCTCCGGCGTCACATTGCAAGCCATGGGTATAAGGGTGAGGCGCTACCAGGCCGTAATCATCGACAGCTGCTTCTGCCTGGGCATCACCATGTACGCCATCTTCAACTCCTCGTTTAACACCTATCTGAAGGACTTCGTAGACGTAGTCATCGTGTGGATCGCCCCCTGGCTGGCGATCTACCTCGTCGACTGGATGCTGCGCCGCTATCGCTACGTCCCCGGCGAACTACAAAAGACTGGCAAGGACGGCTTGTACTACCGCAAGGGCGGCTTCTACTGGCCCGCGCTGATCGCCCAAATCCTGGGCATGGCAGCGGCCATGTCGGCGCTCAACCCGATCTTCAACGTCCCGACGTGGGCCAACCCGATCGCCGCCGCGACCGGTTCGAGCTCATTCACCCGTGCCGACTTCAGCATCTTCATGGGTATCGCCGTTGGTGGCCTGGTGTATCTGCTCTTGGGGTACAAGGGTGTGAAGAAGCAGGCCGACGAGCAGGACGTGCTCCTCAAGGCCGAAGGGCTCCTCTGACCGAGCCTCTCCTCTGACCGAGCCTCTTCGCTCAGTCCCAGATCTCAACCAGCTCGCCGCCCGCGGTGGGCCGGAACAGGGGCATCGACCCGAGTGCGCGGACCTTGTCGGCGTCCGCCCCCAGGGCGGAGCGCCAACCCGATCCCTCGGTCATCAAGGTGCCGATCACCACTGGCTCGGCCCCGATACGGCGGACGAGCCGGAGCGCCGCGAGCGTCGATGCGCCGGTGGAGATGACGTCGTCGACAACCGCCACGCGGCGCCCGCGGACCGCAGACACCCGCGCCGGGTCCATGCGCAGGCGTTGCGCCCTTTCGGTCGTGATGGAGGTGACCGGCTCGGACCAGGTCTCGCCCAGGTGGATCTTGGGTGTCTTGTGCAGGATCACGTAGTCGTCGAACCCCAGGGCCCGGCTGGCCTCGATGGCCAACGGTATGCCCATGGTGGCCACCGAGACCACGATCTCGGGGCTCTCCGGCCGCATCAGGTCCGCCAGCTCCCGCCCCGCCACCTCGGCGAAGTGCAAGCCCATGTCGACGCAGATCAACAGGGCGATCGTCATGTCGTCGGACAGGGGCACCAGGGGCAGTTCCACCGCCTGGCTCCCCACCGTGGTCGAGTAGGTACGCTCGGCAGCCATGCCCCTGACTCTCGCCGGAGCACCCGTTGACTGCAAATGAGCCGCTCAGCGCCACGAAGGCCCGGTCCTTCCTGGCTGTGGCGCTCGAGGAGGCCCGGGCCGGGCTGGCCGAGGGTGGCATACCCATCGGGGCGGCCCTGTTCCATCGCGATGGGACGCTCCTGGGCTCAGGTCACAACCGGCGGGTCCAGGACGACGACGCCTCGACCCATGCCGAGACAGCGGCCTTCCGCAACGCGGGACGGCGGCGGCACTACGGCAATTGCGTGATGGTGACCACCCTTTCGCCCTGCTGGTACTGCAGCGGCCTGATTCGCCAGTTCGGGATCGGCGCCGTCGTCATCGGCGAGACGGAGAACTTCACCGGCGGGCACCACTGGGTGGCCGAGCACGGGGCGGAGGTGATCGTCCTCGACGACCCCGGTTGCGTCGCGCTGCTGGGCACCTTCATTGCCGAGCACCCCGGGCTCTGGCACGAGGACATCGGGCTGTGATGCAGGGATGGACGGTCTGACGCTCTCGTAACGTCCGCAGTGAACGCTGCCGCCAACCCGAGCCGGAACGGGCAGGGGCCCGCGAACCTGGCCGTGGCGCCGTTCTACCGGGCAGCCCGCATGTCGGCTGTCTTCATATCCGTCGCCCGGCTGTCCAGTATTCGTCGCGTAGGTCGCGCTTGGAGAGCTTTCCACCGTCGGTTCGGGGCAACTCGCTGCGGAACTCGATCGATCGAGGGCACTTGTACCCGGCTAGACGTTCTTGACACCAAGCCAGCAACGCGTCGGCCAGCTCCGGTGACGGCATGGCGCCTGGCGTGACTTCGACCACCGCCTTCACCTGCTCCCCCCATTCGGCGTCGGGCACTCCGATGACGGCGACGTCGCCGATCATGGGGTGCGCCGCCAGGACCCCTTCGATCTCTGCCGGGTAGATATTCACACCCCCGCTGATGATCAGGTCCTTTGCCCGGTCGCAGATGAAGAGGTAGCCGTCCTCATCGAGATAGCCCATGTCGCCGAGCGTGAACGCGCGCCCGTTGTGGACCGACCGGGTCAGTTCGGGATCTCCCTTGTATTCGAAGCCGGAACCCTTGGTCTCGAGAAAAATATTCCCGACCTCTCCGGCAGGGAGCTCTTTGCCATCTTCACCAAGAATGCGCAAGCTCACGCCTCGGATGGCCCGCCCGACTGTTCCGGGCTTTTCCAGCCATCGATGCGGCTTGGCGATCGTGGCCGCGCCCTCTATGCCCCCGTACGTCTCCCAGATGACCGGACCCCACCACTCCAACATCTGTTTCTTTATTTCGAGGGGGCAGGGCGCAGCGGAGTGGACGACCGTCTCCAAGCTAGAGAGATCGAACCGCTCACGATCGGCTTCGGGCAGTCGGAGCAGGCGAACAAACTGGGTCGGCACCATGTAGGCCGTGGACACCCGGTACTCCGCAATGAGCTGCAGAGCCCGCACCGGATCGAACTTTCCCATGATGACGAGACCCTGACCCACGTTGAGGGCACCTTGGTAGAACCCCTGGCAGCCGCCATGATGCATGCCCGCCGAGACAAGGTGCGCGCCTTCCAGAGGCCGGAATTGAAAGGCTTGACCGAAGCTCTTCAACCGATCGGCGTAATCCCAAGGATCCCCGGTTGGGAGTCGGCGCCAGACTGCTTTCGGCTTGCCGGTAGTCCCGGACGAGTAGGTGATGAGGCCCCCAAGTTGCCGATTGCCTGGAGGCGTCGTCGCGTGCCCCGCAACGAGCGAATCCTGGCCAACGAACCCTTCAATCGGTCCACCGACCGACACCTTGTGTCCGACGGAGACGGTCGAGTGAAAGTCGTGGAGGTGGGCGGCATCGGCGGCATGGACAACGACCATCTGGGCGTCGGCATGGTCGACGATTTCGTGTATCTCGCTGGCCGAGAGAGCGGGATTCAACGCGATGTAGCGCAAACCGCTCTCCTGGGTGGCGAGCTGCCATACGACCGTATCGACGCCATTCGGGAGGACCAGGACGATCACGTCGCCGGGCTCAAGACCGACGTGCCGGAGAGCCCGCACGAGTTGGTGGGCCCGAGCGGCAAGTTCTCCGAATGTCAATCGTGCACCGCTCGGCGAGTCGATGATCGCCAGGTGATCGGGATGATCCTGCGCGATCCACCACACACCCAGCCGCTGGTGCTGCCAGGGATTCTCCACGGCCGGCATGGTATATGAGTATACCCAATACCCCGGGACCGGTTCAGCGTAGGTACTTCGCCAACACCTCCAGGTGGCGCCGGAGCCGATGCTGCGCCAGCTCGCTGTCGCCGTCAAAGATCGCCTTGGCGATCCCCTCGTGCGTCCGCGGCACCTCGTCCGCCACCTTCTGACGAACGGCGTCCGACAAGTGGTCGATCTGGTGCAACCGGGTGAGTCGGATGAGCACAAGCGTCACCAGTTCGAGGGCGCGATTTCCGCCCAATGCGGCGATGACACCATGAAGGTCGTGGCCTGCTTCGGCGAACTCGGCATCTGACGCATTCTTTTCCCGCTCGAGCGCATCCCTCAGGCGGATGGTCCCCTGGGCATCAATCCGCCGAGCGGCGAGATCGACGAGAACGAGTTCGAGACGGTTGCGAAGATCGGCCAGATCAGCAACCTTCAGGCCACGGTGAGCCAGATAGACGGCGACGACATCTGTCACCGCATCGACACTGGGGGGGGACACGAACATCCCACCCCCGGGACCGCGGCGCATCGCCGCGATGTGGTGATGCTCCAGCAGACGCACCGCCTCACGGAACACCGCTCGACTGACGCCGTAACGTTCGATGAGCTCACCTTCGGAGCCCACCAGGTGACCCGGCGGTAAGCCGCCGGCGATCACATCTTGGAGAATGGCGCGGGCAACATCTTCGGCCCGTTTGTTGCTCACCCCACCTCCGACGGTGACGGTGTCCGGCAACAACTGGCGCGACGATCGTCTCCGCCTGAGGAAATCGGCCTCAGCCTGGAGGTGCTTTCGCATTCGGTGTCGTGCCAATCCCGTATCACCAGCGATCACGGCCATGGCTATACGTGAATGCGCGTGCTGAGACTCCGAGAAAGTCTTCGCCGTGAATCCGGTGGGATCTCGGAAATACAACACGGGCACCCGATTGAGGATGTCGACGAACAACTCGAGTGCCGGATTTCGCGTGAGCGAAGCCAGCAACGAGTGTAGGGCGCGATGGTCCTTTACATCGCCGCTCTCCTCTTGATCGACCAGTTCGCGCAACTTCGCCACATCCGACTCCTCGAGTCGACCGGGGGCGATCTCCGTCACGATCTCCTCGAGGACAAGGCGCGCTTCGAACACCTCATCGAGCCGGGCGTTCACCCGGTGAAGGTACAGCACGGCGGCGTCGATGATGGCATCGACTGATGGTGCCGTGACCACCAGTCCTCCGCCCGGCCCTCGCCGCATGTGGGCAACCTGCTGATTCTCCACGAGGCGAACGGCTTCACGAAACACGGCGCGACTCACGCCGTAGTAGTCGATAAGCTCCGCTTCCGATCCGAGCACTTCACCCACCGGCCACCCG
>PKYA01000221.1 GCA_003133545.1 Acidimicrobiaceae bacterium | reverse complement strand
ACCTGCCCGAATGGAACCAAGACCCCGGACTGCTCAACTGGCTCGCCACGCTCTGAAGCTCCCCACCCGACGCGTTATGCGCAGCGCTCGGCCCCCGATCCCATCGTCACCAGGCTCGATGGGTCAACACTGCGCATAACCCGGCACTGCTCATAGGGTTCACCCATTTCCCCGTTGTTGGCCAACATCGCCCTGCACGTCATCGACGCGGCCTGGGCGAACGCGGCCGGTCTGGGGACGTTGGTCCGCTACGCGGATGATTTCGTCGTCCTCACCACCAGCCGGAGCCGTGCCGAAGAGGCAAAGCGCCGGATCGAGGCGGTGCTGGTCGGACTCGGGTTGCGCCTGCATCCCGACAAGACCCGCATCGTCTTCATCGGTGATGGCAAGGACGGCTTCGACTTCTTGGGCTTCTCTCACCGGAAGACTCCGTCGAAGTTCGGAGATCGCCGCTACCTGTCGAAGTGGCCGTCATCACGGGCCATGGCTTCTATCCGAGCCAAGGTCCGTGATCACACCGACCGTCGCTTCTCAGGCCGTGAGCTGCACAACGTTGTCGCTGACCTCACTCCCGTGCTGCGGGGCTGGGGAGCATATTTCCGCTACGGAAACTCGAACCGGAAGTTTGCCGCTATCGACAGCTACGTGCACTTCCGGATGTCAAAGCTGGCCAGCGTCAAATACGCCACCCGAGGCCGACTTCGAGTGAGCCGGTTCAATTACGACTGGCTTTCCGATCTCGGTGTCTATCGACTCACCGGACGTGTTCGGCGGTGGGGGACTGCGCATGCCTGACGATGAACGGTGTCGGAAAGCCGTGTGCGGGAGAACCGCATGCACGGTTTGATAGGGGGCCGCTGGGGAGGTTGACGCCCAGGCGTGATGGAACACATGCACCCAACGGGAAACTGAAGGGACTGAGCCCATTCGCCGCACCGGCTACACCGAACCAGCGGCCTACCTCACCAGGTACTCCGTCCGATATCAGCTCGTAGCGGATATCTCGCGACAGCTCCTCGGTCTATTCGGTCGTCGGCGCCCCGGCCCAACATCCGATCAGAGGTAGAGCATGGATCGATCAGCCGACGATCGTTCCGTACATGTCGTTGAGTGGGTAAGAGAGCAGCTCGAGCCGCTCGCCGTCTGGTCCCGGAAAGTAAGCCGAGTAACCGTTCACAATATGAGTTTCGATACCGGCCGCCTGCAACTTGGCAACGAGCCGTTCCCACTGCTCGCGAGTGACGGAGATGGCGATGTGATGCAGGCCACCGAGTACTTCGCGATACTCCCCGAGGTCGAGGCCGGGGAAGTCGAAGTAGGCGAGATAGTTGTCGTGTCCAACATCGAAGAAGAAGTGGGTAGAACCGCGGTAGTCCCGGTTTTCGAACAGTTCGACGAGCGGGAACTCGAGGAGGTCTTGGTAAAAGCTGATGGTTCGTTCGACATCGCTGGAGAGCAAGGCGAAGTGATGCAAACCCTGGGCCGATGAGGTCGGCCGTACGTCCAGGGGTCGGAGGTGGCGGGCCTTCAAGACCTCCCACTCCTCACTTCGGTCGAGGTCGCTCCCGTGCTCGATCATTCGTCCGCTCCTTTCGTTGCACTGTACCCACCAAGCACGTGACGGCGTAGGGCGGATTGGCAAAATGTGCAACCCAAGCTGGTGACCCGAAGGCGATCCTTCTGAAATCCAAGAGCTCCTCTCAGTTTGATTCGGCACGTCATTCGTCGGCTCTATATTCTCGCTCTTTCGAAGTACTAGTGTGGTGACACGTAAATAGTCGTGCGATAGGTGTATGATGGGCTCATGGCCCGGCCACCTGCGCCACCACTACACCTGAGCAACAAGGAACGCAGCGCGCTCGAAGGTATCGCAGCAAGCGTCTCCTTGCCGCACCGGGCCGTAAGGGAAGCCAAGGGCCTGTTGATGGCTGGCGACGGCGTGGCGAACTCGAGCATCGCCGAGGCTCTGGGTGTCTCACGTTCGACGGTTCTGCAATGGCGGAGTCACTTCGAGTCAGATGGGGTCGACTGGGTGGGCGAGGTGCACGAAGGCCGGGGTCGCAAACCGGTCATCACCCAAGAACAGATCGACCAGATGATCAGCGCCACGTTGCACACGACGCCGCCCGATGCCACCCACTGGTCGAATCGCACCATGGCCGATCACTGCGGGCTCTCCCGCACGACGGTCCAGCGCGAGTGGCAGGCCCGAGGGATCAAACCCCACCTGGTCAAGACATTCAAGGTCTCGAACGACCCGGACTTCGAGGACAAGTTGATCGACGTCGTCGGCCTGTACATGAACCCACCCGACGGTGCCATCGTGCTCTCATTCGATGAAAAGTCCCAGATCCAGGCCCTCGACCGCACCCAGCAGAGCCTGCCGATCAAGCAGGGCCGTCCAGGGACCATCACCCACGACTACAAGCGCCACGGCACCACTACCTTGTTCGCCGCCCTCAATGTCCTCACCGGCGAGCTCATCGGTCAGTGCTTCTCACGGCATCGCCACGAGGAGTTCTTGGCCTTCTTGCGCCTGATCAACCGGGAGGTCCCCCGGGGCCAGGAGATCCACGTCATCTTGGACAACTACGGCACCCACAAGCACCCNNCCGACGAGCTCTTCTTGGTTGAACATGGTCGAGCGGTGGTTCGGTTCGATCACGACCAAAAGGATTCGGCGGGGCAGCTTCGGCAGCGTTCATGAACTCATCGAAGCCATCGAGGACTACATCGCCCATCACAACGAGGACCCCATCCCGTTCATCTGGACCAAGACGGCCAAGCAGATCATCACCAAGGTCCGACGGGGACGGGTGGCCCTCGAGACCGTGCGTCAATCGCGCGCTATTTGAGTGTCACCGCACTAGGTCAGTACCTTGGCGCCAGATGCGGTGGCACCACCAGCTACACCTCGTCAGCCGAGGGAGCCTCTTCTGGCTATAGCTCGACAACGGAGGCACGCTCTTCCAGCGGCTGACGGCAAAGTTGGCCGACGCCCTAGCCCGGCATGGGATGGCCTATAAGCAGTCGGATACTCCGCCGGTCTTAGCCCCGGGGTGCGAAGAACTCAAGTGCGATGTTGTCGGGATCTCGAAACGACAATGCCGAGTAGTAAGGCGTGTCCACGATGCCACCGTTGGGGATGCTGAGTTCGTTCAGACGGATTTCCCATGCCTTTAACTCATCGCGGTTGGCACAGCCGAAAGCCAGATGATCGAGCCCCGGCCGCCGCTCGTTGAACGGCTCAGTGCTGTCCAAGTCAGGGAACTGAGTTACGCCAACGATCGTGCCGCCGGTAAGCCAAGCGACGCGCTGGAACGGGCCTGTGTCCTCGTCAAGGATTGGGTCCGAGCCGAACAGATCCTTGTACCAAGGCACACTCCGTTCAAGGCTCGTAACCGTTAGCGCCACGTGAGTAATCGCAGGGAACTCAGGCATCTCTTTTCTCCCCCCAACACCTCGTGGACGCAGCGAATGCTACCTCTTTGGCTGGCAACTCTCGGGGAGTAAAAGCTATCTGGCAGCACCAGTCGCCGCGCTAACTGAGGCCCCAGTCCCGGGACTGGGGCACCCCTTCCTACTCCAGGAAATTGGGATCCGTTCGTGAGGATCCACAGAACGGACCGCCGTCGGTCCCCTTGACACCAGAGAGTGGAGGAGTAGGTTCAAGGTCTAGGATAAGTGCCACGGCACGAGCCACCTCTGTGCGACCCATGCTGGAAGCTGGTCCATCGCTCACGGGAGGATAGCCATGGTCAATCGCTCGATTGCCGCTTTATTCCGGCTTGGTGCGGCTGCCGCGCTTTCGGTGCTGGGGACGACAGCCCTGTTGCAAGTCACCGATGCTGCACCGGCGGCTGGGGCCAATAGTGGGGCCGCGCCCGCGACGACGGCTAGCAGTTCAGACCCACTGTACGCCTGGGGCACCAACTACTACGGCCAACTTGGCGACGGCACCAACAGCGGGCCCGAGACATGTGACGGTATCGCCTGTAGCACCACGCCGGTGCAGGTATCGCTTCCCTCGGGCGTCACCGCGACGGCCATCGCCGGGGGTAGCAGTGACGGTTACGCCCTGGGCTCCAAGGGGACGGTTTACGCCTGGGGCGAGGGCGGCGAGCTTGGCGATGGTACCACCACCGACAGCTCCACGCCGGTGGTGGTCTCCCTCCCCTCGGGCGTGACCGCGACGGCCATCGCCGCGGGCTTCTACGACGGTTATGCCATCGGCTCGGACGGGAAGCTCTACGCCTGGGGCGATAACACCTACGGCGCACTCGGCAACGGCACCACGACCTCCAGCTCCACGCCGGTTGTGGTCTCCCTCCCCTCGGGCGTGACCCCGACGGCCATCAACGGGGGCAGTTACAACGCCTTCGCCATCGGCTCGAACGGGAAGCTCTACGCCTGGGGCGAGAACATATTCGGCTCTCTCGGCAACGGCACCACGACCTCCAGCTCCACGCCGGTGGTGGTCTCCCTCCCCTCGGGCGTGACGGCGAAAGCCATCGCCGGGGGTGTTACCGCTTACGCCATTGGCTCCGACGGCAATTTGTACGCCTGGGGCAACAACAACGAGGGCCAGTTAGGCGATGGCACCAGTACGGGCCCGCAGATGTGTCAAGACATCGAACCGCCGACCCCATGCAGCACAATCCCCGTAAAGGTTTCACTACCCTCGGGGGTCGCCCCCACGGCCATCGCCGGTGACGCTACCGCCTTCGCCATCGGCTCCAACGGAAAGCTTTACGCCTGGGGCGACAACGTATTCGGCCTTTCGCTAGGCAACGGCTCCACCACCGGCCCGGACACCTGCGTCAACGGTAATCCGTGTAGTACCACTCCAGTGCAGGTCTCCCTCCCCTCGGGTGTCACCCCGACGGCCATCGGGGCGGGAGCCGCTGACGGTTACGCCATCGGCTCGGACGGGAACCTCTACGCCTGGGGTGACGACTCCGTCGGCGAGCTGGGCGACGGCACCACGACCGGGAGCTCAACGCCAGTCGTGGTCTCCCTCCCCCCCGGGAGCACTCCCGAGGAATTGAGCACGGAACCAGACTCTGAATCGGCTTACACCATTGGAACAAATGTGAGCGTTCTGATCCCCTCGCCGGGGGCGACGCTGTCCGGCTCGACCTACCTTGACGCCTCGGCCTCGAACGCCACCAGCGTCGAGTTCCGGCTCTTCGGCGGTACCTACGGCTTTTCCGCCCCGGTGATCTGCACCGCCACCCTGACCGACTACGGATGGTTGTGCGCCTGGAATACGAGGACCGTTCCCGACGGCGCTTACGTCTTGGTGGCGGTGGCGTTCAACTCGACCGGAAGCACCTTCAGTTCGGGAGTCAGCGTGACCGTCGACAACCCGCTACCGACCACGAGGGTTCTCTTCCCTCGGCCGGGGGCGACGCTGTCCGGCTCGACCTACCTTGACGCCTCGGCCTCGAACGCCACCAGTTTGAAGTTCCTGCTCTTCGGAGGCACGTACGGCTTTTCGGCGCCGGTGATCTGCACCGCCAAGCCGACGCGCTTCGGATGGTTGTGCGCCTGGAACACCACCACGGTCCCCGACGGTTCCTACGTCCTGGTGTCTGAAGCCTTCAACTCGGCTGGGAGCGCATTTAGCTCTGGTGTCGGCATAACTGTCGATAACTGACCGGCGCTCATTGGTTTCATTTTGCCCTCTGCGCCTGAGTTGTAGACAGTTATCAACACGCCCATAAGTTCGGGGCGTAGCAAAATCGCTCATCCACTGAACACTGCTGGGCGAGCCCGCAGTGTCCCGCAGAGGATCGGCTTGCGGTGAGTAGTCGGTGCTACCGGTGTCGCTTGGACATGGACCGCAACACGTTCGGTTTGCGGGACAGCACCTACGCGCGGCGCGCCGGCGTGACGCGCGATATCTATTGGATGACCAAGCTCCAAGGAACGACCTCTCATGGAGGAGCAGTAGGTAGTGATGCGCGTCATTCGGCCCGTAGAAGCGATGCTGTCTTTGTACGCGCCGCGATGAGTCCGGGTACAGCCGCGACAAGATTGGCGAGGACGAGCGCACCCAGGGAGATGAGAACGATCGAGGCTGTCGGGACGGTTGGTGCCGGCACGACGTCGATGTTCTGGGCGAAGAGATCCCACAACCAGCGCCCGAAGACGATGCCCACGGGCACGCCCACCGCGACCCCGATGGCGACGGCGACGCTCGATTGCCAGGCGACGACGGCGGCCAGTTGACGCCTGGTGAAGCCGAGCGTCTTGAGCAGCGCCACTTCACGACGACGACGCCGGACCGAAGAGATCAGGGTCAACCCGAAGGCGGACGCGGCGCCTACGGCCAGAGCACCGCCGAGCAGCGCCGGGGTGGTTCCCAAGGAGCGGTAGTTGATGATCTCCGCCGGTCGCTGCACGGGCACCACGTCGACCCCACCGTCGGAGGTGTTGCTCATTTCGTCGGCGATCTGATGCAGCGTGCCGGCTGAAGCCCCGCGCCGGAGACGCACAAAGATCGCGTTCGGTCCCGTCACGGGCGCATCGAGTGGGTTGCGGTCAATGGACGGGATGAGGGTGGAAGAGAGCAGGGCTCCGGTACCCATCTCGAGATGCGTGCCGTTGCTCCCGATGGCCGGCATCGCCGCCGTGCCCACGATCCGCAGACGGGTCGGCGCGGTCCCCCCGCTGCTCACAAGGACCGTGTCGCCGAGGTGCTTGTGCAACTGGGCCAGCGTGCGGGCTCCGAGCACGACTTCGTCCGGCGCGTCGAAAGGGTGCCCGGACAGGATCGGGGGCGCCACCGGAGCGCCCGGGGTTGCTCCGAGGACGGGTACCTGGACATCGTCGAGGTCCAGGGTGTCGAAGTAGACGCCGGCCCAGGCATCTACGTCTGGGTCGTGCTGGAGCAGCTGGGTCACCTGTCGTTGCGGGATGTCCGAGGAGCCTCCCCCGGCGACAAGCTCGAAGCTCCAGTTCCATCCGTAGAGTGCGGGGCGCGAGACCAGGGTATGGAGGCTGGAGCCGAACACCAGCGTGGCGGTGAGCACGACGACGGCCAGCGAGACGCCGAGAATGGCCGAGCGCACCGGTACGCTGCTCCCAGCGACCCCGGGGTTGACCGCGAAGCCGATGCCCACCACCGCCGGGGCCGGGAGACCCGAGGTGGCCGCCCTATGAGCCAGGCCAGGTCCGCGTGTGCCGGCCCGCTGCTGGCGCTGGGCGGCGCGGTGCGGGCTCTGTCGGCGGGCCGCCGCGATGGCGAACCCACCCAGGGCGACGGCCAGGAAGACCAACCCCAGGCCAAGCACCGTCCAGTCGAAGGCGACCCCCGGGTCGGGATAGACCGGTCGCACCACGCCGATGGGCGCCAATGGGGAAAGCCCGATGGCGACGGCGACGGCCAGCAGGGCCCCGACGACCACGCTGACCCCGAGGCCGATCAGACCTTCAGCGGCGATCATGGAAGGGCTTGTCCCGAGCGCCCGCAGCACCGGGAGGTCGTCGGCCCGGAGGCGGAGTTGGCGGCCGATGGCCTGGCCGGCGATGAGCAGTGTGGCCAGGCCGGCGATAAACCCGAACACGCCGAGGGCGATGGCTTCGGGCCTGATGGCCCGCTCGGCCTTGGCCTCGGTGACCGACGTGACGTAGAAGTTGAGAGGGCCAGCACCCCCATAGCGGTCAAAGAGGCTCGTCGCCTCGGCCTCCACCTCGGCCACGCCCCGGCTGCCGCCGCTTACCTGCATGGCGGTGTCGGTGGCCTTGGTGCAACAGTCGAGAAACGGCCGGGTGAACGCCGGGGTGAAGAGGGCATCGAATGACCCACCGGCGTCGGTCGCGTCGGCCACGACGGCATCGTTGGACACCCCGAATCCCACGATCTTGGCGTTGAGGCGCCGGTAGGGCGTGCTGGCGGTGCTGAACCCAGGTTGGGCTTCGGCGGCATTGGTGTACACGCCGAGGGAGAAGACCTGCCCGACGGGGAGCCCGTCGGCCTGGGATGCCTGCACCAGGACCTCGTCGGCCCGCTGCGGATCAGGCATCCGGCCCTGCGTGACGGTGACCCGGTCCTCGTCGAAGTAGAGGCCGTCGATGCTGCCGATGGTGTCCAGATTGTCGGGGTCACCGGCGGCGGGGGGGGATGTTCGGCCCCGGAGCGCCGTGGGGCCCGAGGTACAGCACCACGTTGAGCAGGGCCGCGCTCTCGACGTGGGTCACGTGGGGCAGATGGGCGATCGCCTTGATGAAGGCCGGGCCGTAGCCGACGTCGGAGCCGACGGCCGGGTTGTAGGCGCCCGTGAACATTCTCAGTTCCGACGGGTTGGTGCTGGCCAAGTACGTAACAAAGGCCGATTGCGTGCGCCGGCCGGCTGCCACCGCCCCCATGGCCACGCCACCCAGCAATCCGACCAGGACGGCCACCGTCAGGTAGCCGGCCCAGCGGCGCCCGAAGGTGGCACGGAACCGGTACCAGGCGACACCGAGCAACTGACTCATTTCGCCAATGGCCTTTCAGGACGTACCGGCTGGAGCAGGGGAAGCTCACTTGAAGTCTGGTCACCAAAACCGAAGCCGTCGAGGTGGGCAGCAACACGTGCTCACCTCGTGCTAGCACCCTTTGGGGTTGGGCTCGCTGATGCAAAGGACAAACCCCGTGTCGACCCCGAGACGGCGAGAACGTTCAACCCTCGCGCCAAAAACCCTCGTTGGCTAGTTCGCCGACCCCCAAGAGCGACTTTAGGTGGTCGGCGATCTGCCCATACGACATGCCCCCGACGTGCCTCGTTCGCGGATCGCTATACGGACAGCTGGTTGACCAGCATCGACCAACCTTGGTGCCGCGCGATTTCCCTCAATCTGTGCTGGCTTGGCGTATCGCCAGGCAAAGGCGCGCTCAAGAGGGGGTTTCCGGCGCCTCACTCCGTGCACCCTTGGGCACCAGCTGGTCGATGAATTGCCTCGTCTGCTCACCACGATCACGAATCTCATGGACGATCTCTGTTCGGTCCAGTAGGTCACCGAGCTGATCTCGTTGTTCCGCGCTCCCGATCTCGCGGAGCTCGTCGCTACTCCGAAGCATTGAGGACTCGACGGTGATCGAGGCTTGAACAAGGACGGCCAAATTCAGAGCGTCGCTCGGCCTGGCATCGACCTCGGCCGTCCCGATCGGCGTCTGGGCAATTACGGTGGCGAGATATGTCATTCCGACCAGGCTCGTGATCCGTACCTCGTCTATCCGAGCACCGCATGCCTCAACGAGGCCGGCCGTGAATTGGTATGTCATGGGCCGAGGCATCTCTGCGTTCTCCAGGCCAAGGGCGAGCATGTTTGCTTCGGGAGTGCCGACGAATATGGGAAGGTAGCGCTCGCCGTCTGCTGTCTTGAGCAGGATGAGGCCTAACCGCGGCGAAGTATCCCGTTTGCTCATCCGGACATCAGCGATGCGAACCGCGACAAATCCTGTACCGGAAGTTGTGGTCACGGGTGCCTCCTTAGGTTGTAGGTCGATCAGAACGCGGCCTAGGTTCGAACGAGCCTGATACAGGCGGGCGTTGACGGTGATGTCCAGCTCTTTGGCTGCTTCCCGATGGGTGAGCCCGCCCAAGTAGAAGAGATAGACGGTCTCGCGTTGGCTCCGCGGGAGCCCATCTATCGCTGCACGGATCCGAGTACGAACTTCTTCAGACTCAACCATTTCCTCGGGGGTTGCTACCTGACGAACACCGTCTGCCAGGTTCGCCGCCGCCCGCGCCGCCGTCAAAGTCGTCCGAAGGATCTGACGCGCCTTGTTCAGGGCGATGCTGCAGAGCCAAGCCCCAAACCGATCGGTGTGGATGAGTTGGGGAAGGCTCAGCCAGGCAACTAACGTCGCCTCCTGGACGGCATCACGGCTTGCTTCTGAGTCTCGGAGCAGCCGACTGCACAGACCCTCAGCTGCCGAACGGTGAGCATTGATGAGCTGAGCAAATGCCTCCTTGTCGCCGAGACGGGCAGCGTCGATCAAAGGTCCGTCCGCCCTGCGGTGCTGAGACTCGTCAGTCACTATCCCGACATCATTGTCCGTTGCCACAGTTAGTGGTGCCTGGAGGTACCCAATTGGTTAGCTCTGTCGAGCACAAAATCTGCCCATTCGGGGATCGGCGATCGGTGATGACCCAATGACTTCGCGCGGTTGCTTGACGTCGCCGTGGGTCGTTCCGCTCGCGCGACCCTCGGCCCCCTGGTGAGGTAATGACGGCAAGCGCCGTAGGCGTCGGTCCAACGCGCCGAGTCCGGTTCCGACGACGATGGTGTCAGGGCGGCCGTCTTGGGGGATGCGGGTTATTCGCCCCCGGGCACGTTGTAACGAGGCGGGCGGCCAAGGCGCCGGTGACTTCCTCGCCCCGCCGCATCAAGCCAGGGGCGCGAGACTGCGCCGGTGGAGCCGATCGGACCGAAGCTCGCCGAAGGCAGGGACTCTGAAATCTACGAACATGGTCCCGGCCGGGTTCTCCGACTGCCCCGGGACGGCCGCTCCTTGGTGGCCGAAGCCGACATCATGCGCTTCGTCGGCGAGCGCGGCTATCCCGTGCCTGGGGTCCACGACGCTGGCCAGGGATACCTGGTCATGGACCGGTTGGCTGGACCGACGATGCTCAAATCGGCGTTGACACACCCGCAACGGATCGGCTCCTACGGCCACCTGCTGGCCCAGTTGCACATCCAGCTCCACCAGATCGAGGCACCGGACTGGCTCACCACCGAGGCCGCCGTGAGGGGTGACTGCCTCCTGCACCGGGATCTGCACCCGCTGAATGTGCTCATGACGAAGAAGGGACCGGTGGTCATCGACTGGGCCAACGCTGCCCGCGGGGACCCGGCGTACGATGTGGCAGACGCCTGGGTGCTCTTCGCCACGGCCGACGCCCCAGGCAATTCCCTGGAGCGGTCGTTGGCGGCCGTGGCGCGAAGGATCTTTCTCCGCAACTTCCTTGGAGACCTGGATGCAGATGCAGCGCGGGCCGTCATCCCGGCGGCGGTGGGGCATCGGCTAGTTGATCGAAACATGACCGAAGCGGAGAAGGAGCGGATGAGGCGGCTGTCGGCGTGGTCCGCCAGCGGCCGGCCCGGCCCCCCTAGGTGGGGACTGCACCGCGCCGCGCCCTAGCAGAGACGCCGATGAGCAAGCATGGAACGCGAGGGGGCTGCTGCTCTCGTCTCCCACGCCGGATCACCGAGGCGGGTCGTGGCGCGTCTCTGGTTCAAGTGTGTTGAGGTCCAACGGTTGTCGGCACACATGATCAAAGTGTGGATCGGGTCCGAGGATCACCGGTAGCGGATCGGTATGCGGGATGCTGAGAGTGGGGGCGGCAAGCCGCGGACTCGCCCGAGTTCGTGCGCCCACGAATCGCAATGATTCAGGTGCACCCTGCAGTGCGCCAGATGCAAAAATGCTTCGGTGGTTGCACTCCCAGAAGCTGTGCGCAACAAGGCACTCTCCGTTGGCGCCCAACAATGGATCGAGGATCTCGGGGAACTTGTCACACACCTGGAGAGAGTCTGGTCAATCACCGTTGGCCGAGCATTCGAGGACTCCACCGAAGCTTTTGTTGCAGAAGCGAAACTCGAAGACGGCACCGATGCCGTGATCAAGTTGGTCGTACCTCGTTCGACCGAGGCCGCCCATCACGAGATAACAGTTCTCCGGTTCGCTCATGGCGAGGGCTGTGCCCGGTTTCTCAGGGACGACGAGGCGTTGGGAGCACTTCTTCTCGAGCGGCTTGGCCCCTCGCTCAGTCAGATGGCGCTCCCGATTGGCCAACGTCACGAAGTCCTCTGTACTGCTGCTGAACAGATATGGCGGCCGGCCCCTGAATGCGGCCTGCCTACCGGCGCCCAGAAGGGCCGGCGCCTCGCGGACTTCATCACTAGGACCTGGGAAGAACTTGACCGGCCATGTTCGGAGCGAGCCGTCGAGCACGCACTCCTTTGCGCCGAGATCCGCATCGCTGCCCACGATGACGAGCGCGCTGTTCTCGTCCACGGTGATGTCCATCAGTGGAACGCGCTACGGGCCGGGGACGCCTTCAAGCTCGTCGATCCCGACGGCCTCTTGGCCGAGGCTGAGTACGACTTGGGTGTGCTTATGCGTGAGGACCCAGTCGAGCTTCTGCAAGGTGATCCGAGGGAAAGGTCTCGCTGGCTGGCCAAGCGTTGCCGACTCGACGCTGGCTCTATCTGGGAATGGGGTGTCGTCGAGCGGGTTTCGACTGGGCTCCTGTGTAGCCAGGTGGGACTTCAGCCTGTTGGAAGGGACATGCTCGCGGTGGCCGATCATGTGGCCTGATTCAGAGCTCCTCGAATTACCCCCGGGCTTCCTCCGCTTTGACCGACATGCACCATCAGGGGCACAGCCCCAGAAAGGATGGGCGGATTGGAGACCATGGAAAGGAAGAAGCCCCGCCCCCGTCGGTCGTTCACATCGGAGTTCAAGGCTGAGATCGTCGAGTTGTGCCAGCGCGGCGATCGCAGCATCGGCCAGGTGGCCAAAGACTTCGATCTGACCGAGACGAACGTGCGCAGCTGGGTAAAACAGGCCGAGATCGACCACGGTGAACGCCCCGGCCTGACCAGCGAGGAGCGGCCGAGCTGACCAACCTGCGCCGAGAGAATCGTTCCCTGCGAGCTGCCATTCGGGGGGATCAAGAGATCTGGCTTCGGGCGCGAGCTCTCTGAGCTCGGCCTCAAAGAGTTTTGCAACGCCAAGACAGTCTGGATCAACTAGGGCTTTGGCCGTGAACGTCCCCGCTGCTCATCAAGACCACAATCGAAAGGATGTCGAACCTGACTTCACTCTGTCGTCGTGTGTATCAGGGATCGGTATTGATCACCGGCGAGGAGCTCAGTGTGCGGTCGAAAAATGCATGCTCCGGCATCACCATTAAGCTTCGATCAGTAGCCGCTGTGGGCGACGGATCGACCTGCGTAAGCTCGGGTCACCAGTACCTCGCGTTCTTTCGTGAAAGGGGACCGTACGTCCACCAGCCCGCCACCACCGCACGATGCGATCGCCGCTCTGAATGGCGTCTTGAGCGAGGTCCTCGACGTGGTCCAGGACGTCAAGCAGGCATACAGGAAGGTCCCGCCGCAGAACCACGAGCTGCACGCGCAGCTCGACCGGCTGTTCGAGGACTTACGAAGCTGGGCGAGCCTTCTGATGCTGGAAGACGAGGAACTTGGCACATCGCCTCTAGGGAGCATACCGAGCGTCGCCGGCAGAACTCCTCTTAACCTCTGGCCGGGAAACCCCACAGACGAAGAGGTTCGCCGAACCATCCTTGATCATCTTGAGGGGCTTTCGGTTCACCTGGCGGCCGCCCAAGAAGATCAAGACGATGAGGGCGCGCGGGCCCTAATGCGGAATATTCAACAAGAGCTGATGAGCCATGTCCGAACGTTGAGCGATTCTTGAGCCCTGAGGTGAGCCGGACCGGACTCATCACCAACCAGGAGCAAACGGCCCACCGGGTGACGGCGCTAAGGAGGCATTTCCCCCTTGTTGCCGCGACGCTCCTTAGACGCGAAGACGCCTCTCGAACTCCGAGCTGTCGAATAGCACCCTCGAATCGATCGGATTGCCGTTTAGCCACGCAGCTGGAGTTCCTTGCGGATCCTGTGCTTGGTAAACCGCCTCTCGCCTCAGCACCCACTTCTCATATCGGGCCTTTCGCACACCCGAGACGAAGTCCGAGCCGGTCAGTCCCACTCGTGCACCGAGACGCAAAAGGTCCTCGGTCGTGAAACCTCCAGTTCCCTCAGGTGGCTGTGTTGCAAAGAGCGCTTTGCGGAGTTCATTAAAGCGACCAGCCTCTGCGGCTAGAGCCAGAGCGTTGTCTGCTCTCACCGACTCTGGGCCTAGGAAGCAGCGCATGCGATATTCGACGGATAGTTCACCAGCTTCCAAAGCGGCCGTGATCAGAGGTCCGTTGACCTCTTCAAACTGTCGACAGTAAGGGCACTGTGGATCCTCAAAGAGGACCATGCCCTGACTCGCATTGGCGTTGCCAGTGCAGAAGGGATACTGGTCCCCGACGGGGTACTCAGTTCGTGTTCCACAACCCCGAGTTCCGCAGTTGATAGGCACACGAATAGGGTGGCCCTCGCGCCTTTGTGAGACAGGAGCGGCAATGAGTAATGGACGGAAGGTCCAACTTCGACAGGAACGCGATGGCCCCGACTCTCGATTCCTCTGGGCGTACCTGGACGACCAGCGGAACCTGCACATCGACGGTCAGGATCTGGGGCCGAAGACCACTCCTGTCGGTGACGACGGTGAGTACGAGTGGTTCAAGACCATCAGGGCCGAGGACGTGCCCAAAGTGGTGACGCTCCTGGGAGGTCGCACTGGGGATGACGTACTCGATCTGTTGGAAGCTCGCTACACCGGTGAGGCGTCAGGCGAGCTTGAGAAGAAGCTGCGGGAGAGCGACATCAAAGTCCAGTTCTACAGTTGCTAAGAGCCCAGCACGGGGAGGCTCGCTTGGCGCGTTGGCAGGCCATGAGAGGTGGACACTGATGCCTCGGTACCCCAGCTATTTCGACGGATGGCAAGATCGTGAGATCGCCTGCGATAGCTGCGAATGGCGTGGCACTGGATCGGGTACTGCGTCAAGCTCAGGTGATCTGGCCTCTGGCTCTGTCATGGTGTGCTCCTCACTTTGGTTACATGTCGTCTGATTGGGTGCGGTTACTCTAAATCGTGCTCAGCACACGAAGCCGATCGGCGACGGAGCGGCGAGCGATCTCGGTAGCGTGGGCGTAGGTCTCGAACTCGTGAGGCACGCCAGGGCGGAGATGGAATTCGACGGTCACGCCGGCTTCGCTGAGACGTTGGCATAGGTGAGATCCTCGTCGCGTAAGGTATCGAGCTGGCTCACCTCGAGGTAGCACGGGGGCAGGTCCGATAGATCGGCGGCGCGAGCCGGTGCGGCGTACGCCGGGACATCGGCACTGGCGTCGCCCAGCAATGCACCCCCAGCCGGTGATGTTGTCGTCGTAGCTCCAGACGGCAAGGGAACGATCTCGGGGTCGGGGTCGGGTTCGGTGTTGCGGTCGTCGAGCATCGGGTAGATCAAGATCTGGCGCGACAGGGCCGGGCCACTCTGGTCCCTGGCCAACAGGGCGACGGCGGCCCCCAGGCCGCCACCGGCACCCATCACCGCGATGCGCGCTGTGTCGACCCCGAGCTCACCGGCATGTTCGGCGAGCCATTGCAGGCCGCTGTAACAGTCCTCAATGGGAGCAGGATACGGGTGTCTGGACGGTATTCAGCGATGCGCGTGTCGTTGATGATCCATTGTGCCCATTTTCATGTGGGATGTCCATCAGGTATCGGCCAATGGCGCCGAATGGATGGACAGTCGGGGAGGGCTCGTCCAATTCATCGACGTCACCATTAACGCACCGACCAGCCGCCGGTTGTCGCATCGTTGGGTGGGATCCCGTCACTGCTGCCAGACTTGGGGCCGATGGCTCACGATCCCGGCTCGCTCCGTCAGTTCTTGAAGACCGTGGTCCGCCCGGCGATCTACGGGCAGCGCGCTCCATTGGAGGTGTCGGCCCACCATCTGCACGGCGAGCCGATCCCCGCCGCCGAAGCCGTTAGGCGACAGTTCACCGCGTTCGAAGTCGGCGACACCTGGGGAGGAAGATGGGACACCACGTGGTTCCGGTTCCAGGGATCTATACCGGATTCGTGGGCCGGGGCGGAAGCAGTGGCCCTCATCCACCTCGGAGGCGACCAGTTGGTCGGCTTTACCGCCGAGGGCCAGATCTGGGACACCGGGCTCCGGCCCGTCCAGGGACTGCACCACCAGCATCGCGAGTTCGTGCTCACCCTCGAAGCTCAGGGGGGCGAGCCGGTCGAGTTTTTCGTCGAGGCGGCTGCGAATCCGATCCCGCCGTGGACCTTGGCCGACTGGCCCCTGCTCCTGCCCGACTACCGGGGGGCGCCGCTCTATACCCTAGAGACGGCCGAGTTGGCCATCGCCGATCGGTCCGTCGAAGGACTCTTCCTCGACATGCGAATCCTGAGCGAACTGGCTGCGCTGGATCCCGACCGGTCCGAGGAGACCGTCCTCGCGCTGGACAAGGCACAGGGCATCATCGACCCTGAGAACGTCTCCGCCTCGGTCTTTGCGGCCCGGGACGTGCTGGCTCCGCTCCTCGAACGTCCCACGTCGTCGGCCAACACCGTGGTGGCAGTGGGCCACGCGCATATCGACTGCGCCTGGCTGTGGCCGCTGCGTGAGACCAGACGCAAGTGCGCAAGGACCTTCTCGAACCAACTGCGCCTCCTCGAGCGCTATCCCGAGCACCATTTCGTGTGCAGCCAGGCGGTGCAGTACCAATGGATGAAGGACAGCTACCCCGAGCTGTTCGATCAGATCGTGAAACAGGTCCGATCGGGAAGGTGGGAACCGGTCGGAGGTATGTGGGTCGAGCCGGACACCAACGTCCCCTCGGGCGAATCCCTGGTGCGCCAGTTGGTGTACGGCAAGCGATTCTTCGCCGAAGAGTTCGGGGTCGAAACGCACGAACTATGGATTCCGGACGTCTTCGGCTACTCGGCCGCTCTGCCCCAGATCGCCCGCGAGGCCGGCGTTACTTCCCTCATCACCCAGAAGATGTCCTGGAACGACACGAACCTCTTTCCGCACACCTCATTTTGGTGGGAGGGTCATGACGGCAGCCGCCTGCTGGCCCACTTCCCTCCGGCCAACACCTACAACGGCGAGTTCTCCGCCGGTGAGGTGGCCGCTGGTCAGGACCGGGGACTGAGGCCCGATGGCACGGCCCTCAACCTCTACCCCTTCGGCTACGGCGACGGCGGTGGTGGCCCGAACCACACCATGGTGGAGCGCTTCCGCCGTATGGCCGATCTCGATGGCCTGCCCCGGTCGGAGATCGGCACCGTCGGGAAATTCCTGAATCGGTTGGGCCAGGAGGCCAACGACCTCCCCGTTTGGGTCGGTGAGCTCTACCTCGAAGCCCACCGGGCCACACTGACGACGCACGCCGAGGTCAAGGCAGCCAACCGCCGCGCCGAAGAATCGCTCCGGGCTGCCGAGCTGTGGTCGGTGGCGGCGTCCCTCGACCGGCGCTCCGACCTCGACCGGGCGTGGAAACTTCTGCTGCTCCACCAGTTCCACGACATCCTCCCCGGGTCCAGCATCCACTGGGTCTACGAGGACACCGCGCGTGAACAGGCCGAGGTGCTCGCCATAGCTGGCTCGGTCATGACCGAGGCCCAGACTGTCGTAGCCGGGGGAGATGGGGCAGTGGGCCTGGTGGCGTTCAACCCGTCGTCCACCGACCGGACCGAGGTGGTCGAGCTGGCCGATGGTTCGCTGGCCCTGGTGTCGGCACCAGCGTGCGGCTGGTCGACGGTGTCGCCCGACCGATCGCTCGGCGGCAGAGAGCAGGTGGCCATCGGCGAGGGCTGGCTGGACAACGGACTCCTTCGGGTGGAGTGGGACGGTGACGGCCTGCTGACGTCGGTGCGGGATCTCGTCCCGGGCCGTCAGGTGCTGGCCGACGATGAGCGGGGCAACCTGTTCCAGCTCCATGACGACCATCCGCGCGCTTTCGACGCCTGGGACGTCGACCGCACCTATCTCGACCAGGTCACCGACCTGGTAGCCGTGGACTCGATTGAGGTGGTGGAGCGCCATCCGCTTCGAGGCGCGGTCAGGTTCATTCGCTCCTTCGGGGCATCGACCATCACCCAGACCATGCGCCTGACCGCCGGGACGCGGCGGCTTGAGTTCCATACCGAGGTGGAGTGGCACGAGCGGCACCGGTTCTTGAAGGTGGCTTTCCCGGTCTCCGTCCGCTCCACGCGTGCGACCTTCGAGATCCAGCATGGCCATCTCGAACGGCCGACCATCACCAACACCAGTTGGGACGAGGCGCGCTTCGAGGTGTGCGGCCACCGGTGGGCGGATCTGAGTGAGTCCGGCTACGGGGTGGCCTTGCTCAACGAGTCCAAATACGGCTACGACATCCTCGGGCATACCATCCGGCTCTCGCTCCTCCGCGCTCCGGGCTTTCCCGACCCCGAGGCGGACCAGGGCTCCCACCACTTCGCGTACGCGCTGGTCCCCCACGAGGGTGACCTGCGGGACGCCGGGGTCATCGCCGAGGCCGAGCACTTCAACCTTCCCCTCTCGCTGCTCGCCGGTCAGGGTGACGGCCGAGTGGTCTCCGTCGATCGGCCGGGGGTGAGTGTGGAGGCGGTCAAGTGGGCCGACCGTTCCGATGCCGTGGTGGTCCGCCTGTGCGAGGTGTGGGGCTCCCGAGGTCCCGTGCGCGTGACGCTGCACCGTCCCTTCATGTCGGTGGCCCGCACTGATCTCCTCGAGCGCGCTGTGTCCCCGCTCGTCGGCCACGACGGCACTGTCGAGCTCGAGCTCCGGCCATTCGAGCTGGTCACGCTGGCCTTCGATCTGGGCTCAACTGTTCTGCCTCGGCAACGCTCAACCAAAAGAGATTAAGACACGCGGTCGGATGCCTCAGTTGGCGACGGGAATGACGAGGAGTGACGGCTTGTACACCGTTGATCCAAAATCCCGCTCGATCCGGCCATCCAGGCCGGTATGTCTCTACGGCTGGGCGCCGATTTCTCGGATGTGCGGATCCATACCGATGCCAAGGCGGCGGACTCGGCCGCAGCCCTGAAAGCTGAAACGTACACCGTGGGAAACGAAATCGTGTTTGCTCGAAATGCCTATTCGTCCCGTACACCGGAGAGTGAACACAGAATCGCCCACGAACTGACTCACGTCATTCAGCAGCGGATCGGCGAAGTTGCGGGTATGCCGAATGGCGAAGGTATCTCGGTGAGCGATCCGTCAGACTCGTCTGGCCCATTGCCTGGACTGATGATGACGGGGTGGACATATGCCTCCACCTTTAGCTGAAGGAGGCAATGTCTGAGGCAGACATACCTCCTCATCTTTGGATGTGCATGGGTCGTAGTTGTCGACTGACTCGTGGTCCAGCCCGGCACTGGCCCAAACGGCTTATGCCATGTCGTCACACACTTGCTTGGCGCGCGCAGCCCGTCAGATCCAGACGGGGAGTTTCTCCCAACCGCGAACCGTGGAGGTGTGAGCCGGCTCGGCCTTGTCCCAGTCGATCTCCCAACTCGGGAAGCGCTGGAGCACCTCGTCGAGGGCAACGCGCCCCTCAAGGCGAGCCAGCGCAGCGCCGAGGCAGAAGTGGATGCCATAGCCGAATGCGACGTGGTGACCGATGTTGCGGTGGATGTCGAAGCGGTCGGGGTCGGGAAAGCGACGCTCGTCGCGGTTGGCCGACGCGGTGAGGGCCAGCATGATGCTGCCAGCCGGAACGTTCTGGCCGTGGTGCTCTACATCAGACGCCACGTAGCGGGCTTGGACCGGTGACGGTGACTCATAGCGTGCGCCGGTGGCGAAATTCAGCACCCCCGACGAGCGGTAGGTGACGACGAGCGCCACGGCCAGAGCGGCAAAAACTCCGCCGTTGCCGAGACCAAGCAGGAGGAATTCGGCGTACGTGTTCACGGGCCCGGTGCCGTCCCCGCAATCTGCTCGCGCCGTCCGTCACACGGGTCCCCCCAGGAGCGAATCACCGCATTGAGTATACTGAAATTCGCGCCCTCCGCACGGGCCTTTTGTCACATGTCGGAACCCCTCGCCGGGGGCCGGAGCCATCTCTTCGGTCAGCTCGTGCCACCGCACACGGCGCAGAACTTGAGCCGATCGAAGTGATTCTGATATCGGTTCACCGCCCATTGGAGTTGTTGGCCCGGGTATGGATCCTTATTCGCTGACAAGTTCTCCTTCGTTTCGGAACTGCTCAATGCAGAGCCGATGACGTCCCGCCGAGTGGTGGAGAATCGATCCTCGGTCTGACGTGATGGTAGGCGCGTAGAACCGTCGGGATCACCCGGACGAGATTCAGCCCCAGAAGATGCCGGTGGGGTCCATGCCGATCTCATCGAGGATCGCATTGATGGGCTGGTTGGTGTCGAGGTCGAAGTACATCGTCCACTTGCCGTAGCGCTCGCCGAAGTAGAGGGTCCAGGTGCCGTCGCCCTCGTAGCGGATCTGGGCGATGGCCATCTTGGTCCACTCACCGGGCCCCCCTCCAGACAGGTCTGCACTCGTGGATGAAAATGGACTTGCCCCGTGTGGTGACCTCGAGACGGACCTGGTCGGCGAACTTGGCGGGAACGCGGTCACGGCACCAGCGTTTGACCTTCTCGACGTCGAGTTCGGGGAGGACGTTTTGAGATCGCCTACTCAAAGATGGGACTTCTGCGGCCACTCCAATCCCGACCTCCGGCAATGCGTTTCCGAGCCCGTCTGATCGCGGCGCTGATGCTGGCCGATGTTCAAATTCCCCTCCCTCCGCTGATGGGTGGCCAAATGACTCTCTTTCAAACCTCGCGAGGGACCCCACGGCCCGGCAGGTGCCGGAGGGCTCGGATCCCGCTTGCGCCACTTTCTATTCAGCGTCCCGGTCGCCGGACGGTGACTGGCCGCGATGTCTGTGCTGTCGCTGCGGCACGCTGCTTCAAGGAGGATTCGGTGGCCGCCTGCGTGTTGAGGAGGACAGCGGGACTTTAGGGTGTTGGAAGTCAAGCATCATCCGGGCGCGGGAAGGTTGCCGGCCGCGAGGGGTACTAGCGCGAACGTTCTGCTCCCAGACCGGCGGTGAGGGCTCGGCTAGCCACCCGGACGAGGTCGTCGTCGGAAGCGCTCGACACGGCGCGCAACTGGAGGAAGTGGCGGGCCACCGTGAGGCCGAGGATGCTGCTCACGGCGATGGCGGCTCGCAGCTCGGCGTCCGGGCCGCCGATACCTGCGGCCAGATTGCCGATTCGCTCGTCGAGATGGAGCCGGACGGCTGCGGAAGCCTCCGGCACGGTCAACATGGACCGGACCAGGGCCCGCATCTCGGGGGGCAATGCGGCGGCGCGGACCTTGAGCACGTCAGCCAGATGATCTGCGGCTTCTTCCGGCTCGCCGGGCGGGAGTTGGATTGCAGCGGTGAACAGCGCCGACTTGGATCCGT
>PKYA01000206.1 GCA_003133545.1 Acidimicrobiaceae bacterium | reverse complement strand
GGCGGTGGATCGAGGCTTAGACGCCCACCCCCAGGCACCCACCCGGCCACCACGACGCGGGAGGCGTCGTCACCTCCCGTCGAAGAGGGCAACCGGCTGGCCGTAGCTCATCGTCACCAGCTCCGTCCACGGGGTGCGGGTGCGCAGCGCCTCCGCCGCGGCGTCCACATTCATGCCGTTCATGTACGGCGGGAGGAAGGCGTCGTGGTGGCAGAAGATCACCTTGTCGGGATGGAGCACCTCGACCTGGCGCACGATGAACTCAGCCATGGACCCCTGGAACGGCTCGCCGTTGACGTTGGGCCGCCCGGCCAGCGCCAACAGGGCGACGTCAGGGCGCAGCTCGCGCAGGATCGGCGTCCAGCAGCCCGAGCTGGCGCTCCACAAGATGGAGCCGTAGGGCGTTTCGATCAGGTAGATGAGTTGCCCCCCGTCATGGTCTGAGACGGGGCCGATCGGGTGCACCATGTACTCGTAGAGGTCCGGGGCCCAGGCGCCGGCGTCGCGCATGTGGGCGAACAGCGGGTCCATGATCGCCCGCCGCTGCTGCAGCGAAACGCCGAGGTCACCTACGCAACAACCTCCGGAATCGGGATCGTTCTTGGCGAAGAGGCACGAGTGGATCCCTGGGTACACGCTGACGGTGACCCCGTTCCCGCAGTCGACGACCTCTCCCCCCGACACCGGCCATTGCTGCGCGAGCGGCACGCCGGCCCCGTTCATCAGCCGCAGCGCCTCGTAGGAGCCGACCACGTGGGCGCCGGTGTTCAGCGCGACGATGTTGGCGCCCAGAATGTGGTCGAAATGGCAGTGGCTGATGAAGATGAAATCGGCCTCGTCGATGTCGCGCACCGAGAGCCCCACTTGCGGCGCCGCCGCGATGCGGTCGACAAACGTGTCCAACCAGATCGTCAGCCCGTCGACGCGCAGGCGGAAGGTACTGGTACCGAACCATTCCAGGGTGAGGGGTGCGGGCATGCCACATACTGGCGAACCCAGCGCCGCACGTCCATTGAGGGCACGCCGACCCCACGTGCTTTGCCCGTCAGAAATAGATGATGGACTTCGCCCGCTCGACGACTTCATCGAGGTCGCCGGTCCATGCGCCCGTGGACAGGTACTTCCACCCGCCGTCAGCGGACACCACCACGATGGACGCCTCCTCCCCCTCCTTGAGGGAGACGGCGCACCTGATCGCTCCGGCCACTGCGGCTCCCGTCGAGATGCCCGCGAAGATGCCCACATCCGTCAGGCGACGGGTCCATTCGATCGATTCCCGGGGCCGCACCACGGTCTTTCGGTCCAGCAGCTCGGCGCCGCCAAGCTCCTCGAAGATCGGTGGGATGTAGCCGTCATCGAGATTGCGCAGGCCGTCGACCACTTCACCCGAGGGCGGCTCGACGGCCCAGATCTGCACGGCATCGCCCACTTTCTCCTTGAGGAAGCGGCCCACCCCCAAGAGGGTCCCCGACGTGCCCAGGCCGGCGACGAAGTGTGTCACCCCCGGGCAGTCACGGAAGATCTCAGGCCCGGTCCCCTCGTAGTGCGCCTTGGGATTGGCCGGATTGCCGTACTGGTACAAGAAGACCCACTCGGGATTTTCGCCCGCCAGGCGCTGCGCCATGCGCACGGCGCCATTCGACCCCTCAGTCCCCGGCGACTCGATGATTTCGGCACCCCAGAGCTCGAGAAGCTGGCGCCGCTCGACCGACACGTTGGTGGGCATCACGACCTTGAGGTGATAGCCCTTGACCCGGCAGACCAGGGCCAGCCCGATGCCGGTGTTGCCCGACGAGGGCTCCATGAGGATCTGGTCCGGCTTGCCCGGCACCAAGCGGCCGTCCCGCTCCGCCTGCTCGACCAGCGAGAGGGCGACCCGGTCCTTCACCGAGCCTCCGGGGTTCTGGCCCTCGAGTTTGATGAACAGGCGCGCCGAGGGATTGGGGCTCAGCGCGCTGATCTCCACCAGAGGCGTCTCCCCGATGAGGTCCAGCACGGACCGGTAGAGCGTCATTCAGCCTCCGGCCACGGCCGGCAGGATCGAGATCTCCGACCCGTCGGGCACCGGGGTGTCCACCCCGTCCAGGTAGCGCACGTCGTCGTCGTTCAGGTAGATGTTGACGAACTTGTGCAGGGATCCGTCCGGTTGCACCACCTGACCGGCCATGCCCGGGTACTCCGCCCCCAACTTGGCCAGTACCTCCCCGACGGTCGCCCCGTCGACGCTCACGACGGACGCCCCCCCGGCATGGGTGCGCAGGACGGTGGGTAGGCGGACTTCGACGGCCACGGGGCCTCCTCATCGGGTCATCGCCCTTCGCCCAGCGGCTCCGGCGATTTGTCGGCTGATCTTGATTGTTGACTGATCTGGTTGGGATTCTAACGGGGCGGCGGGGATGGCGGCTCCGCCGCTCCTGGCCCTATTCGAGACCGGTCACGATCACGGGCTCCTCCCCGATGACGCCGTCGACCACCGAATAGCTGCGGAGGACCGGATGGGTGTCGCGCAGGGAGACCAGGACGTAGTGCCATCCCGGATCGAGGGCCTGCGCCACGTCGGTGGGCGAGGGATAGGCGTCGCTATGGGTGTGCGAGTGGAACACCCCCATGATGTCGGCCCCGATCGCCTGGGCCTCCCGGTCCACCCCGAGCATCTCCCTGGGGTCGATTTCGTAGATGAGGGCCGAGGCCACGGCGTTCTCGGTGGGGAAGAAGCGGACCACTTCCTCCCCTCCGTAGGTACCCACGAGAAGGCCGCAGGCTTCCTCGGGCAGACCGCGGAGCGCGTGCCCGGTCATCTCCATGTAGATCTCCCGGGACAGGCGCAGCACGGGAGTCACGCTACCCTCGGCCCCTATGGCCAGGGCGAAGAAACAGATCGCCAAGCGGGCAGCCGCCCGCGAGGAACGAGGGAGCGACCGCACGGTCGCCACCAATCGCCGCGCCCGGCGGGAGTACGAGTTCATCGAGACGCTCGAGGCCGGGATCGTGCTGCAGGGCTCAGAGGTCAAGTCGCTGCGCGAGGGAAAGGCCCAACTGAGCGAGGCCTACGCCCGGGTGGACGACGGCGAGATGTGGCTCTTCCAAATGCACATCCCACCGTGGCAGTTCGCCACCGGCTTCGGGGCCCACGACCCCGATCGCAAACGCAAGCTACTCCTGCACCGGAGCCAGATCGACGAGCTCCTGGGCAAGACCCAGCAGCAGTCGCTCACCTTGATCCCGGTCTCGCTGTACTTCAAGGACGGCCGGGCCAAGGTGCAGATTGCCCTGGCCAAGGGTCGTCGGCTCTACGACAAGCGCAATCTGATCGCGTCCCGCGACGCCGAGCGGGAGGCGGCCCGGGCCACCAAGGAGATCAATAGGTGGGGAGGGGCGTGAGGGGCCAGGAGGAAAGCCCAGTACAATAGGCGGGCTGACCAACCGGCCAGCTGGAGACCCATACGGGGGTGATTGGCTTCGACTCTGGTCGTTGATATAGGAGAAGCGAGCCGTGGTCTCCGGAACCACGTTAAAGAGCCGGAACCAAAAACAAACGCCGAGCCTCAGCTCGCGCTCGCTGCCTAGGTAGCGACGTCCACCCGGTCTCAGCCCTATGGATCGGAATGTGGGCGCCATCAAGTAGGGCTTACTCGGTGCCTCACCCCAGCTGAACACTGAGGACACACCCGTTGGGTACGGGGCGGCACAGCCGCCGGCAGTGATGCCGCCCC
>PKYA01000233.1 GCA_003133545.1 Acidimicrobiaceae bacterium | reverse complement strand
TCTAGGAGACTGTTGATTTAAGCGGCGGCACGTCTGCCACCCCGCTCAAACGTGGTCATATTCATCATCCCGGGCGTTCTTATGGCCTCTACAGCAATCGTGGAGGACTGTGGAAAACAGGGCCTTGGCCGATTGCGAATAAATCATCAGTCTCCTAGTGCGGTGCCAATTTGTTCGCCCTGAACTCATAAAGAGTGACCAGGGCCCTCTTCGAGGGGCTGCAACTTCGAAGATCCGCTCTCGGCTCAGGCTGGCCCCAACATCGACACTCGGATTTATGACTGCCGCTCACCCGACGATGCCTTCACCGACCATAAGGAATACGACAAAGGTCACTACCGGCGAGTGTGTATCGGTAACGCAGCTCGCACGATCGACACCATTTGGGCCGTAACCAACGGGCCGATCATGCGAGCTGCGCCACGCCACTAATCGTTTGTTCGAAACGAACTCCGAGGCGCCCTGTTGTCCTGTGGCATAGATCTCAACCGGCGGGAGCCATAAATCCCGTTACAAGGCGGCGTTGGTGCGGCGAACCACGGCAACGGCGATAACCGGAGTATGCGGTCTCTCACTCCTCGACCGGAAAGTCGATTGATGCCGCGCAGACGGCGGGTTCCAAGCACGATCGCGTCACACATCCAGTAAAGGGACTCGTCTACGATGCGACGAGCCACTTGGTCTTCGGGCAACGAGCATGCGCGGCCTTCTGCGCCAATGCCGGCGAGTCGCAACGAGAAGACCGCTTGGTCAACGAGAGCGCCAGCTTCGGCGGGAGTTTCCAACGGAGGGACCCGCGCCGTACCCGACAATTCGCGCACGTGGATCACTCTTACGGTGGTGCCCATCGCGGCGGCTAAGCCAGCGGTGAATTCCAGAGCGGTCTGTCCCGACTCGTACTGATCCATTGCCAACAGCAGGCGATCCCACATCACCGCACCTCCATCACTATGCATTGTGATGGAGGAATGCGTTAAGAGGCTGTTAACACATTTCTGTTTCCACATAAAAGATGATGAACGAGCTCCATGGATGGTCGGTGAGAAGCTGCGTGCATTGATGCGTCGTTCACACGGTATTAATGCGAATCACCCTTCTATTCATTTCGCGTTGATAAAGCGACATCGATAGTTGACCCCATGGCTGACTTTCTCGCAGTTCTGGGTTTCCTTGGCTTCGCTCTTGCGATGCTCGGACTCATTTGGGTGCTGGACCGGGTATGACCTGGGTCCAGGGCGTCCTTCTCGCCGTATCCATAGTGATGTTCTTTTACCTGGGCTTCGCCATGTTCAAGCCCGAAAAATTCTGACGTGGCTCTCACCTGGACCCTCATCACCCTGGTCATCGCGCTCGGCCTGACCTGGCGCTTCCTCGGGTCCTACATGGCCGCCGTGTTCGACGGCCGGGTGCACTACCTGGCCTGGGCCGAGCGACCGGTCTACCGGCTGCTGGGAACCAGTCCGAAACAGGAGCAGAACTGGAAGCGCTACGCCGCCTCATTGGTCATCTTCACGACGATCGCCATGGCAGTGACGTATCTGATCATCCGGATACAGGGGTCCCTCCCGCTCAACCCGCAGCACCTGGGGGCCGTTTCCCCGGCGTTGAGCTTCAACACCGCCGGCTCCTTCGTCACCAACACCAACTGGCAGAACTACGGCGGCGAGACGACNNTTCTGGGTCGACATGACCCGCGCCGTCCTCTATATCTTTTTTCCCATTGCGTTTGTATTCGGGATCATCTTCGTGGGCCAGGGCGCGGTGCAGACCCTCGCGGGGACCGTCAGCATCCACGACTATTTGAACGGCGTCACGCAGACGATCGCGCGGGGCCCGATCGGTTTCATGGAGGCCATCAAGCAACTGGGCAACAACGGCGGTGGGTTCCTCAACCAGAACTCGGCGACGACATTTGAGAACCCGACCGGCCTGACCAATTGGTTGTCGATCTACCTGCTGCTCGCTATCCCATTCGCCCTCACCTACACCTTCGGCAAGATGGTCGGGAGCATCCGCCATGGCGCCGCCCTCCTGGCCGCCATGGTGATCATCTTCGGAACGTGGGTGACCTTCACCGCCGTCGCCGAACACCAGCAGAACCCCGCCGTGGCCACTGCCGGCGTGCACGCCAACGTAGGGAACACCGAGGGAAAGGAGGTGCGCTTCGGCGACACCACCACGGCGGTGTTCGGGGTGGCCTCGACCAACACCTCAACCGGTTCGGCCGATGGCTCCTACGATTCGTTCACCCCTATCGGTGGCTTGGGACTGCTCACCGGGATGATGCTCGGCGAGGTGACGCCGGGTGGCACCGGAAGTGGTCTCTACACCATCCTCATCTACGCCATCATCGCCGTGTTCATCGGCGGCCTCATGATCGGGCGAACGCCGGAGTACCTGGGGAAAAAGATCCAAGCGACGGAGGTCAAACTCGCGGGTCTCGGGGCCCTCGTCATGCCGTTGATCGTGCTCGTCTTTACTGCCATCGCCGTTTCGATCCACGCCGGCACTGTTGGCCCCGAAAACGCCGGCCCCCACGGGTTCACCGAGATCCTCTATGGGCTGACCTCACAGGGGAACAACAACGGCTCGGCCTTCGGTGGTCTCACCGGTAACACTGCGTTCTACAACGTCGTCGGGTGGGTCGACATGATGATCGGCCGCTACGGCATCATGATCCCGGCCCTCGCTCTCGGGGGTGTGTTGGCCGCCAAGAATGTGGTCCCCGTGTCGCTCGGTACCTTCAAGACTGACAACACCATGTTCGTCGGCCTCACCATCGGTGTCATCGTGATCATCGGTGGTCTCACCTTCTTCCCCGCAGTCTCGCTCGGCCCGATCGTCGAGGAGCTCAGCCACGGAAAGTTCTTCTAATGACAATGACGACCACCCAATCAGGCGAGCCCAAGCCGGGAACTCAGGCTCACGGCGTCGCCGAGGCCCGCAGCCTCTTCGACCGTGAGATCCTCCGCCAGGCACTGATCGATTCGATCACCAAGCTGAACCCGGCGGTGCAGATCCGCAATCCGGTCATGTTCACCGTGCTGGTGGGCTCGATCATCACGTTCATTGAGGCCATCGCCCACCCTGGGACGTTCACTTGGTCCATCACCATCTGGCTGTTCCTGACGGTGATCTTCGCCAACTTCGCCGAAGCGATGGCCGAGGGACGGGGCAAGGCGCAAGCCGACACTCTCCGCAAGATGCGCTCGGAGACAGAGGCCCGGCGTCTCAACGCCGACGGGACGGAGACGCTCGTGCCCGCGGCCGAACTGGCCAAGGGGGACATGGTCGTCTGCGAGGCCAACGACCTCATCCCGTCGGACGGGGAGATCGTCGAGGGCATCGCCTCGGTCGACGAGTCGGCCATCACCGGCGAGTCGGCCCCGGTCATCCGCGAATCGGGGGGTGACCGTTCGGCTGTCACCGGCGGGACCAAGGTCCTGTCCGACCGGATCGTGGTCCGCATCACCGCCGAGCGGGGGCAGACGTTCCTGGACCGGATGATCACCTTGGTCGAGGGGGCCAACCGGCAGAAGACGCCCAATGAGATCGCCCTGACGATCCTTTTGGCCGTGCTCACCATCATCTTCATCCCCGTGGTCGTGTCCCTTCAGACGTTCGGTCACTATGCCGGTGGCGCAGTCTCCGTTGTCATCCTGGTCTCGCTCCTGGTGTGCCTGATCCCGACCACCATCGGCGCCCTGCTCTCGGCTATCGGCATCGCGGGCATGGACCGGCTGGTCCAGAAGAATGTCCTGGCCATGAGCGGCCGTGCGGTGGAGGCCGCCGGCGACGTGCAGACCCTGCTGTTGGACAAGACGGGAACCATCACAATGGGCAACCGGATGGCGTCCCAGTTCTACCCGGCCGGCGGACACAGCGAACGGGACGTGGCCGACGTCGGCCAGCTGGCCTCGTTGGCTGATGAGACGCCTGAGGGCCGCTCCATCGTGGTGCTGGCCAAGGAACGCTTCGATATCCGGGAGCGCCAACTCGAGGGTGACCACGTCTTCGTTCCGTTCTCCGCCACCACCCGCATGTCCGGCCTGGACGTCGGAGATCGCCAGATTCGCAAGGGGGCGGCCGAGTCCGTGAAGCGCTGGGTCGCCGAGCAGGGCGGCACGGTGCCGGACGGACTCGACGAGATCGTCGATCGCGTGTCACGGGCCGGGTCCACCCCCCTGGTGGTGGCCGACGGTCCCACAATCCTCGGCGTGATCGAGCTCAAGGACGTGGTCAAGGAGGGTATCCAGGAGAAGTTCGCCGAGATGCGCTCCATGGGCATCCGCACGGTGATGATCACCGGTGACAATCCCCTCACTGCGGCCGCCATCGCCATGGAAGCCGGGGTCGACGACTTCCTGGCCGAGGCCACGCCCGAGGCGAAGCTTGCCTTGATCAAGTCCGAACAAGAGGGCGGGAAGCTGATCGCGATGACCGGCGACGGGACGAACGATGCTCCCGCCCTGGCTCAGGCCGACGTGGGTGTGGCCATGAACACGGGAACCACCGCGGCCAAGGAAGCCGGCAACATGGNNGCCAAGTACTTCGCCATCATCCCTGCGCTCTTCGTAGCGACCTACCCCCAGATTGGGCCCCTGAACATTCTGCGTCTGCACACCCCGCAGAGCGCCGTCCTGTCCGCGGTCATCTTCAACGCGCTGGTCATCGTGGCCCTGATCCCGCTGGCGTTGCGGGGTGTGAAATTCCGCGCCGCCGGTTCCGCGGCCATCCTGCGCCGCAACGTCTGGATATACGGTGTCGGTGGGGTAGTCGTCCCGTTCATCTTCATAAAACTCATCGATCTCATTCTCGTCGCGCTGCACGCCTACTGATGGAGACCGTCTGATGCTCACCCACCTCCGCCGATCGGTGGTTCTCGCCCTCGTCATCCTGGTGCTGACCTTCGCCTTCGCCTACGCCGGGACTGGTGTCTCCCAGCTGTTCTTCAAGCACCAGGCCGACGGGTCGATCACTCCCAACGGCTCGACGCTCATAGGCCAGAACTGGTCCGATACCAAGTGCCCGGGCCACCCGCTGGGCAGCTGCGTGTTCCAGGGACGCCCCGACGATCTCGGACCGTACGCGGACACCGACAAGAAGACCCCGAGCCCGGCCGGACACCCGGGTGACGACCCCCTGGTGGCCAACGGCGTCGCTGGAGAGTCGGGGGCCACCAACCTGGGGCCGCGCTCGGCAGAGTTGTTGGAGTACACCAAGATCCTGGTTGCATACTGGCACGCCCGTGGTGTCGACCCCACTCCGGACTTGGTCACGACCTCGGGAAGCGGGTACGACCCCGACATCAGCCAGGTGGACGCCCTGGTGCAGATCCCGATGGTGGCCAAGGCCACCGGGCTCTCCGACTCAGCGCTCAAGCACTTGATCAGCCAGGAGACCATGGGCACCGAGCTCGGTTTCCTAGGCACTTCGTACATAGACGTTCTCCAGCTCAATGAGGCTCTGGTCAAGCTGGAAAAATGAGCACCACCGCCATCTCGGCGGCAGTGCCCCGTAGACCTATCACGGTAGCGGGACAGGTGGTCGCTGTCGCGGCGTACGTTCGCCCTTGGGTGCGGTTCCATGTCGAACTCTGTGACGGGACTGGCACCATCACCCTTCGCTTCCTCGGCCGGACCGAAGTCCCGGGCATGGTTTCTGGGTGTTGTCTGCGTGTTGAAGGAACGCCGTGGATGGATGAGGGCACTCTTGTCCTGCTCAACCCGTGCTACGAGTTCGTGGATTAGTGAACGGTGAATCCCGGGGTGAATGTCGTCTTGCTGGATCTCGATCAGGGCGCGCGACGATTGGAGGTTGCCGCCTTGCGCTATGGAGGGTATGAAGTGTCGACCGTGCACACGGTCGAACGGGCCATCACATACGTGCGGACTCACCGAGCCGATGCGGTTCTTCTCGACCCTGCACAACTTGATGTCGCAGAGCTCGTGGCAGAGCTAAG
>PKYA01000138.1 GCA_003133545.1 Acidimicrobiaceae bacterium | reverse complement strand
TACGCCATCGGCTCTGACGGCAGCCTCTACGCCTGGGGGTTTGGCGCCGATGGCGAGCTCGGCAACGGGACGGAGACGCTGGCGCAGACCACCCCAGTCACTGTCTCGCTGCCGACGGGGGTCGTGCCGACTGGTCTCAGTTCGGGGAACGAGTCAGACACCGGGTATGCCCTGGTGAGCGAGATCGGGGCGCCCGCACTGCTGGCGAACCTCCATCAGAGCGTCACCGGGGTCGGGCCCGACAACGTCCTCTCACGAACGGTGGCGGCGGCACAGTCGCTGCTTTCGGCCAACCACGTCCAAGCGACGTGCTTCGTGCTGAAGGTCTTCGTCTTTGAGGTCGAGGTCTTCACCTTCTTCAGGTCGATCAGCCCGTCGACAGCGAGCCAGCTGGTTGCCTCGGCCAAGCGCATAGAGAACG
The DNA here is from genome assembly GCA_003133545.1 of Acidimicrobiaceae bacterium. Classification (GTDB taxonomy): domain Bacteria; phylum Actinomycetota; class Acidimicrobiia; order Acidimicrobiales; family RAAP-2; genus Bog-473. The sequence continues at coordinate 33,335 of PKYA01000138.1, read as the reverse complement.
TGCTCGGCTGCTAAGAACTTCTGAGCCGCTGCGTATCCTCTACCGCCGTGCTGGTGGCCAGTGCAAATGAAACGACACGGGTCATAATGCCAAGGTGAGTGTTGCTCTCGTTGTGGATCGCTCAATGATGCTCCCGCCAGCCCAACCCTGGGCCTACGAAACAAGGAGTTTCATTGTTTCCGAGATCGAAAGACAGCTCGGCACCAAAGTGACCACGCTCATCACATATGCCGAAGTTGCTCATACTGCATCCATCGAGGACGTTTTGGAGTTTGACTTTGATTACGTCTACGGATCGAACCTGCAACACGCTCTGCTCGTAGCCCGAGCGGCCAGTCGGACCACAGGAAGTTCACGGATTGTTCTTGTGACGTACAGCTTGCCCAGTGCGCACCACATCTCAGGTCAAGCGTTCTTTAGCTATCCGCCAATACCCGAGAGTCTTGAGGCAGCCAGAGTTGAGGGTCGTGCATGTGCGTCGGACGGCATTCGCATCGACACACTGCTGGTCACCGAAGACGCCTCCAACGATGAGGGAACCACCCTTCAGCGTTATTTTCGACCCATGACGGAGGAAGCAGGTGGAAAGTTCCTATTGGTCACCCCCAGCGATCACGTTGAGGATTCGGTCGGTCAGTTCTTGCGCCTGAGGCAGCGATAGCAAACCATCCGGACTCTCCAGTGGGGTGGTCCAGTGCGCCGGGTCGGTTGGACACTTCGTACCATGGGGGTATCCGTATTCGCCCGAAATCAATAGCGTGAGGCTGTGAGCGAGGAGCCCTTCGGGGCAGTATTTCTGACCTTTGACTACGGCTGGACCGACGCCGATGCGGGGGAGGAGCTGAAGCCCTCCTGGGGCGGGCACCGTGAGATCCCGGGCGAGCAACGCATTGAACCTGGACCTGATTTGGGCGATGCCAGCGAGGCAGTGCAGTGGTGGCGGGATCGGGGAGCGGACAGAATCCACATCAACCTGGACGGCACGGAATATTTGTGGGCCGGGGTAGGCCCTCCACCCCAGGACGCTCGCACGGGTTTCCCCATGGCGGTGTTCTCGCCCGACGACCCGCGAGGCAGGTATGACGGCGCACTCGTCATGGCCGAGGCGGCCCGGAACCGAACCAGACAGGAGCGATCTCCAAGAAGCGCAAGTGCCGATCAGGTTGGGGCAGGATCTCAGGCGTCGCCGAGAGCGGGTTGGATTGTCGGTGGAAGAGTTGGCCGCCCGCATCGACGTACCCTCTTCCTGGGTAAACGATGTCGAATCAGGACGAACCGCATTGGACGTCGATCACAAGATGTGGGTCGACATCGTGTGGGCGACTCGAGAGCCGTGGCCCGACGAACGACGACATCAACCTAAGGCTGACGTCGGAAGAGTTCGGAGAGTGTTCTGGGTCAGTGGTCCGGGCGGAGGATTGGTGCGTGCTGAAGAGTCTGTTCGCCGATGGCTTGAGGACTATCACTAGGTGTCCATCGAATGCGACATGACGTGCCCCCCATATCGCCAGGTTCTGTGGTTGCTCTATCGCCATTGGGCCAGCTGCTCGCGGGCCCGGGCAACAACACCCGAAATGATCGATGAATCGGTACCGACTCCGAGCAGTGCATCCTGCGGAAACGAGACTTGGGGTTCCTCATCGTTCTCGCAGACCCGAACTTCAACGATCGCTAGGAGGGCACCCCGTTCTTCTTGACGCCGTTCGATGCGCCGCTCGACCTCTGCTCGGACCTCGGGGGACAGATGTGAGTTGTCGCCAGGTGTGTTGGACACCCAGCCATGTTCTGCAGTCATTGCTCAAGTATGCGGCAGCCCGTCTGACCTGAACAGGGGTATCCCAGTCGCCGGCCTGGGGGCGACTTCTTGGGCTCCCCTGACCCGGGTGTGGATGGGTGAGCGCGGGGGCCTGTGGTTGTTAGGTGAGGACCCCATCGGCTGGCCCGGTCAGCCAGCGAGCGATGTTCGGAACTCTGCGAAGATGTGGTCAGTGGGATGGGAGGCACTCAAACAGTGGGGTGACGACGTCGCTCGCATGGAGCAGCTCGCTGGCGGAGTCGCCAACGACGTGTGGGAAGTGCGCGTTAACGGGCAACTGGCGGTGGGTCGTCTCGGTGCCAGGAGCGACGCTGATCTCGCGTGGGAGACGGAGCTCCTCCAGCACCTCGACCGTGAAGGTCTGACCGTGCCGCTGCCGATCCCGACGGCGGACGGCCAGCTGTTCGCCGAAGGTCTGGTGGTGATGACCTATGTGGAAGGCGGACCGCCCGAGACGCGAGCCGACTGGCGTCGCGTGGCCGACACGCTCCGCCAGCTGCACCGGTTGACGCAGGGCTGGCCGCAGCGACCGGGCTGGCGATCGTCGACCGACCTCCTGCACGCCGAGACCGGGACGAAGATCGACCTCGGCGCGATGCCGACCGAGGGCGTAGCTCGATGCCGAGCAGCGTGGGCGCGGCTCACCGGACGTCAGACATGCGTCGTCCACGGCGACGCCAACAACCCTGGCAACGTCCGCATGACCGCGGATCGGGTCACGCTGATCGACTGGGACGAGTCGCACGTCGACGTCCCCGACCTCGACCTGGTGCTGCCCCACAACGCCGCCGGTCTCGACGACGGCGCTCACGACATCGCCGCGCAAGCATCGGCCGCATGGGAAGCCGCCGTCTGCTGGGACGACGAGTACGCGGTCAAGCGGCTCGCCGAAGTTCGAGTGGTCTGAGCAGCAGCAACGAGCGGCGTTCATCTACTCTTGGTGGGGCGGCTATTCCATCTGAGGCCTCACGCGATCGAACCACACTCCGGCAATCACTGACTGCCCCCGTACATTGGATTGGGGTGCCACCCTGCGGCACCATTGGGGCAGGCAATCGAACGTCGATTACGTTCGGAATCCGTTAGGGCAGCGTTCAGCAATACCTCGTAATTCGTTATACCGAGCGGCTGCACTCCTCCCCTGGCGACATTCCGCCCGCGGAATCGGAGGAGATCCACTACCGTCAAAAGAGTCCAGCGCTCAAGGTGGAGTCCAATAAAACGAGTTTCCGGGGATCCCAGTGCGAATCAGGGACTTTCGGTGGCCGCCAGCGTCTCTCTCGCATTCGAGCGGCGAGTGGGTGATACTGCCATGCAAGGCTACGCGAGTAAATCCGAGGATTCGAGAGAGGGCAGGCGATGATTGACGAAGTCGCAGAGGAAAGCGCAGTCCCAACCAAGATAGTGGTGGGAACTGATGGATCAGATACGGCGGGTCGAGCGCTCCGGAAGGCCATCGGTCTGGCCAAGGCAGTGGCCGCCGAACTGATCATCATTTCGGCTTACAACGATCGGGCCCCGGCCGGTGTGGCTAGTGCAGGGATCGCGCTGGATGCCGGATTTGCGGGAGCGGCCCACTCGGCTGCGGAAACGATCGTCCAGCAGGCCAGTGATCAAGCTCGGGCCGCCGGGGTTGCAAATGTTACCGCGTTGGTGGTGGCGGGTGAACCTGCGAACTCCCTAGTCGACGCGACGGTGGAGCACAACGCCGATCTCTTGGTGGTGGGGTCAAAGGGCATGCATGCCGCCGTTCGCTTCCTTCAAGGCCCGGTTGCCAAGAAGGTATCGCAACGGGTGGCGTGTGACCTGCTGATTGTGGAGACCGGCGAGAAGCCTCGTTGACCCATCATGACGAGGCTGATTTCCTTGTCCAATCGGCGAACCTCTCGCTCATAGTGTCAACAGTGTCTTGACATCCGACTGATCTTCCAAGAGTGTCTCCGAACGGGACTCGTGCATGACTGGTGGGACACCTGGACACAGCGCCCCTCGGTGAACTGAACTACGACGGTGCAGCCCAGCGAGGCGAACTATCGGCTTCCCTTGATAATGGTGAGCGAGCTGAGCAGACTGGAGCTCGCGGTGACGCATCTCCTCTACAGGCCGGCGAAGCGGCGCTCTGTAGCAATGGTGCTTGGGCCCGAGGAACTGCCAGCTGGCGAATGGTTCGCCGGCAGGGAGGTTGCCTGGCGTATGGGGGCTGTCGGTTTCCCAAGCGAACAGGGTCATCGTGCGTGGATCGCTGGAGCTGTCACGGCTGCGCGCACATTCAATGACATTTCGTCGTCGCGGCGTCTGATTCTCCAGGTCTTGCCATACACGTCGGAATTAGATGCTGCGGTGGCAGCTCCGAACTTGCCGTTACGAATGGGATCCAACGGCACGGCCGGAGAATGGAAGATTGATGTTCCGGAAAACCCTGGTCTGGTTGGCGCATTGGCCTGTGAACGGGTTATTGATGGAACTGGGGGACTGAAAAAACAGAAGGTGATTGTCGGAAGCGTCGGCCCCATAGCTTTTGTGACCGCCTCCTTCCAAGCCGATGATCCGAACTGGGATGAAGTGACCGACGTAGCAGCGCTCCAGTCGAAGAAGATCCGCAGTTGTCTTGAATCGGAGGTACCCGGCGGACAGGACTAAGACCTCTGCAACCGCAGATCGCCGCCCTCTCACTGCATTGTCGTGAACGCGGGATTCAATCATCAGATGCAATCAAACTCGGGGATGCTCACGTCAACGCGCTAAAGCGGTCTCCATCAACCAGTCGCTTCCGCCCTCTCGAGGCCTGCAAACATGCAGGACGCACGCCTGAGTGCGTGCCCATCGAGAATATGCATCAGTTGCAATATGCGGCATTAGCCCCCATTCGTCGGGAGGGTGGGATTGCCGCTTCAATCCATCCACGGTGCCATGATGTCTCATGGCCGCTGAAGTGCGCCTACTCGATGACCCTGTCAGCGCGCTCGCCATTTCGCATGAATTCCTGCGAGAGCGACCGATCGAGCACAACCTCATCCTGACGCTGCTCGAACAGCGCATCGCTGATCCGACGCCCGGTCGCTATTGGATCGTGTCCGAAGGTGACCAGGTCATCGGAGTCGTGTTCCAGTCCCCCTTGGACTTTCTCGCCACGCTAACGCCGATGAGCGATGCGGCCATTCGTGCCGCCGTGGAAGCGATCGCCAACGCCAAGATCACTTTGCCCGGGGTGAATGGCGAAGTGGGAACAGCTGCCCGATTTGCAGGCCACTGGACCGAGGTGACCAAGTCGGCCGCTACTCCACAACAAGGACAGCGCATCTACGAACTGAGAAGCCTTCAACTTCCCGAGGTCAATGCCGGGATGCTTCGTCCCGCCAACGGCGATGATATTGATCTCCTCGCACGGTGGACAAGCGACTTCCAGTCGGAGGGGATGCCAAGCATCACATCACACGTCCTGGCTGCTCGAGTCGAAGCCGGACAGTTCTGGCTCTGGCATCTCGATCAACCCGTGTCAATGGCCGCGTATTCGACCGTCACTGAGGGGGTTGCGCGGGTGGCTGCGGTCTATACCCCGCCAGAACTCCGGCAGCGAGGATTCGCAAGTGCCTGCGTTGGTCAGTTGTCCGCACACCTCGTGAGCGAAGGTCACCGCTGCATGCTCTATACGGACCTTGGAAACCCGATATCGAATTCGATTTACCGGCGTTTGGGCTACGAAGCTGTCAGCGAGGTCCTCCGGTATTCATTCGCCATAGGCACGTAGCGCTGGGAGCTATGCGCACTCGGACGCATAGGAAGACGTGTCATAGTTCGCCGGGCAAGGGTCGTCAGGTGAGGGCCACGATCTCAGGGTCATGGCTGAAGTGGGCAGTGAGGGGAGCGAGCGCCCTGAGGCGTTGCAAGGAGTTCAGTGCCTCATTTGCCCAGGATTCGTCATGGAGATTCGAGGAAGCGGGTTGACCGATACGTAAGTCTTCCGCTCGGTAGGCACACTGTGCAGCGATCACCACTCGTTCGTCTCCGGCTTCAATCACTACTGATTGATGGCCCGGGCTGTGACCGGGTGTCGAAAGGAGACGGATCCCATCGGCGATCTTCTCGTCCCCGTGGACGAGCCGCAACCGGTCATTCGCGATTTCCGCCCAGTCGGGAACCGTGTAGCCAGGTGCCTTCGCTGCCTCGAACTCGACCGCCTGGACATAGGTGGGAGCGGACAGAGTGTTTTGCTGACCACAGTGATCGAAATGCATATGGGAAATGACTACAGCGGAAATTTCGGAAGAGGCCAGCCCAGCGCCGTCGAGTGCAGCGGTGAGCGAGGTGGACTGCGGGTGATACCACCCGTCAATCGCTCCATTGTCTAACCCAATACCCGTGTCCACCAAGATCGCCCCGTCTGGATGTCGGATGACCCATGCATGTACCGGGAACGGAGTGAAGGTTTCGTGCTCGGGGTGCCATATCGGTACGGAGGTCACAGTCGCAAGCATCAGACGGTTAATCGTCGGTAGCTTCGAAAGTGGCACCCGGAGAAATCTACTCCTCACCCTGCCTCATAATGTTCGGCCAACGACCAGTACGAGGCTGCCCCCGCTCGCCGGCTACGAGCGCAGCTAAGAAGGATTACCCGAACATATCTGGAAGGCTTTGGAAATGTGGATACTCCTCGCGACCTGGATTGTCGGGGACGACGGGCTTGAGCTGGGCGAAGGGGATCGCTGGTCAACTGTATTGGAGGTATCCCTCCACGGTGCCGAAGTGGTGAGCCCACATTCGTCTCAGCGGTTCGAACTCATCGGAGATCCCCTTTCCGTTGCAGGGCCGCGCTATGACATCGTGGCGAGAGTGCGTTCTGACGAAGACTCCGGATCGTTTCTCGACGCGGGAGAGGTCAACTTGACCGCATCCGTTCAGTGGCCGCCTGGCACAGTTCTGTCTCTCAAATCGGAGCTGCAAGGCGGGTGGTATCCGACGATCCCTCCTCCTGATCACTTGATCTTCGATGGCGAGATCCAACGATTGTTTATCCGACAACGGACTGCAGTTTCGGACGGGGCTCCCAACAGCTACCGACCCGACCCAGACACGGCGCTGTTTCGTCAGATCGAACGAATTCAGATGTGGGAGACCGCTAGAGATCTCGACACCCCCTTCAACCCGGTCAAGATCATCTCGGATTACCTTCTGGAACTCGTCTGAAGCGAAAGGTGTCGGGAGGTCGCCCCGTACATTGACAATGACGCAACCGGCTCGGGAGACGGCTCATCTCGACACCACCATCGGACACGCCAATTGATGAGATTTCCGCGGGATCCAGTTAGCCTCGCAGGTGGTGCATTCCATCGCTGATCCCAGTTGTGGACGGTCGTAGTGGGTGACCGCTACGGCGCGATGCCTTTCTCCTTCGATACGGAGCGACTGGCCATGCGACTGCGCGCACGAGACGACGCTGGGTGGAACCTCCAGCTCCTCGGTGAGCACGAGGGAGGCACGACGATGACCATCGATGAGGCGGAGCAACGCCTTGTCGAGCAGAACGAGACCGCACGGGCGCTCGGCTTCGGCCTGTTGACCATTCGAAGGCGAATCGAAGGCGATCCAATCGGTTACTGCGGATTGATCGTCGGTCGAGCTACCTTCGATGAACCAGAAATCGCCTATGAACTCCTCCTTCGATTTCATGGACATGGCTACGCCACTGAAGCTGTTGGTGCCGTCGCTCGAGCCGCCTTTACGACCGGAAGGAGGCGACTCTGGGCTACCGTCCGGAGCTGGAATGCACCCTCCTTCCGGGTCCTGGAAAAGAACGGATTTCACCGGGATCACAGCGTCACCGATGAACGTGGCGAGCTCGTCTACATGGTTCGAGATGCCCTGTTGCGGTGACTCCAGGGTCGCCCAGTACATTGCCGGCTAGGAGGCCCTCGGTCCGGTGCGGGTTGGAGCACAGCCGGGTTAGTAGAACTGCTGAGCCCACCGGCGAAAGCGCGTGATCAATTGTTCGCCGGCGGTGAGCCGGGGGCGCGGCTCGTAGCGCTTGTGCTCCCATATCACGAGGTCGGTTTCGAATTCCTTAATCACCCGGTCCTTCGCCTTCTGCGCCAGCACCCGCGCCGCGTCCGCGTCCTGCGCGCACCCGGCGCCGCCCATACGGGCTGTCACTAAAAAGCGGGCGTGCACCCGCTGCTCCTCTATCGGGGTGAGCGCGAGCACGGCGACCGTGTCCACCACGCCCGTGATGCGGGCCACGTCGATGCCGAGCCCCCACAGGTCCGAGCTCACCGCGCCCTCGAAGTAGCCCTTGTTGCTCTTCAACAGCTGCTTGGTGGTCGTGGCGGTGAGCCTGGGCCCGTCGATCTCCACGCTGACCTCGGGCATTCGGGCGGCCTGGTGCACGGTGAGGAAGTGGGCCAGGTCGACCGAATTCTCGAACACCTCCTGGGGGTGCACATGGATCTCGAAGTCGGTACGGGTGGGGGGCACGAAATCGGAGTCCGACAGCTCGGCGATGTCGCCCATCTCCCACGTCGGATCGGTGCCGTCGGGATGATGCCAGGCCAGGATCATCCCTCCGGACTCGCGCGCCGGCCAGCAGCGCAGCCGGGCCTGCCGGTTCGGCCGGCCGGCGTAGGGGATCCGCACGTTGACGCCGTCGGCGCCGTAGGTCCAGCCGTGGAAGGGGCAGACGACGTTGTCCCCTTCGACGCGCCCGCCGTAGCCGATGTGTGCGCCCAGGTGCGGGCAGAACGCATCGCGTAGATGGACGATCCCACTCTCGCCGCGGTAGCAGATGAGCTTGGTGCCGAAATACTCGAGCGGGCGCACGTCGCCCACCGCGAGCTCGTCGGAGTAGCCCACGACGAACCACCCGGCAGGAAACGGCTTGATTGCGAATCCGGCCGGTTTCACGTCAATTGCGGTCACGTCGGTCCTCGAATCTCTTCGGCTTGCTCAAGGTGAGCCTCCCGGTGGCGCCGTCGAGCTCGCCCACGGCGACGACTTCGGTCCGGATGCGGACGCCGAGCTTGGCCCGCAGGTCCTGTGCGATCTCTTCGCTCACCGGGCCCGCCGCGTCGGTGCCGGCCAGCTCCGACTCCACTCGCACGGTGAGCTCGTCGCGTGCGTCGACGGTCTCGGCCACCACGAAGTACTCGGCACCCACCCCGGGATGGGCGGTGGCCACCTTGCCCACCGCCTCGGGCCAGACGTTGGTCCCCCGGAGCTTGATCATGTTGTCGCTGCGGCCGGCGAAGTAGTCCATCTTCCGCATCCAGCTGCCGCAGGCGCAGCGGCTGCGGGGGTAGAGCCGCGCCAGGTCCTGCGTGTTGTACCCGATCTGCGCGCTCCCGGTCTTGTAGAGGCAGTGCACCACCAGGTTCCCCTGCTCGCCATCGGGCAGGGGCTCCCCGGTGTCGACGTCGACGACATGGACGACGAAGGCGTCTTCGAGCACGTGCAAACCGCCGCGCGCGGGGCATTCGATGGCCACGTAGTTCACCTCGTGAAAGCCGTAGCTGTCGTAGGCCGGCGCCCCCCACGCCTCTTCGATCTGCGCGCCCAGGCCGCCGGTGGGGACGGGGAAGCAGCGGATGGCGAAGTCCTTCTTGGGGTCGAGGCCGGCCTCGTGGGCCACGCGGGCCATGTGCAGCAGGTAATCGCCGATGGTGAGAATGGACGCCGCGCCGTACTCGGCCGCGATCTCGAGCTGGCGGATGGTGGGCGTGACCTGTCCCGAGCTCGTCGTGATCGGCGTCGCCCCCAGCCACCGGTAGAGCGCCTCGTCGGCGCAAGCAGCGCCCTGGTGGATCCCGTAGGCCCAGGAGTTGAGGACGAGATCCCCGGGGCGCAAACCCGCAAGGTAGTAGGCCCGGGCGGTGAGGAGGCCGCCGACCTCGCGATCCCACGGCGTATAGAAGGTGGGGCGCGAAGACCCCGTCGTTCCTCCGCTGAAGAAGAGCCGGGCCGGTTCCTTGTGGCGCTCCGCCACGCTCTGGCCCTGGTAGTCGCCGAAGGGCGGGTCCAACGCGATGCTGGCGCGGATGTCGTCGACGGTGTAGCGCGGGATGTTGGGCGCGTCGTCGAGCGAGCGGACACGCCGTGGTTCGAACCCGCTCTCCGCCCACAAGCGCCGGTAGAAGCCGATGTGCGCCGCCCGCTCGAGTTCGGTGCGGAGCCGACCCAGTGACAGCTGCTCCAGGCGGTCGGGCTCGTCGAGCCAGCGGGACTCGAAGAACTCCGGTGCCGGAGGGTACAGGCGCACGACGGCCTCGAAGTCGACCGAGTCGTGCGGGCGGCGGATGGGTGCAGCCACCGTTATGCCTCCGGATGGGGCATGCTCAGACCGCGGCGAGCTGGCGGGCCAGCTCGTGCACCGCGGGGATCACTTCTGCGATCAGGTCGTCGTCCACCAGTTGGGCCAGGTCGTCCCGCCCGGCCGCGGCCAGCATGGGGCGCAGGCGTGTCTGCAGGCAGCCGACGGCGAAGTCGATGGGATCGCCACAGGCGGCGCGGTCCATCGTGACCACGATTTGGTAGCCCTCGTCGGGGATCACATAGTGGTAGTGCGGCCCATTGTCGAAGCAGTCGAAGCGGAGGTGCTCGGTTCCCGTCGCCGCGTCGATCACGTGCACCGACGGGCCCGAATCGTCGAGGTCCGCCGGTTGCTGCGCCTTGACGGCTGCTTCTTGGGCCGGGGTCAAGTGGCCCAGCTCGGCGGCCACCGTGTCCGGGTCGATCTGGCGACCCTCGACGCCGATGACGAGAACGCCGGCGGGGAAGTAGGTGGTGGCGGCATCCACGAGCGGGATGGGCATCATGTCGAACCGGTCGCCGACTACTCCGTACACGGCTCGACCTCCCGAGAGCATTCCGGCGAGTGGGTCCGGGCCCTCGGGCCCGGAACGTGCAGCGTCACCAACGGAAAATCCTCACGTTTCATTGTTTAGATCTTTGTGATGAGACTAGGAGTGCGCCGGCGACACTGTCAAGGTTGTGACCGGCCGGACGCCGGCGCGCCCGTCAGATCACGCCGTCGCGCCGGTACCCGGCGATCTGCGCGCGGTCGTAGCCGAGCTCGCCCAGTATCTCGTCGGTGTGCTCGCCCAGCTTTGGCGCATGCCGCTCGATGCGGAAGGGGTCGCCGCGGACCATGGCCGGCTGCCCGATGTAGGTGAAAGGCCCGGCGTGGGGGTGCTCGGCTTCGTAGAAGATCTCCCGCGCCGCCAGGTGCGGGTCGTCCAGCAGCTCGGAGGGGTCGCAGTGCGCCGGCCCGAGCGGGAGGTGCTCCCGGGCGGCGAGCTCGACCCACGCCTGGCGCGAGCGCGTGCGGAACACGCCGGCCAGCTCAGTGGCCAGTCGGGGATCACCGCTGCCGTAGTCGACCGGACCCGACCGGTCGATGCGATCGCACAGGTCGTCGCGCCCCGCCGCCCGGCAGAAGCGCTCCCAGAACTTCGCCTCGATGCAGCAGAAGAGCACGAACCGCGCGTCCTGCGTCTCGTAGAAGCCGTACTTGGGGCCGAGCTCGTCGGGGGGGATGGAGCTGCGGTCGCTGATGCGGGCCGCGTTGACGCTGTAGGTCGCGCCGACCCACGCGTTGGCGATGACGGCATCGGCCGACGCCACATCGATTTCGCAGCCCTGCGACGTGCGCGCCCGCTGGACGAGGGCGGCGGCGACGTGGAACGCGGCATAGGCGGCCCCGGTGGCATGGCCCTCGCCGCCGTACTCGGTCGATGTCATGGTCGAGCCGGGTGGCCGCCGGCGCGGGATCCCGTCGGGACCGCGCTCGACGGGAAGGGCGGCCGCGAGCGCGTCCATCATCTGGCCGTGTGTCGGTATGGAGCTGTAGGGCCCGGTGGCGCCGAAGCCGCTGTAGTGGCAGTAGACGATCGCAGGGTTGTGCCCCCTCTGCTGTGCGTAGTCGATGCCCAGCTTCTCGCAGGCTCCAGCCGCGTTGCCGTCCACGAAGACGTCGGCGGTCTCGAGCAGCTTCCAGAAGATCTCCTTGCCCGGGACCGATTTGAGGTCGATGGTGACACTGCGCTTATGGCGGTTGGCCTGCAGGAACGCCGGGCTGAAGTGGGGCGCCACCTGCCCGAGCATGTCCCGCAGGTAGTCGCCGCCACCCGGGCTCTCCACCTTCACGACGTCGGCTCCGAGGTCGCCCAGCAGGGCGCCCAGCCGGTCGCCGTTGAAGAGCATGGCCGACTCCACGACCCGGATCCCTTGCAGGAGGGAGCTCATCGGCGCCGCCCGGCTGGTCGCGCCCGCACTACTTGTTGCAAAAGCCGGCGTCGATGGGGAGCATGACCCCGGTGATGAAGCGCGCCTGATCCGAGACCAAGAAGGCCACGGCGTTGCTGATGTCTTCGGGCTCGAGCAGCTCGACGGGGAGGGCATTGACCATGTGCGTGCCTCGTTGCGGATCCTCGGTGATCCACTCCTGCATGAACGGGTTCACCGCCATCATGGTGTTGACTCCGGTTGGGTGGATCGAATTGACCCGGATGCTGTGCGGCGCCAGCTCATTGGCCAGGGCGCGCATGATCCCCACCACGCCGTGCTTGGCCGCCGTGTAGCCCATGGCCCCACCGGTCGAATCGGTGTAGCCCTTGATGCCGGCCGTCGAGCTGGTGAGGACCATGGCCCCGCCGCGACCGCCGGCGATGAGATGGGGGAGGGCGGCGCGGCACGTGTTCCAGACCCCCCCGAGGTTGACGTCGACGACGTCGCGGAAGGCCTGTTCGCCGAGGTGCGCGTCATCGTCGAAGCTCATAGGGGCGATGCCCGCGTTGGCCACCACGATGTCGAGGCGCCCCAGCTGCGCCACGGCGCCGTCCAATGCCGACGCCAGGGCGGCGAAATCGCGCACGTCGGCCTGAATTTCCACCGCCCGCCGGTCGAGAGCCTCCACCATGCCTGCGGTGGCGTGGAGGTCTGCGGGCGTCGCCAGGTCGTACTTGTTGGAGGCGATGTTGTGACAGATGTCGACCAGCACGATGTCGGCCCCGTCGGTGGCCAGGCGCAGGGCGTGGGAGCGGCCCTGGCCGCGCGCACCCCCGGTGATGAAGGCCACCTGCCCTTCGAGATTCCCCATGGCGCTCCCCTCAGTCCACGAGTGCCGGGAGGTGCGACGTGAACCCTCCGTCGACCGCGATGACCTCACCGGTGATGAACGAGGCCGCATCGGAGAACAAGAACGCCACGACCTCCGCCACGTCCGCCGTCTTGCCGAGGCGCGCCAGCGCATTGTGCTCTTCGAGATAGGCCAGCATCTTGGGCTCCACGTTCCTCTCGGCCGCCTCGGTGAGGATCATGCCCAGGGCGATGGCATTGCAGCGCACGTTCTGCTTTCCGTAGGCGTTCGCCACGTGACGCGTCAATCCGTGCAGGGCCGCCTTCGAGACCCCGTAGGAGACGCGGATCCGCTCGGCCTTCAACCCCGCCGCCGAGGACGTGTTGACGATGGCCCCTCCACCGCGCTTGAGCATCTCGGGGATGGCGTACTTGCAGCCGAAGAACGGCCCGCGCAGGTTGACCGCCATGGTCTCGTCCCAGACCTCGGTCGCCACGTTGACGACGTCGGAGTCCCTGTGCATCTTGGTGGCCGCCGCGTTGTTGTGCAGGCAGTCGAGGCCGCCGTACGCCGTCACGGCAGCGCCGATCATGGCCTTGACCTGCTCCTCGTCGGTGACCTCCACGCCGACCCCGATGGCCGTGCCTCCTTGGGCCCTGATCTCTGCCGCTACCTCCTCGGCCCCGTTCTCGGAGTGACCGGCGACGACCACCGCCGCTCCATGGCGGGCCAGCGTCTCCGCCGTGGTCTTGCCGATGCCCGACGCCGCCCCGGTGACGATCGCCACCTTTCCACCCAGATCCGGCATGCCACGCCCCCTGTCCGATCGAAAGTGTGACTATAAACTTTAGGAGGTTGGATGGCCAGTGTCCCGGTACGGCGTCCTGGGTCAGCCTTTTGACCAGGCGCAATGGCACCCCTATGCTCCTAATCTTCAAGAAGACAGGACGCCGTGGTCGTGCGCGACCGCCGCGGGGGAAAGCCTGATGGACCTACACGAATCAGAGGACCTCGTGCGCTTCCGGGCCGAGGCGGTGGCGTGGCTGGACGCGCATGCGCCGCGCCCAGGGAGCGCTGGCGATTTCACGGTGGGACGCGAGCGCCCCTTCGTCGACGGGTGCCGGAGATGGCAGGCCACGCTCTCCGAGGCGGGCTGGGCCGGCGTGGCCTGGCCGGTGGATTTCGGTGGGCAGGGGCGATCCGCGCTGTTCGAGCTGGTCTTCCGGCGTGAGCAGGCGCGCTACGGGGTGTCGACGGCAGCCTTCGACGTCGGGATAGGCATGGTCGGGCCGACGCTGATGGTGCACGGCACGGATGCACAGAAGGCCTCCCACCTGCCGGCGCTGCTGCGGGGCGAGGAGGTCTGGTGCCAGATGTTCAGCGAGCCTGGCGCGGGATCGGACCTGGCGGGGCTCTCCACCGCCGCCCGGCGCCGTCCGGGCGGGTGGACGATCAACGGCCAGAAGGTCTGGACCTCGTACGCCCGCTTCGCCGACTTTGCCATCCTCCTCGCCCGGTCCGATGCCGCCCGGCCCAAGCACCATGGCCTGACCTGTTTCCTGGTGGACATGCGCACGCCGGGCATCGAGATACGGCCGATCCCGCAGATGAACGGTGCCGCTGAGTTCAACCAGGTGTTCTTGACCGACGTCGAGATCCCCGACGATGCCGTCCTCGGCGAGGTGGACGGGGGGTGGGCGGTGGCCAACACCATGCTGGGCAGCGAGCGCGGCCTGGTGGGGGAGGAGTGGCCGGGCGTTGCCGAGCTGTGCCAGATCGCCCGCGCGCGCGGGCGGGCCACCGACCCGCTGGTGCGCCAGGGCATCGCCGGGACCTTCGTACGCGAGCAGATACTGCACTACCTCGACCTGCGGATCCAGAGCCGCCTCGGAAACGGCGAGCCGGTCGGCGCCCTCGCCTCCGTCTTCAATTTGTTCTTCGCCGACCACCTCCGCCGCTCAGGCAACGTGGCCGCGTCGTTGCTCGGCCCGGGCATGCTGACCGCGCCCTCCCAGATCGGCCTGGCGGGGCGCTGGCAGTTCCACCTCCTCACCGCGCCTTCGGTGCGCATCGCCAGCGGTACGGACGAGATCCAGCGCAACATCTTGGGCGAGCGGGCGCTCGGTCTGCCCCGTGAGCCGCGCCCCGAGCCGGGTTCGTCCGACCCCTCGCTCCGGCCCGCGCCGGCGCGGTCTCAGGCTTGACCTAATGTTGCAATCTAAGATAAGACTGTCCAGTCCCGCGGCGACCACGATCAGGGGGAGGTCAGACGGTGACCACCAGCAGCGCCCAGCCAAAGCCTGGAGCAATTCGTGGCGCCGGCGGCCTCGCGGCCCCGGACTGAGCTCCGCAGCCACGTCGATCACCCCGAGCAACGATTGGAGTCAGCTATGACCCTCACGGCCGAGCCCGAAGGCGCAACCGAGGCACCACTGTCCATCTCGTCCTACCGCTATCCCACCGGTTGGTACATCGTGGCCTTCTCGTCCGACGTGCCGTCGGGGACCATGAAGACCCTGCACTACTTCGGCCGGGAGATGATCTGCTTCCGCGGCGAGTCCGGCACCGTGTCGGTCCTCAACGCCTACTGCCAGCACCTCGGCGGCCACATCGGGGTCGGCGGCACAGTGGTGGGCGACGAGGTCAAGTGCCCGTGGCACGCCTGGCAGTGGCGGGCGGACGGGACCAACTCGCTGATCCCGTACTCGAAGGAGGGCTGCAAGAAGTCGGTGCGCATCCGCACTTACCCGGTGGTCGAGTGGTGCGGCATGGTGGTCATGTGGTTCGACCGCGACGGCGCCGCGGCGACCTGGAGCCTGCCCGAGGTGCCCGAGCTCGAGACCGGCGACTACTACCCCCTCCACCCGCACTCGCGGATGCTCAACCGGGTGAAGGTGCACCCGCAGATGATCGTGGAGAATGCAGCCGACCCGTATCACATCGCCCCGGTGCACCACGGTGACCGCCCGGCTGAGACGACGTCCTTCGAGCTCCACGAATACCACCTGCACGCCACCGTTGACGTGAACTACGGCGGGGGACGCCCGACCACGTGGCTCACACCGAACGGTCCCGTCGACGGGGAAGTCGTCTATGACACCTTCGGACTGGGCATCGGCTTCGTGCGCTTTCCCGAGAACGTGCTGGCGTCGGTGCAGATCACCGGGCACACCCCGGTCGACGAGGAGTACACCGACTACTGGTTCACCATGGCGTGCCGGCGCGAGGACGGCGACATGGGCGACGTCCCCACCGGAAGGGCGGCGCGCTGGATCGAGCTCCAGCAGGAGATCATCAAGCAGGACTTCTTCACCTGGGAGCACATGCAGTACTTGGAGAAGCCCTCGTTCGCCGTCGAGGAGGCGAAGAATTACGCCTCCCTGCGGCGCTGGTGCCGGCGCTTCTACCCGGCCGACACCTTTGCCGAGGCGGACGCTTCGGGGAGCAAGTGACCGGAGGGTCACCCGCGCCCCTGTGGCAGCCGACTCCAGGTAACGGTCTCACCATCCCGGGGGTCCTCGACGCCCAGGCGGCGGCGCGCCCCGCGCAGCCGCTGCTTGTCATCGACGACGTCCCCCTGACCTACAGCGAGCTGGCGGCGCGCTCGATCTCGGCGGCCAACGTGCTGCGCGGCCTCGGGATCGAGCCGGGCGATCGGGTCGCCATCTTCATGGGCACCTCGCCGGAATGGGTGACGCTATGGGTGGGGCTCTGCCGCCTGGGCGCGGTCGCCGTCCCGATCAACACCGCCTACCGGGGCGACTTCCTGGCCAACCAGCTCAAGGACAGTCAGACGAAGATGGTCGCCGTCGACCGCTCGCTGGCCGACCGGGTCTTCGTCATCGCCGGCGACGTGCCGACCCTGTGCGCCGTGCTGGTGCGCGACGACGACAAGCCCGCCACCGGGGCGGTTGGCAAGCCGTCGCACCTCGAGGTCCTCCCGATCGCCCGGTTGCGCGACGGGGGTTCGTCCCTCGACGCCGGGGTCCCCGCGCTGCCCCCCTTCCCCCTGGGGGCCATCTTCTCGACGTCAGGGACCACGGGACGCTCCAAGGGCGTGCTCGCCACGCAGCAGTACCTGCTCCGGGCCGCCCAGGCGATGATCGACCTCTGGCAGCTCCAGCCCGGTGAGGTCGTCCACGGCCCCCTCCCGCTCTTCCACCTGAGTGCCGTCGGGACGGTGCTCGGCCCCATGCTGGCGGGCGGGACCGGAATCCTCGACTCGACGTTCAGCGTCTCGGCTACTTGGGACCGGGTGCGCCGCTATGAGGCGTCGGGCATCGCGTTGGCCGGCGCCATGCTGAGCATGCTGTGGAACCTCCCGCCCGATCCCCGGGACCGGGAGCTCCCGCTGCGCTTCATTTCCGCCGCACCGGTCCCGCGGGAGAGCTTCGAGGCCATGGAGGAGCGGTGGGATTGCCACATCGTCACCTGCTACGGGATGAGCGAGGCCTTCCCGCTCGTGGTGGCGGGAATCGACGAGGCGAAGCGCACGGGCTCGTCAGGGCGGCCCAATCCCGACTTCGACGTGCTCATCGTCGACGCTCAGGACGAGCGGGTGCCGGTGGGTGAGGTGGGGGAGATCGTCTGCCGTCCCCGCCGCTCCCACGTCATGTTCGAGGGCTACGACGGCCGTGACCGCGAGACGGTGGAGCAATTCCGCAACCTGTGGTTCCACACCGGGGACATGGGGCGGTTCGACGAGGACGGGTACTTCTACTTCGCCGACCGCAAGAAGGACGCCATGCGCCGGCGGGGAGAGAACATCTCGTCTTTCGAGGTCGAGCAGGCACTCCTGCGCCACCCCGCCGTGGCCGAGGTGGCCGCGGTCGGGGTGCCGAGCGAGCTCGGCGAGGACGACGTCATGGTCTATCTCGTGGCCGAGGCGGGCCAGAGCATCGAAATCGAGCCGTTCATGGACTACTGCTGTGACCACCTGCCGTACTTCGCCGTGCCGCGCTATATAGAGGTCACCACCGAGCTGCCCAAGAACGCGGTGGGCCGGGTGCTCAAGCACGAGCTGCGGGCCCGGGGAGTGTCCCCTTCGGCCTGGGACCGTGAGTCGGCGGGGTACGCCGTCCGCCGATGAGGGTCCCCTCCGTGCTGGACGCACCATGACGAGCGCAGCTCCTGCGGCCGGCATGGCGGCGGCGCGCAACATGGCGCACGGCGAGCAATTGAGCAGGATCGCGCGCAAGTACCCGGGGCGCACCGCGTACATCAGTGGCGACACGATCCGCACCTTCGGCGAGGTGGATCGCCGAGTGACCCGCTTGGCCAACGCGCTGGCGGTTCGCGGCCTGCACCACGGCGACCGGCTCGCCGTGCTCATGACCAACAGCATCGAGATGTTGGAGACGATCTTGGCCGGCTGGCGGTTGGGTGCGATCGTGGTACCGGTCAACTTCCGCTTGGTGGCCGACGAGGTGGGGTTCATCCTCGGCGACTGCGGCGCCTCGGTGATCGTCGTCGACGAGAGCCTTTCCCCGCTCGTGGCCGCGGTGCGGGAGACATCGCCCGCGGTGCGGGAGACATCGCCCGCGGTGCGCGTCGTGGTGGTGCTCGGTGAGCCCGCTGCCGTGGCCGGCGCGGAGCGCTACCGCGATCTGGTCGAGACGCCCGATGAGTCGCCGGTGAACGGGACCGTCGACGAGGAAGACGCGGCGCTGATCATGTACACATCCGGCACCACCGGCAGGCCCAAGGGTGCCGTGCTCAGTCACTTCAACCTGCTCATGAGCACCCTCAACTCCATGGTGACGCAGGGCATCGTCGGCTACGACGACGTCTGGTACGGCAACCTCCCGCTCTTCCATATCGGGGGCCTGACCGGGATCCTGCCCTACCTGATGGGTGGCGGCAGCGCGGTCATCGTGCCGAGCGGCAACTTCGACAGCGCGCGGGCCGTCGAAGAGATGGAGCGCTTCGGCGTCACCGGCTGTGTCTTCGTCGGGATGCAGTGGGACGACATCTGCAATCAGGTGAGAGCCAGCGGGGCGCGGCTGGCCCTGCGCCGGGCCGCCTGGGGTGCGGCCAACACGCCGGTGGAGGTCCTGAAGAAGATAGGGGACGTGCTGCCGGCGGTTCCCATCTACAGCTTCTTCGGCCAGACCGAGATGAGCCCGGTCACGTGCGTGCTGCATG
Organism: Acidimicrobiaceae bacterium; assembly: GCA_003133545.1. Lineage (GTDB taxonomy): Bacteria > Actinomycetota > Acidimicrobiia > Acidimicrobiales > RAAP-2 > Bog-473. The sequence continues at coordinate 14,313 of PKYA01000138.1, read as the reverse complement.
CCGAGGACTCCGACCGCAAGCGGGGGTCCGTGGGGCGGCCGATCATGAACGTGGAGGCGCGCGTCGTCGACGACGACGGCAAGGACGTAGGTGTTGGCGAGGTGGGGGAGATCGTCTACCGGGGCCCGACCGTCATGCAGGGCTACTGGCATATGCCCGAGGCCAACGAGGCCGCGTTCGCCGACGGCTGGTTCCATTCGGGCGACCTGTGCCGCATGGACGAGGACGGGTACCTCTACGTGGTCGACCGCAAGACCGACATGATCATCTCGGGCGGCGAGAACATCTACTGCCCCGAGGTGGAGGCGGTGCTCCGCGCCCATCCCGGCGTGGTCGACGCAGCGTTGATCGGGTTGCCGGATGCCAAGTGGGGCGAGACGCCGCGCGCCGTGATCGTGCCCGTGGATCCCGACGACCCGCCGGGCGAGGCCGATCTCATCGCCTGGTGCAAGGAGAGGCTGGCCTCCTACAAAAAGCCGACATCGGTCGTCGTGACGGACGCGCTCCCGCTGAACTCGGCCGGCAAGGTGCGCAAGCCGGATTTGCGCCAGCGATTCGGGCAGCCGACGGATGCACGCAGATGAGATGCCGCCAGGAGAGAGGAAGGGCCACATGGCCGTTGTTGAGGATTTCGTAGAGTTCTATGCCGCTCGTGACTGGGACCGCCTGGCCACCTGCTTCTCCAAGACGGGGTACGAGCGCGTCGGACCGTACGGCGATGTGATCGATTCCGCCGAGGGGTACATCGAGTTCCTGCGCCGGGTGGTGCCCACGCTCAAGGAGGGCTACGCCCTCAAACCCGTGCACGTCGCGTATGCCGGCGACACGGCGATCGCCGAGCTGGTGGAGCACCTCGAGGTGAAAGGGGTGATGACGGACCTCCCCGAGGCCATCGTCTTCCGCCTCGACGACGAGGGGCTCATCAAGGGGATGCACCTGTACCTCCAACAGCCCGGCGGCGAAGCACCGGTCGGTGGTCGCGACGCCATGGGGCGCATGCCGGACTGACGCCGACCACCGCCCACACCCGAATCGATCCGACCCGAACCAATCCGATAGGAGCAAGCAACCGATGTCGTCGTCGTACGAAGAGCAGCGCACCCTGCAGGCAATGGCCGGGCGCGCCGCGGTGCAGGACCTGTCCATTCGTCAACACCGTGCCCTCGAGGAGGGGGACGAAGTGACGTGGCTGGGGACATTCGTGGTCGAAGGCGTGCTCGAGCTGCCGGGGCAGGACCCCATCTCAGGCCACGCTGCACTCGGGCGCTGGTTCGCCTCGGCGCGCCGGCCCGCGTGCGTTATCCTCGCCGACTCGGTCGTGCGCATCGACGGCGTCCATGGGACCCAGGAGAGCCGTGCCCTGGTGGCGACGCCACAGAGCACACAGGAGCAGACCGTCTTCGGTGCCCCCGTCGTGGTCTCCGACGAGGTCATCTACGAGCGCGGCCGTTGGTACTTCGCCCGCCGGAAGGTGGGAGCACCTCAGGTCTAGCGTGGCTTCGCCCCTGTCCGCTCAAATGAACCGCCAGTCGCAGGGTCCTGGAGTGCCCTGGTACGAGTGGGACAGTGCCACCGAAGGTCCGTATCGTCATTGTTATGGGACATAGCGTGGGCGCAATCGTCTCGTCGTCAGCCGAGGTTCTGGAGAGCGGCCGTGGCTCGACGCTCGACGGTCCCGTACCCGTTGGCCATTGCGGCGGTGTGGGCCCTCGTGACCAGGGCCCGGGCCTTCTCGGCGTCGCCCGGGCTACCGCGTTCGGCGAGCATCCTCCCCCAGGAGAGGTTGGTCCGGGCGGCGAAGGACTTCGCACCCACCCGGTCATTGAATTCGGAGGCCTGGGCGAAGTAGGCATTCGCTTCGTCGTAGCGGCCAAGGACAGCAGCGAGGCCGGATCGCCGGTTCGGACAGCCACGTCATTGGGAGTTGAAAACCCACTCTTGACTTGGTGGGGAAGGAGGTTCAAATTCGATAGTGGTGGGGTTAGTGGGAATGGTTGGGTGGGTCACAGTCGGAATCGATGGAGGTAACAATGAGTTCCACTGCAAGTCTTATTACCGTCCTCGCCTCGGTCGCCTTCGGCCTGATCGTTATCGGCGTTGGCACACGTCTGTTCGGAGAGCGACGGTCGTAGCGCCAACAGTGGTGGGCTCTGCCTGTGCAAGGTGCTGGCGAAGAGAGCTGCGGTGATTACCAACCAAGAGGGCCCGCCGCCCATCTGATCAGGTAGCCCAGTACATTGCCGGACCCTGGGGCACTTCTGCCACGCGTCCCACTTGGTTATCGATCGCGCAGAGTGGGCACCTCTCGCCGTTCCGAAGCAGTTCTCGGCAGAGAGCCTCGTCTCGGTCTGTAATGCCGAGGCTCGGGGTAACCCCGCACCCCGGTCCGGTGATTGGAAAGCGGTACTTCTTTCAGTGGCCGGGCCGTCGGGGAGGGTCAGCGAATGCGACCCCGGAAGTCTTTGGTCGGTCATGCCTTGTAGGTAATCTTGGACGCTGCTCTGAGCAAAATACGATCGGAGAGAAGGATCATCAACCTCGGACTCGGGTCCTACCAAGGGAAGGAGTCGCTTTCGCTTTTCCGCTGGGTCAGGCCGACGGTGTGGTGACCGGGTGCTCCACGATGTGCGGCAGGACCCCGTCGGCGAAGCGGCGCATGCTCTCGAGGGCGTCCTTGCTCGAGCGCCACGGTTTGACCAGTGCCCGGCCGATGCCCATGTCGGCGCGGCGGCGTAGGTCGTCGAGGTCGGCGCCGCCGCCGAGCGTGATCTCCACGTTCCCAGCGCGCCCGGCGTCCGACTGGAGCTGGGCGATCCGCTGGGCGGCGGCGGGGATCTCCTCGAGAGTGTGGTTCATGGGGATCCAGCCGTCGCCGACGGTGGCCGCCCGGCGCAGCGCGGCGGGGCCGTCCCCCCCGATGTGGAGCGGAGGCCACGGAGCGTGGGTCGGTTTGGGTTCGAACATCACGGGCGGGAAGTCGAAGAACTCCCCGTGATGCTCCACCACCTCATCGCGCCACAGCTTCTGGCACACGCCGATCGCCTCGTCCACCCGTCGGCCCCGGGTGCCGAAATCGAGGCCGATCGCCTCCCATTCCGCCGCGAGCCAGCTGGCGCCGATCCCGAACTCCACCCGTCCTCCCGAGATCACGTCGAGGGTGGTCACGGCGCGGGCCACGACGAAGGGATGGCGCAGCCCGATGTTGTAGACCTGGGTGCCGAAGTGGATCTGCGCGGTCTGCCCGGCCAAAAAGCCCAGGTACGAGAAGACGTCGAAGACCGGCACGTTGGCCGGGATGGGGGGGTGCTCGTCACCGGCGTGGGGGCTGCCCGCCAGGGTCACCGGGATCACCAGGTGCTCGGGCATCCAGACCGATTCGTAACCCAGGCGGTCGGCCTCCCGCGTCGCCTCGACCCACAGGCTGGGGTGCAGCGTCCCAAGCGAGATCCCGATCTTCACGCTGCTGCCCGCTCCCGCTACTGCCCGAGCTTCGTCGTCTGGGCCAGCTCGGCCGCGGCGCGCATGTTGTCCAGCACGACGTACTCGTAGGCGGCCATGCCCGGGTTGTCCGCCGTCCCGGCCACCACGCGGGCGTAGCCGGCCTCCAGCACGATGGCCAGTTTGAAGCGGGCCAGGATCACGTAGTAGTCGATCTCGTCCACCGAGCGCCCGCTGACAGTGGCGTAGTGCTCGAGCATCTCGGCCCGGCTGGGCATGCCCGCCATGTCGACGTAGCCAGTCGAGCTCCGGTCCTCGTCGGGGTCCTTCCAGCCGTTCATGATCCACCCGAGGTCGAGGAGGGGATCGCCCACGGTCGACATCTCCCAGTCGACCATGGCCGCCAGCTTGGCTGGCGCGCCGTGGTCGAACATGGCGTTGGCGAACTGGTAGTCGCCGTGGATGATGCCGGGCTCCCAATTGGTGGGCTTGTGGCGCCGCAACCAGTCGGAGGCCACGTCGAGACCGGGCAGCTCGCGGAACTGGATGGCGTTGAGGTGGGCCAGCCAGCGGTCGACCTGGCGGTCGTGGAACCCGTCGGGCTTGCCGAAGCCCTCGAGGCCGCGTGCCCTCCAGTCGACGCGGGCCAGGCGCGCCGGCCCGTCGACCAGCTGGATCCCGAGACCGTGGCGCGCCTCGAGGTCGGTGTCGAAGGGTGCCGGCCACCCGTCTGTGTTCATGGGGGACCAGCCGTCGATCCGGCTCATGAGATAGAAGCTGGAACCGATGATGCTGTCGTCGTCGGAGGCGGCATAGGCCTCGGGGTGGGGGACGTCGGTGCCGTTGAGCGCCTCGAGCACCCGGTACTCGCGCAACATCGTCTCGTTCCGGCCCTTGGGGACCACCCGCGGCGGCCGGCGGAGGACCGCCTCGAAGTCGCCCCGGGTGATGAGGAAGATCTCGTTCGATGCGCCGCCGCTGATGAAGTGCACCGAGACCGCCTCACCCTTGCCGGGCAGGCCGCGCTCGTCCATCCACCGGCCGAGCCGCTCCTCGTTGACGAGGCCGGCGGTGCGCGCCTCCGCCGCCTTCTCCTCATCCGGTGTCAGCTTCGCCATCTCTCAGGCTCCTCTCGGTCCGTCGTCGTCGGGGTACGGCTCTTCGAAATAGCTGTCGGTCAGCGGCACCAGCCCGTCGAACAATTCGGTCGGAGGTGCTTCGGTGAGAGGGTGGGCGATCCGTGTCGCCATGATCCCCTCGCGATGGCGCAGCGCGTACATGCTCTCGCGGTGTCCGGAGTAGGTGGGTGGTTGCCGCACCATCCACACGATCCCCTCGGCGGCCACCGCCGAAGGCTCCCAATTCGAGTGGTCGGCACCGGGCGTGTTGGCCACGAACCCTTCGGACGCCACCGCAATGTCGATGCGGAAGCAATTGACGGCGATGTTCGCCGGGGCCAGTTGCCGCGCCGCGTCCACCGTCAGCCGCTCCAGGCCGATCTTGGAGATGCCATATGCGAGCAGCGAGGGGTGCGGGTAGAGCGCCGCCACCGAGGACACGTTCACGATCACCCCGCCGCCCTGGGCGCGCATGAGCGGTGCCGCCTCGTTGATGGCGATGAGCGGCGCTCGCAGGTTGACCTGCATGATGAGGTCGTAGCGCTTGAGCGGGATGTCGAGATCGCCGATGAAGGTGATGGCAGCGTTGTTGATGAGGATGTCGAGCCGCCCGAACCGCTCCTGGGTGGTCCGGACCATGGCCACGACCTCGTCGTCGACCCCGAGGTTGGTGGGGACGGCGAGGCCACGGCGCCCGGCGGCCTCGATCCTCCGGACGGTCTCGTCGATCGTGCCCGAGGTCCGCTGGGGATTGGACTCGGTGGCGCGGGCGGCGCAGGCCACATCGCATCCGGCCTCGGCCAAGGCCACCGCAGTAGCTGCCCCGACCCCACGGCTGGCGCCGGTCACCAGGGCTACCTTGCCTTCGAGATCGTCCACGATGCTGGTTCCTTTGCTCGGCGCCTGTCGGCGGTCGACGGTCCGTGCATCCTTGCATGAAGCGGCCGGTCCAAACAGTATGTATGTTAGAAACATCATGTATCAACCGGCCCGCCCGAGGTCCCTGGTCTCCTTCGGTGACATCCGTGCCTGAGCCGGCCGGCGCCCGCGAGGAACCCGAGGGTGGGGACGCCCACCCCCCGGCGAAGCAAGCCGGCCGGCGGGCCGCCCACGTGCGTGACACCAGGCGCGCCCTCCTCGACACGGCCCGAGCGCTTTTTGCCGAGAACGGTTTCCAGGGCACCCGGACGGAAGAGGTCGTCCAGCGCGCCGGGTTGACGCGCGGCGCGCTGTACCACCACTTCCGTGACAAGGAGGATCTCTTCCGTGCCGTGCACGACGAGGTCGCCGATGAGGTCGTGCAGCAGCTGTGGCGACGCTCGAGCGAAGGCAGACCCGGGGCATGGGCGCTCTTCCGCGCCAACAGCGAGGTCTATCTCGACGCGGCGTCGACCAACCCGGCGTACCGGCAGATCTGTCTGATCGACGGTCCGGCCGTCCTGGGTTGGCGTTCTTGGTCCGAGCGCACCGACGGGCCGACCCAGCAGATCAGCCGCTACCTGAACGACGCCATGGCCGAGGGCGCGCTCGAAGAGCAACCGGTGGAGCCGTTGGCCCACCTGCTGGCCGCCCTGGGCGCGGGCTCGGCCATGTACGTGGCGCACGCGGCCGACCCGGTCGAGGCGCGTCGCCAGATCAGCGCCTGCAACGAGCAGTTCCTGGCCGGGCTGGGCGTGCGGGAGGACCTCTCCCGCGCCTCGCTGAGGGCCCTGGCCGCGACCGAGGTTCCGAGTACCCCACCGCATGCAGCACAATGACCGACAACCACCGTCGTAGGACGGCCCGGACAACGAGGAGAGCACACTAATGGCCTGGGATTTCTCTACCGAGCCCGAGTTTCAGGAGAAGTTGGACTGGACCCGAGAGTTCGTGCGGGAGCGCGTCGAGCCACTCGACCTGCTCTATCCGCACCGACAGTTCCACCCCCTCGACGACGAGCTGCGCCCCATCGTGGACCCGATGAAGCAGGAGGTGCGCGACCACGAACTCTGGGCGGCCCATCTCGGTCCCGAACTGGGGGGGAAGGGCTACGGCCAACTCAAGCTGGCCCTGCTCAACGAGATCCTCGGCCTGTCGAGCTGGGCGCCCATTGTGTTCGGGACCCAGGCCCCCGATACGGGCAACGCTGAGATCATCGCCCACTACGGGACCGAGGAGCAGAAGGAGAAGTACTTACTGCCGCTCCTCAACGGCGAGGTGTTCTCGTGCTACTCCATGACCGAGCCGCAAGCCGGATCGGATCCCAAGCAGTTCACCTGTCGGGCCTGGCGCGACGGCGACGACTGGGTGATCGACGGGTGGAAGTTCTTCTCGTCCAATGCCCGTACGTCCGCGTTCCTCATCGTGATGGCCATCACCGACCCTGACGTGTCGGTATACCAGGGGGCGTCGATGTTCCTGGTGCCGACGGACACCCCGGGCGTGGAGATGGTGCGCCACGTCGGCCTGGCCGGGGAGGACGAGGACGAGGGCATGCACGCGCTCATCCACTACAACGAGGTACGCGTGCCAGGTGACAGCCTCCTGGGCGGTGAGGGCCAGGCCTTCGCCATCGCCCAGACCCGGCTGGGCGGTGGCCGCGTGCATCACGCCATGCGCTCGGTCGCCACCTGCCAGAAGGCACTGGACCTGTTCTGCGAGCGCGTGCTCAGCCGGGAGACCCAGGGCAGCTTGCTGGCCCGCAAGGAGTTCATGCAGGGCGACATCGCCGACTCCTACGCCGAGCTGGCCCAGTTCCGCCTGCTCGTGCTCTACACCGCCTGGGAGATCGATCACTACAAGGACTACCAGCGCACCCGCAAGAACATCGCGGCGATCAAGATGCTGACACCAAAGGTCGTCCACGACGCCGTCTGGCGCTCCATGCATGCCCACGGCGCCCTCGGGGTCTCCAACGAGATGCCCTTCGGTGGCATGTGGATGATGGCCCCCATCATGAGCGTGGTCGACGGACCGACCGAGGTGCACAAGGTGACCGTGGCGCGCGAAGTCCTCAAGGACTATGAGGCCGCTCCAGGGTTGTGGCCCACCGCCCACCTGCCCGCCCAGCGCGAGCTGGCCCGGGAGCGGTTGGCCGTCTGGACCGAGCACCTCGTCGGCAACTCCTAGTCGTCCGCGTCACCGTGCGCGCCCTGCGCTGCAACGAGTACGGGTCGGTGGCGGGCCTCGTCGTCGAAGACCTGCCCGACCCCCTGCCCGGCGTCGACGAAGTGGTGGTGGACATCGCCGCCGCTGCCGTCAATTTCCCCGACGTGCTCCTGATCGCCGATCAGTACCAGATCCATGTGGACGTGCCCTTCACGCCGGGCAGCGAGTTCGCCGGGACCGTGCGGGCGGTGGGTGCCGGGGCCTCGGGCGTCGCCGTGGGGGACCGCGTGGTCGGTGCGGCCATGGTGGGTGCGTTCGCGGAACAGATCGCCGTCCCGGCCTCCTCGCTCCGCGCCCTGGAGCCGACGGTGGACCTCCGCCTCGCTGCCGCCTTCGGTGTCGGGCACCGCACCGCCTACCTGGCTCTGCGCACCGTCGCCGGCACGGTCCCGGGCGACTGGGTCGTGGTGCTCGGTGCTGCCGGCGGCGTCGGGCTGGCGGCCGTGGAGTTGGCCCACGTCCTCGGTGGCCGCGTGCTCGCTGCGGCGTCGAGCGAGGAGAAGCTGGCCGTGTGCCGCCAGAAGGGCGCCGAGGCCACCGTGAACTATCAGACGGAGGACCTCAAGGAACGGATCAAGCAGATCACGGCCGGCGGCGCCGACGTAGTGATCGATCCGGTGGGCGGTCCGTGGGCCGAGCAGGCGCTGCGCGCCATGCGCTGGGGGGGCCGGTTCGTGACGGTGGGCTTCGCCTCCGGGGAGATCCCGCGCATCCCGCTCAACCTCGTCTTGTTGAAGGGCCCTGTGGTCACCGGATTCACCATCGAGGGGGTGACCCGCAACCGGCGCCACGAGGTAGCCGCCCACGATGCCGAGCTGTGGGAGCTCCTGGCCACCGGGAAGGTCGTGCCGCACGTCGGCGCAGTGTTCCCGCTCGCCGAAGGGGCGCGGGCGCTGGACGAGCTGGCGGCCCGGCGCGCCACCGGGAAGGTGCTGGTCGTGCCGGAGAACAATGGGCGCTGAAGCGGCGGTCGCCGCAGCGGGGGCTGCTGCAGCGGCGGCTAAGGTCGCCGCTGGGCCGGTCGGGGACAGTGGTTCCCCGCGGCGCACCCCGAGGGGCCGGTCATGAGGCTGCCGATCATTGATGCCGACGGGCACGTCTTGGAGTTGTTCGCGCTCTGGCCGGAACCCCTACCGGCCCGGTATCTTCGCCAAGCGCCCCTGGCGCAGATCCCCGGGATGCAGTCGGCGACCAAGAGCGTGCGGGCGGTCTAGGCATCCCGTGCCGGTCCGGCCCGAGTACGAACTGATCTTCCGCCACGCCACCATCGTCGATGGCAGCGGGGCGCCGCCGGTGGAAGGCGACGTCGCGGTCCGCGGTGGCGACGTCGCCCGGGTGGGGGGCCGGGTGGCGGGTCGGGGCGTCGAGGAGGTGGAGGCCCGTGGCCTGGTGCTCGCCCCGGGCTTCATCGACCCACACACCCATCTCGACGCCAATCTGTTCTGGGATCCCGACCTGACGCCGTCGTCGAGCTTCGGCGTGACGACCGTGGTGACCGCCAACTGCGGTTACAGCCTGGCCCCGGTGGCGGACGAGGACGCGCGCCGGTACCTCGTGGCGGCCATGAGCACGGTCGAGCAGATCCCCGAGGCCTCCATCGAGACGGGCGTGCCCTTCGACTGGTCGGACCTCGCCTCGTACAGCGCCCGGCTCGATGCGCTCGACGTGCTGCTCAACCACGCCTTCCTGATCGGCCACGTGCCGCTGCGTGCCAGCGTCCTGGGCGTGCCCGGCGCATTCGAGCGCCGGGCGAGCGCGGACGAAGTCGCCGCCATGGGCGCGTTGTTACGCCAGGGGATGGAGCTCGGCGCCCTCGGTTTCTCGACCGATCAGGTGGTGGGCAACCCGGGTCCCGGAGGGACCGCGCTGCCGGGGCAGGTGTGCGGGGAGGAAGAGCTCCTCGCCCTGGCCTCCGTGCTCGGCCAGGGTCCCGGCCCTGGCCTGTTCACCATGGCCAACGCTGCGTTGTTGCAGGGCCGGGCCGAGCGGGTGGCCGATCTGGTCTGGCACCAGCGCCTGGCCGCCGCGTCACGGCGCCCCGTCGTGGTGGGCCCCATCTTCGACTCGACCGACGACCCGGGCGGCGGCTGCGCCATCATGGACCTGGCGCTCGAGGGACGAGGCCCAGACGTCACCGTGGTCCCCCAGATCTCCACGCGCCCCTTCGAGCTGTGGACGAGGTTGGACAGCCCCGGGGTCCTGGTGCGATCGCTGCCGACGTTGTGGGCGGCGGTGCGCGCCGCCGGCGCCGCCGGGGTGCGGGCGCTGGCTGCCGATCCCGAGGCACGCGCCGCGCTGCGCCGCGAGGGCGCCGCCATTCCACCGAACCCGGTCTTCAACGGACGCTGGGACCACGTCCGCGTGCGCTATTCCCACCAGCCCGGCGTGGAAGGCCAAGACCTCGGCGCGCTGTGCGCCGCGCGCGGCTGCGACCCGGTAGATCTCCTGCTCGACCTGGCCTTGGCCGACAACTTCGAGACGCAGGTCGCCACCATCATGCGCAACGGGAACGACGACGAGGTGGCCAAGCTCGTGGCCCACCCGGCGGCCATGATCGGCGCCTCCGATGCAGGTGCCCACGTGCTGGCCAACACCGACAGCTGCTACGCCGTGTGGACGCTGCAGCACTGGGTGCGCGAGCGCCGTGTCCTCTCGCTCGAGCGCGCCGTGGCCATGCTGACCGGCGAGCAGGCGCGCCTGCTGGGCCTGTCCGACCGCGGGCTGGTGCGCGCCGGTCTGGCGGCCGACCTCGTGCTCTTCGACCCGGACCGGATCGCCACGACCGGCGTCCGTTTCGTCGACGACCAACCGGCGGGCGGGCGGCGTCTGGTGACCGATGCCGTCGGCGTCGAGATGAGCGTGGTCAACGGGGTGGTGGCCACCCGCCAGGGGAGTTCGACCGGGGCGCGCCCGGGCCGCCGCCTCCGCCCGGTGGCCCCCTGATGGACTTCTTGCCCGAGGCGGCGGGACCGCACGACCCGGTCCTGACGACGCAGGAGCGCCCGGCCGGATCGATCCGGCGCACCGCCAACATCGACACGGCTCGCCCCGGCAGCCTGCACGCGGACGCCGTGGTCGATGCGCGGGCGCGCGATGTGCGCACCGACGCCGGTGGCCACTCCCGCGTGGTGGCCGAGGCGCACCTGGTGGCCACGCTCAGCCCGACCCGCCAGCTGTTGTCGATCCGGGCCACGCCCGCGCTCGATGTCCTGGACCAGTTGCTCGGGGCGTCCGTCGGGTCGGGCTTCCGGTCCCGGATGGGCGAGGTCGTGGCCGGGTCGTGTCCGGAGGGCTCTCTGCTCTACCTGCTCCTCGACGACCTCCCCGGCGCCACCCTCGTCTCGGGCTACGCCGTGCACCGCGCCGGCGGCTTTGATGACGTCCCGCCGCCCGTCGTCTCCGCGGGCACCGCAGGCCCCGACGTCAGCGGGCGCGGGGACCTGTGCGCCGGCTGGGCCAGTGACGCCACCATGATGGTGCACATACGCAAGACCGGCTCCATCCCCGTGCCGCTGGGACCGCCGGCGCCGGCGCTCGAGTTGGCGGACGACCCGCTCTCGTGGCACGCCATGGCCCCACTCGGCCCCCACAGCGTGCGGCGTCGGCGCCGGCTCGACGTGATGGCGCCCGCGCCCGGAGCGACCGTCCACGCGTTCGACTTGCACTTCCGGGACAGCCATGCCGACGAGGCGGGCGACGAGACGATCATGCACGAGTACACCGTGCGCGGCACGGCCGACCTGGCGACGGGCCGCATCGTGACGGTGTCCGCCCAGGCCCAGGTGCTGCCCTGGCTGGAGTGCCCCAACGCCGTGGCCAGCGCGCCGCGCATCGCCGGCATGGACCTCGCCGCGTTGCGCCCGCGGGTGCGCAAGGAGTTCGTCGGGCGTACCACGTGCACCCACCTCAACGACAGTCTGCGCTCACTGGGCGACGTGGCGGCCCTGGCCCGCGAGCTCGAGGCCTGAGCCGTGGCCCGCGCGGTGACGAGCCCCCTGCTGGCCCCCAAGTCGACCGATGAGTACGCGCCCATGCCGCTGTCGCGGGCGGACCGCCGGGCGGCGGCCGACCTTGCCGAGCGCGTGAGGGTCCTCGCCCCCAAGCTGGGCCTGTCGGCATCCGCGCACGTCTTCGATCGGCGCGGCACGGCAACCGCGCTGCGAGCCATCGACGCCGCGCACGGCGGCGGCTTCTACCCCCTGGACGAGGCGACCGAGAGCGAGGACGCCGCCGCCGCGGCCGCGTTCTCGGGCGAAGCGCCCGTCGTCGATGTCCAGACTCACTTCATCGACCCGGCCCGCTGGGACCGGCCGAGCGCCGCGCCCCTGGCCGGCTTCCTCCAGATGGTGGACGCCGAGCGCTGGTGTGGTGGCGTCGACCCCCGGCTCATCGATGCCGCCGAGTGGGCCAGCCTGGTGTTCGGCACCAGCGAGACGGCCGTGGCCTTGCTCACCTCGACGCCGGGGTCGCCCGAGGAGAACGTGCTCACCAACCCCCAGATCGCGGCCGCCCGCGACATCGTGGTCCGCTACGCCGACGCCGGTCGCGTCCTGACCCATACCATCGTCCATCCCAACCTCGGGGCGGCCGAGCTCGAGCTGATGCCCGCGTGGCGCGACGAGCTCGCCCCGTCCGGCTGGAAGGTGTACACCCTCTACGGGCCCTCGACCGCCGCCTCGCCGACCGGGGGCTGGTTCCTCGACGACGAGGAGATCGGGCTGCCCTTCCTCGAACAGGTGCAGGCCCTTGGCCCCCGGGTGGTGGCCGCTCACAAGGGCCTCGGCGGGCCGATCCCCGACGCCTCGGTCCCCGCCGCGTCCCCCCGCGACATCGGCCCGGCCGCCGCCGCCTTTCCCGGCATCGACTTCGTCGTCTATCACTCGGGTTACGAGCGGGACACCAGCGGTGCGGAAGGTCCGTACGACGCCAACGCGCCCCACACCGGGGTCGACCGGCTCATCGCCTCGGTCGAGGCAGCCGGGATCGGGCCGGAGGGCAACGTCTACGCCGAGTTGGGCAGCACCTGGTACCTCATGCTGCGCCGGCCGGCCGAGGCCGCCCATGTGCTGGGCAAGCTGCTGGCGACCCTCGGAGCGGACCGGATCGTGTGGGGCACCGATTCCATTTGGTACGGCTCGCCCCAGCCGTTGATCGACGCCTTCCGCGCCTTCGAGATCCCTGCATCGTTCCAGGAGCGTTTCGGGTACCCGGCGCTCACCTTCGAGACCAAGGAGAAGATCCTCAGCCACAACGCCCGGCGGGTCTATGGGGTCACCGATACAGCGCTGGCCGATGCCGCCCGCTCGGCGGGTGCGTCGCCGTCGTGGGTCGGCGCCGCGTCGGTGGAGCTGCGGCGGGCCGTCTCCCTTGGTGGCTGAGCCACGAGCGGTCCCCGGGACCCTCCGCTACGGTCGGCCCTATGCATCCTGACGACCTGATCCTGATCAGCGTGGACGACCACATCGCCGAGCCGGCCGACATGTTCGCGGGGCACCTGCCGGCGAAGTACGCGTCCCTCGCGCCGCGGGTGGTCGATGAGGACAGCGGCGCGCAGCAGTGGTACTACGGCGACATCCGGGGGCGGAACCTCGGGCTCAACGCCGTGGCCGGCAAAGCGCCCGAGTACTACAACATCGACGCCAGCCGTTACGACGAGATGCGGCCCGGCTGCTACGACGTGCACGAGCGGGTGCGCGACATGGACGCCGGTGGCCAGCTGGCCGGCCTCAACTTCCCCAATTGGACGGGCTTCTCCGGCCAGGTGCTCAACCAGGGGCCCGACCGGCGTGTCAATGAGATCATGATCCAGGCCTACAACGACTGGCACGTCGACGAGTGGTGCGCGGCCTATCCCGACCGCTTCATCCCCTGCGGCCTCCTGCCCCTCTTCGACCCGGAGCTCGCTGCCAAGGAGCTGCGGCGCCTGGCCGCCAAGGGTTGTCACGCCGTGACGTTCTCGGAGAACCCCGAGGCGCTTGGGATGCCGAGCATCCACTCGAGGGCCTGGGACCCGCTCTTCGGGGCCGCCTCCGAAGAGGGCACGGTCCTGTGCTGCCATGTGGGATCCTCGTCGCGCACGTTCCACACCTCGGCCGACGCCCCGGCCAGCGCGGCCATGACCCTGTCGCCGGTGGCGTCCATCCTCACCCTGGCCGATCTCTTGTGGTGTGATGCCTTCAGCCGCTTTCCCGACCTCCGGTTCTCGCTGACCGAGGGCGACATCGGCTGGATCCCCTACTTCTTGTGGAGGGCCGAGCACGTCTTTGACCGTCACCGGGGCTGGACCGGCCATTCCTTCCCCGAGGGAGTGCACGGCCCCCGCGACGTCTTCTTCCGCAATGTCATTTGCTGCTTCATCAGTGAGCCGGTCGGCGTGGCCAACATCGAGGACTTCAACATCGACAACATCTGCTGGGAGTNNAGCGGATCGACAAGATCACGCACCGCAATGCCATGGCGCACTTCAGCTTCGATCCCTTCGCCCGGCGGAGCGAGGACGAGTGCCGCGTCGCCGCCCTGCGCGCCCGGGCGACCGACGTGGACACCGTGACGCGGGTCGGGCGACCGGCGGACGAGCGGGACCGCCGGGCGTGGGCGCAGATCGCCGCCC
>PKYA01000094.1 GCA_003133545.1 Acidimicrobiaceae bacterium | reverse complement strand
TTCTTTGGAAGCTCATCTCCCAATTGGGAGTGTGACCAAGACGTTCACGGCGACAGTGATCCTCCAACTCGTCCAGAAAGGACTCCTTGCGCTATCCGCGCCGATCAGCCGATGGGTACCACAAGTACAAGGCGCCGATCAGATAACGATTCGCATGCTCCTGAACATGACGAGCGGCATCTACGACGAATACCAGTCGGGCTCCCAACTCCTCAACGAGCTCACGGCCCACCCCCATAGGACGATTAGGCCCGAAGAGGTCGTTCGAATGGCCGTGGCACACGGTCCGGTCGATCCACCAGGAACGCCCGGGTACTCGAGTACGAACTACGTGATCCTCGGGATCATCGCCCGGGACATCACCCAGAAAACCATCGGCACCCTCATCACCTCACAGGTCCTTCTTCCCCTGCACCTCGATCAGACGACCTACTCCACGTCGAGCGAGCTTCCCAGTCCTTCCGCTCTCGACTACATCGTCAGCGACCCCTCGGCTGAGGCCGTCCCGCTCTACGACCTGTCCAACCTCGGCGCCGCGGGAGGCATGGTGTCTACGGTGAGCGACATGGCGGTCTGGGCACAGGCCTTGGGCAACGGGAGACTCCTCTCGCCGTCCCTCGAGGCCGAGCGGCTGCAGTTCGGGTCGAAGTTGGGCAACTTGTACCCACTGCCAACGCCAAAGGGCTCCGGTCCTTCACTGCCGGTTCGCTATGGACTCGGTCTGTTCAGCCTGGGTGGACTAATAGGACACAACGGCGAAGTCAAGGGGTACATCTGTGACGTCGCCTATTCGCCCTCACATCACGCGACCATCGTGGTGTTCGCCAACGGCGACAACCCGACTGCCATTCCGCAGGAGACTGCAGCCGACGCGATCACTGTGAGCATTGCCGATGTGGTTCTTCAGAACCGGTAGGACCCTCCAAACCTCACGCCCGTACCAAGAGAAGGCAGGACCGATTCCTCCAGTCCCACTTCGTTCGCACGGCATTCCTCGTAGCGATTCCGGAAGGACTTGTCCCAGCTCACCACCAAAAGCTTACCGCTGACCCAATGGCAGCCAGCTGCCCAATCTTCGGGAGAAATACGCCGATGAGAGAGTACCCAAAATGTTCGGCGCCAGGAATTGAGAGATGCTCAGGAGGTGCCGACGATTCACACCGAGCCGCCGTAGGGAACTCACTCGCCGAGGTCGTTCCGGTGGCCAAACCCTTGGTGGCGTACGGTAAGGCCGTGCAGGCGGCGCGAGAACGCCGATGACGACGGGGATAGTGACGTTGCTTTTCACCGACATCGAGGGTTCAACCGCGCTTCTGACACGCCTGGGTGGTGCAGCCTACACAGCGGTTCTCGAGGATCATCACCGGATCATCCGTTCCAGTCGGCAGACGTTCGCTGCGTGGAAAAGAGGACTCAGGGCGACCCCTTCTTCGTGGTCTTCGCGTCTGCGAGTGCGTGTGTCAGTGCGGCGCTCCAGATGCAGCGGGAACAGCGCGCCGCAACTGGCGCGCTGGCGAAGAGCTGCGCGTCCGTATGGGCATCCACACCGGGCAGGCGTCCGAGGCTTCGACCGGCATGGTCGACTCCGAGGTGCTCTTTGAGCCGGCTTCCAATCGCTTCTGTCACAAAATGGCCGACATCCGCTCGACGGGAGGGTGAGGATGATATGACCCGATCTCGTAGCTCGACCCGCACCGTGGTGCGATCAATTCGGCTCTTTGTCCTGATCTTGACTTCCCTAGTGATGTCGGGCTCCGTCCCCACGGGGGCGACGTCGCCTCGTTCCCCGTCTCCACAGTGGCCGGCACACCCAGACTGGCAGCGCTACGTGGAAGCCCCGAAGACCAGCGACGTTGATCCCACGCATATCGTGAGCACCTTCGGTTCAGTTTCGGGAGCAGAGGCGCTCACTGACGCCGGGGAGGGTGGCGCCACTGTGCTCGAGATGGTCGCCGGTGGCCCCAAACCGACAATTGTCGTCGACTACGGCAAGGACGTCAGCGGGGTCCCGTACTTTGTAGTGCGCTCGGAATCCAAGTCGCCGGTGCTGCGTTCGTCCTACAGCGAGGGGCTGAACTATCTAGGACCCCAGGGCGATAATTCCCCCAGCCTTTCGAATGCAGGGGACTCCTCACGAGCAGACAACCTGATCGTCAGTTCTCCCGGAAAGCTCAGCACTGATCTCATCCAAGGGGGCGAACGTTACGAACGGATCTCCCTCATCTCACCAGGTACCGTGACCCTCTCATCTATCGGCATTCGATTCACCGCCGTGCGCGCCACAGTCAAGGACTACAAGGGATGGTTCGATTCAAGTTCGAGGCAGCTCAACCGAATCTGGTTCGATGGTGCCTATACGATGCAACTGGACGAGCTGCCGACAGATGCTGTCCCCGGCCCCTGGAACATCATTAACGGAGTGCTCAACGGCAATGGCGGTGGTGTGGGTCTGCTCCGAAACGGCACGAGCTGGACAAACTACACGATGTCATTCGACTCCCAGTCCCTGGGGCAAGGGGCCGCCTGGCTTGTGCGTGCACCGTCGTCATCGAAGGGCTACCTCTTCGTGTTGGACGGCTCAGGGGACCCGGCGGGTTCTTCAGGCACGCTGCATGAAATAGCACTCGGTGGTCCGAATTCGGCCACCATCATCTCGACCGTTGCCTTTTCCCGGCCCATCAACGCGGGAACGTGGTACCGAATCCAGACCGCCGTCTCGAGCACGGAGATCATGACGTCGATCGACGGCCACGAGGTCTCGCACTTCAATACGGACTCACTTCCGGCGGGAGCTCCCGTCTACCGCTCCGGCTCCATCGGATTCCTGTTTCCGGGAAACGAGGCAAACGTCAAGGACTTGGACATCACCACGCCGGCCGGTGCCACTCTTTTTGCCAACAAGCTGTCCCGTTCTACGGCACTGGCAGACTTCACCGGCCCCGATCTCGTGACTCCCGATCCGCTTCCTATCATTCTGGACGGGGCGAAGAGGGACCGAGATGATTGGAGCGGAGACCTCGGTGTGTCGGCCCCCGTCGACTTCTACACCACCGATGCTGATGCGTACGTTCGGGAGTCTCTACGTCTGCTTGGCAGCTATCAGGCCGCCGACGGCGAGTCCGCCGGCCAGGTTTCACCCACCTCAGCCCTCGGTACCTTCCCCGACGATGCGGACTCCTACTCGGCCTCGTACTCCATGGAGGAGGTGGACAACATCGCCACTTACTACCTCTACACGGGTGATCTGGCCTTCGTACAATCTGAATGGCCGATGATTGCGCGGGAACTTGGCTATGACCAGTCACTGGTCGACAGCCGCGGACTTTTGGCTACCGACGCCAGCAACGGGAGGGACTGGGACTATTACGACGGAGCCAAGACCGGTGAAGTCACGGCTTACAACGACATCTATTACGAGACGCTGAAGGACGCATCGGTCCTTGCCAACGCTCTTGGAATGCACACCCAATCTGTGAGCTTCAGCCACGAGGGTGAGCTCCTTCGATCGGCGATCAACCAGGACCTGTTTGATCCCCTGAAGGGGCTCTACGTAGTTTCGAACCTCAACCCTACTGCCGTAGCCCAAGACGCCAACTCCCTCGCGGTGCTCTACGGCGTTGCTCCGGCAGGACACGACGCGGCAATCTTGCGCGCCTTGTACCAGGCTCTCCCTTCTGACAAGTTCGGGCCGTTGCCATTCAGCGCGAATTCTGGATATCGAGTCGCGGTGAGCCCGTACGTCACCGATCAAGAAGTGCAAGCTAGTTTTACGGCCGGCAATACCGCTCGTGCTATGTCGATATTGCAGACGGTTTGGGGACACATGATCGCTCCGGGTCCTGACTTCACAGGAGCCGATTGGGAACTCGTCGGACCTAAGGGCGCTCCGGGATTTGGCTCATTCACCAGTCTGGCCCACGGCTGGGCTAGCGGAGCCACTACCGACCTGTCCGCCTATGTCCTAGGGGTCCAACCCTCAAGCGCCGGGTACCGAACGTGGCTTGTGCAACCTCACCCAGGCTCGCTCTCTTGGGTGGAGGGCGACGTTCCCACACCGAAGGGAATGATCGCCGTGCGCTGGGCGCAGGACCATGCAACAGGCCGCCTTGCGCTGCTCGCGAGCGCCCCGCCAGGAACTACGGGGATAATTTCGGTACCCGTGCCCAATTCAGGCGCGGTAGTTACGGTTCGATTTGCCCGATTCGGAAAATCCCGACAATCCCAACAATCTTTCACCACGGTGACCGGCTCTACCGCCCTTCGCTTTAACGCAACAGGTGGCGTCACCTATCACTTCGACGTGATTCCTCGATGAATTCGAAGTATCCGACCACCCCTTGACGTTGGAACATCGCCCTGCGCCATTGGTTTTGCGGTGGCGACGTGCCAGGTGATCCATGCCGGGTGGCATGGACACCAGACCGGCGACCCGGAGCACCGCGGCGGCGGTCGCTCGGTGAAGATCCGGGGATACCTCAGGCCCGAGCCGTAGGCGCCGATCACGACCGTCGGGGCCCTGGCATCGGGCGGCAGCTGAGAGTCCCTTCAGAGGTGGTCGCTCCGAGGCAGGCTCGCCGCGGCATTTTGGCATTCGGGCCCGGCGGCGCGACAGCTTGAGCACCAAGACGATGTGGAGGCGTAGCCATGGACACTGTCGTGCTCGGTCGGACCGGCCTGGAGGTGAGCGTGGCCGGCCTCGGCTGTGGCGGCCACAGCCGCCTGGGCCAGGCCACGGGGGCCACCGAGGAGGAGTCCGTGCGCCTGGTCCACCGAGCGCTGGAGCTGGGCGTCACCTACATCGACACGGCCCGGGCCTACGGGACCGAGGAGATAGTGGGGCGAGGGCTCGCGGGGCAGCGCGACCAGGTGGTCATATCGACCAAGGCCCATCCCCAGGGCGACGGCGGACCCCTCACCCCGCGAGCACTGCGAGAGTCCGTCCAGCTTTCACTCCGTCGCCTGCGGACCGACCGGGTCGACGTTTTCCACCTGCACGGTGTCGATGTTGGTCTCTACGAGCACTGCGTGGGCGAGCTGGTTCCAGAGCTTCAGCGCCTACGCGCCGAGGGGGCCCTGCGGTTCCTGGCCATATCCGAGCGCTTCGGTGCCGACCCCGGGCACACCATGCTGCAGCGAGCCCTCCTCGACGACTGCTGGGACGTGGTGATGGTCGGGTTCAACCTGCTCAACCCGAGCGCGCGAGACCGGGTGTTCCCCCTGACTCAAGACAAGAACATCGGCGTCGAGGTGATGTTCGCCGTGCGGCGGACCCTCAGCCAGCCCGACGAGTTGCGTCGAGTGGCCCGTCAGCTCGTCGAAGAAGGCCACATCTCCGAAGGTGCCATCGACCTCGATGACCCGCTCGGGTTCCTTCTTCGTCCAGGCCGCAACGGGTCGGTGGTGGAGTCGGCCTACCGATTCGCCCGCCACGAGCCCGGCTGTCACGTCGTCCTCACCGGCACCGGCAACCTCGCCCACCTCGAGGACAACATCTCCTCGATCAACTCTCAGCCGTTAGCGACAGAAGAGGTCGAAGGCCTTCGACGGCTCTTCGGACATGTCGACCACCTGTCGGGAAACTGAACCTCGCCACTAAGCCGAACCGACCACGGCACGCACACAAACCCGGCTGTCCGAGGACGACACGACCGACGACGCAATAATGGCCGAGAGCAGTAGGTGTATGTCGAGGACAGCATCAACAACCTCCGAGCCACACCTATGGGCGCCGTGTCACTTGAGGCCTTTGATACTGTGATGCCCCTGCTGGGCCAGGCCAACAGATCCGAACGGGGATAGCTACGTCGCCGGTCCACCGGGTTGCTCTCTGCGCCCGGCTGAGATCCGCTATGGAAACAAACACTCGAATGCCTGGAAACGCTTCGGATGGTAGGCGAGGAAGCCGTGCCTGAGCCATGAGGATGGTGTGGCGATCCTGTTCGGACGACGTAGGGGTGGCAGTGGACCAGGAGGAGCCTCACTTGAGGCTGCTGAGCCGAGCGACGCCCAAAAACTGCCCGCCAGGGTTTCTCACCGATCAGAGCATTCGGTACGAAAACCAAGATCAAGCCACTTGCCAGGACAGGATCCGCCTGCTCGGGGGACAATCCAAGGCAGATGTGTTATCAGTATCGTGTGGACCATCAAGTGTCACAATCGGCAGTGTTCGAGCCGTGTTCGGGACCGACCTGGCGGGATCCATTCCAGATGTACGCCGCGCTGCGTGAACACGATCCGGTGCACCACGTGGAGGAGGGCGACTACTGGGTGTTGTCGCGCTTCGGCCATGTGTTCGATGCCGCGCGTGATGCCACGACCTTCAGCTCCGCCCAGGGGTTGACCTTTACGTATGGGGACATGGATCTCTTGGAGGCTGGCGGGGTCCAGCCCATGGTGATGATGGATCCGCCGGATCACACCGCGTTTCGGCGTGCCGTCGGAAAGGGCTTCAGCCCCCGGCACGTGGTCTCACTCGAGGGGGCAATCAGGGAATTCGTCGTGGACCGGATGGAGCGGATGCGGTCTGAAGGCGAGTGCGACATCGTGGGCGAGCTGTTCAAGCCGCTACCCAGCATGGTGGTCGCCCATTTTCTCGGTGTTCCCCAGGCCGATCGTGGACGCTTCGATCGTTGGACCGATGCCATCGTGGCGGCGACCGCAGCGGGGAATACGCTCTCGGCAGGCGACGCGGTGGGGGAGCTGTTCGAGTACTTCACCGACCTGGTGGAGCGACTACGTCAGAGTCCCGGCGACGACGCGATTTCGCACCTGGTCACCGAAACCGAGGACGAGCCCTCGAAATCGATCCTTGAAGTCCTGGGTTTCGCATTCACGATGATCACGGGCGGCAACGACACCACGACTGGGCTGCTGGGTGGCAGCGCCGAGCTCTTGACGGCGTGGCCAGAACAGCGCGCGGTGTTGCAAAAGGAACCGACCAGGATCGGGCCAGCCGTCGAGGAGCTCTTGCGCCTGACTACTCCCGTCCAAGGCTTGGCCCGCACGGCCACACGCGAAGTCGACTACGGCGACTCGATCATTCCGGTCGGGGCCAAGGTGATGCTCCTCTACGCGTCAGCCAACCGCGACAGAGATGAGTTCGGAGCCGACGCGGAGGCACTCGACGTGGAGCGCCGACCCCGGCGCATCGTGTCGTTCGGCTACGGCCCGCATCATTGCCTGGGCGCGGCCGTGGCGCGTCTTCAGGGGCGGGTCGCTCTCGAGGAACTGTTGCAGCGCTGTCCGGACTTCTCAGTGGATGCTGCCCGAGGTGTGTTTGCACCCGGCCATTTCGTGCGGCGCTACGAGTCGCTGCCCTTCGACCCGGTCGGGTTGGCGTGAAGGGTGGGGGATGGTTCCAGGACGAGCGCGGTCAGTTCGTGGCCGAGAGGATCCTCCGTGGCGCTTCGGTGCTCTCAACCGAGCGCGAAGGTTCTGGTGCGCTTGCCGAAGTTTGCACTGTTGCGCTCAAGCCGAGAATAGCGAGCCACCGACCGACGAACGGGGGCACTCTGACTGTGCGAGCCTAAGTACCGTGACCAGTCCCGCCGCTCCCCGTATCGAAGGACGTTTACCATCGCGACGAGTGTTGGCACTCTTGCGGGCAATGCAAATGGACCCATCTATAACCTGCCGGTTCCCTCCCTTCCCCCCTCGGTTCCCGACTTCGAGCTGACGCTTAGCGTTCTCTCAGGAACCGGGCCTTCGCCGGAACGACAGGCACGATCCATGTGTCCATCCAGTGGCCGCCACCCTTCGGACCTCCGGTGACTGGGTCGGTCACGGTTCCTTAGCCTCGATAATTCGTCCGAC
>PKYA01000003.1 GCA_003133545.1 Acidimicrobiaceae bacterium | reverse complement strand
CTTAGTAGTCGACGCAGGAACGAGCACTTCCAGACTGGCTTCGAACCGGGTGCCGATCAGCGCCCCGGCCGCCCCGAGCATCAGGGCAGCAGCCAAACCACGGCCATCGGCAACACCGCCAGCGGCCAGAACCGGCGTCGGCGTGACGAGGTCGACGACAGCCGGCACCAATGGCAGCGTGGCTCGTCGACCACCGTGGCCACCTGCCTCGGTTCCTTGGGCCACGATCACGTCGGCACCAACGTCGAGCGCCCTCCGGGCCTCATCCAGGTCCGTCACTTGGATGATCAACTTGGCACTCGAGTCGCGAATAGCGTCGGCGAAGGGGCTCGGGTCGCCGAACGACAGCATGATCGCTTTCGGCCCGTGTTCCAGGGTCCACCGAATCGTCTCGACATCAAGGGCCCAGCTCAGGAACCCGACGCCCCAGGGGCGGTCAGTGGATCCGATGACGATCGCCAGCTCACGCTCAAACCAGCTTCGATCGGCGCGACCACCGCCGACCAGGCCGAGACCGCCACCGTTGGACACCGCCGCCGCCAGCGCGCCACCAGCCACGTCACCCATCGGTGCCAGCGCGACCGGGTGCGTTACCGAAAAGTACTCCGTGAACGCAGTCCTCAATGTCATGCGCACATCATCGCTCTCCGTCGGCGAGCGCTTCACAGTGCAGTCCCAACCGACGGTGTCCAGGTGACATCCATCAGGTGCCGTGCCAGCGTCTTGCCAATCCGTGCCGCATGCTCCTTGGCCAGGTCGGCGAAAGGTCCCGTCCAGCGTGCGTCGATACTTTCGACCCATAGCCCATACCAGCCCTCGAAGTGTTCGATCCGCAGCGGCATCAGGTCATGCACATGTTGGTGGGCTTCAAGAATGGATCCCCCATAGCCGGGCTGGCGGAGTAGGACTCGGCACCAGTAGTCGATGAGCTTGGGGATGTGAAGGGCCCAGTCGACCTCCGCAACCTCGCCGAAGACCGGTTCGAGCAGTTCGTCGAACACGATCTCCCGGTAGAAGGCGACGACCAGGTCATGGATATCGGCCCGTGAATCGAGATCGTGGGTCTGATCCGCTACAGGTTTGGCGGAAGTCATGAGCCCATGGCTCCATGGACATGGCGCGGGCGTTTCGAGTGCAGCTGGTCGAATATGAGTCCGACGTGCGTATCGGCTGCGCCAGAGGTCACTGCGGCTCTCACCGGCCGTGGCTCTCCTGCAACTCCTGTCGAGCGGAGGGTGGTCCGGGAAAGCCGTGCGGCCGCTGGACCGGGCCAAGGTCCTCCCACGCGCCGGGGAGGTGGGGAGCAAGCCGTTTGAGCTCTTCGAGATGGAGAGCGGACAGGACTTCCAATCGCTCGGCACCCTCGTTGGTGAGCTGAAGCCGGACAACGCGATGGTCGTCTCCGTCTCGAATCCGAGTGACCAGACCTGCGGCGTCGGCACGATCGATGAGACCGACTGCGCTGTTGTGCAGAAGGAGCAGGTAGTCAGCTACCTCGCCGATGGTCGGACCACGGGGATCAATGTGTCCGCGTATCGCCAGCAGGAGCTGATGTTGGGCGGGCGTGAGGTTCGCGGCGCGGGCTTGGCTCTCGCTCCAGCGTTCGAAATGCCGCAACCCAGTCCGTAGGGCCAGCAAGTGTGCGTACACCTCGTCGGGCAAAGTCACTCCTGTCACGATATCATCTTGTTACGATGTATTCTTCCCACCACCGCGTTCCGCACCCCACGACAGTGCCCTTTGCTGGGCTCCGCTATCACCTGCCAGTTCGGCAGGCGTGATCGAAGCCGCACAGGGTCCTGACAACGACCCAATGGGGGAAACCAAGGCCGACACACCCATCGATGCGGCCGAGGACATTGAGGTGTCAACCATCTCCCCGGGTACGGCTGACACGCCCGCGCCTGATTCCGTCCAGCGATCTCACGACGATCCTGAGCGAGCGCTCGGGGACTTCACCACGACGCCAACGATTCTGCGCCTGGTGCCGCTGGCGGTGGTGATCGGCGTGCTCGGGGCCGGCATCTCGATGGCCCTGCTCGACATGATCGGGTTCTTCACCAACCTGTTCTACTTCCAGCGCGTCAGCATCCATCTGGTCTCCCCCTACGGCAACACGTTGGGGGCCATCGCCGTTGTCATCCCGATCGGGGGCGGTCTCATTGTTGGCCTCATGGCCCGGTTCGGCTCCGAGCAGATCCGGGGCCATGGCATCCCCGAGGCCATGGAGCGAATCCTCATCAACGGCAGCAAGGTCCAGCCACGCCTCGCCATCTTGAAGCCGATCTCCAGTGCGATCAGCATCGGGACCGGCGGCCCGTTCGGTGCCGAAGGGCCGATCATCCTCACCGGTGGCGCCGTGGGCTCGATCGTCGGCCAGCTCTTCCATCTCACCGCCGCCCAGCGCAAGGGCCTCCTGGTTGCCGGGGCCGCAGCCGGGATGAGCGCGGTGTTCGGGACGCCAGTCGCTGCCACCCTGTTCGGTGTCGAGCTTCTGGCGTTTGAGTTCAAACCCCGCTCAATGGTCCTCATCGGCATCGCAGCAGCAACCGCCGACGCTCTACGCATGGTCATGGCCAGTGCCGGCCTGGTCGCGCCGCAGCCGCTCTTTCCGGTCCCAGTGCATGCTCCGCTCGGCGGCGTGGTCCTCCTCGGCGCGGTGGCGGTGGGCATCGCCTGCGGTTTCGCCGCCTGGCTGATGACCCAGGCCGTCTACCGATCCGAAGACCTGTTCAAAAAGCTGACTGGCCACCTGAACTGGATGTGGTGGCCGATGATCGGTGGCCTCATCATTGGCCTCGGTGGCCTCATCGACCCCCGCGCGCTCGGCGTGGGTTACGATACCATCCACGCCGAACTGCTCGGCCAACTTGGGGTGAGCGCCCTGGCGTTGCTGTTCGTGGTCAAGCTCGTCATCTGGTCAGGCGGCCTCGGCAGCGGAACGAGCGGTGGCATCCTGGCCCCGATCCTGATGATGGGTGCTGCCCTCGGGGGTGTCATGGGGCATTTCCTTCCGGGCGCATCCCCCGGCGTCTGGGCCCTCATCGGGATGGCCGGCGCGCTCGCCGGGGTTACCCGCTCCCCGTTCACTGCCATCATCTTCGCCTTCGAACTCACGCATGACCAGAACAGCCTGCTGGCACTTCTGGTGGTGGCCACGGTGTCCCACCTGGTCAGCGTGCTCGTGCTCAAGCGGTCGATACTGACCGAGAAGGTGGCTCGGAGGGGCTTCCACGTGATGCGGGAGTACTCCGTCGATCCGCTCGAAGCAACTTTTGTTCGCGAGGTCATGGATACCGACGTGTTCACGGTGGAGCCGACGCGCCGGGTCTCGGATCTCTATCGGGCGCTCGGCGAAGGCTCACCGGAGCGACGCCAGCGGCTGTATCCGGTCCTTGACGCCGAAGGCGACCTTGTCGGAGTCTTGCCGTGGTCTGCTGTGCTGGCATTCCGCTCGGGCGGACAACAAGTGAGCGAGGCCATGACGGAACCTACGGCCATCGCGTACCCCGACGAGATTCTCCGGTCGGTGGCCGACCGGATGGCCGGGCTCGGCGTTGGTGTGATCCCCGTTGTGGACCGGGCCGACGCGAAGCACATCCATGGTCTCATCACGCAGTTCGATCTGCTCGCCGCCCGCCAGAAACTCCTCGAAGAAGAGCGCCACGCCGAGCGTGTTCTGACACTTCGACGCGTGGCACCACGGCGTCCCGAGGAAGACACGTCAGCACCCATACCTGAGGAGTCGCAAGGCTCGCCCGACGAGCAGCCCGCGTGACCTCGTTAAACGTTGCCCGCGGTCCGAGCTTTTGGAACAAAGAAGCTGCCCCAACCTCAGCTCGCGGTGTCGTTTCTGTTCGGACGCCCTGGCCGATCGCGTCGATACGCTGAACTCGTGCAGCGAGCGATTGCCGGCTACCACCAGGACGAAGAGGGCGACTGGGTGGCGGAGCTCTCGTGCGGGCATGACCAGCACATTCGCCATCGCCCCCCGTTCCAGCTTCGAGAATGGGTGTTGGACGCCGGAAAGCGCGATGCCCTGCTCGAGACGCCGCTCGACTGTCCACTGTGCGACCGGGCCGAGCTACCCGACAGTCTCCAGCTGGTACGAACCAGCCCGCAATGGGACGAACACACGATGCCTGCGGGTCTCAAAAGATCACATCGAATCGCCGTGGGCACTTGGGGCCGGATCGTCGTACACGAGGGGCATTTGCGTTTCGCCGCGCGGACCGAGCCTGCGCTGAACGTCATCGTTGGTCCCGGCTCGACACAGGCGATACCTCCCGACGTCGAACACGATGTCCAGCCGCTCGACCAGGTTTGCTTCTCAATTGACTTCCTCTCGATCCCCGAGAAACGTGCGGGGTGCAACGACGTGACCGGGGAGGAGCCTCCCGAACTAGGTGGCGAGACAGCGTGCTGGGCTCACCTGCTCTGCCCAGAATGCGGAACCGTTCTCGACGGTGGACCTCACCTGGAGAACTGTCGTTCCGCCGATGGCCATTGAACCAAGGCGTCTGTGCTCCATCAGTCGTCCCGTGCGCTTCGCCGGAGGTACTTTGCCGGGGGTACGGGTGGACAGCACCATTTCCTCTAGGACCGGAGCAGCGAAGTGTCTTGCCGTTCATCTGCACCTGCTCGGGCAGCCGTGGGCTCGCGCCAGCTCTCCGTCGTCAGCGTTCGGGTTCGACACCCGAAGGTATTCCTCGCCTATGCCCTGAGGTCGACCTGACACCCCGCCAACACCGAACAAGTACTCGGTGCAGTCGCCTGCGTTCACCGCCAGAAGCGGACCGCCTTTCCGGTCAGAATTCGGCCCAACACCGTCACGACCTGGTCGAACCGACCACCGACACGAGGTTCGGCCTCAGCAGGCCCACGAGAATGCGCCACTCGATAACCAGTGGCGTCCGACGCCGATTGTGGTCTCTTTGGGTTTATCGGCTCTGGTTCTCTCTTTCGCTCCTTGGGGCTGGTCGCGGCGTCCGCTCACCAATGCGACAGGAGCCCAAGTTCAGTTCCACGACGGCTCGCCGTGGCTGGCGTTGGGCTGGTCCCGTCGCCAGTAGGCCTTGGACGCGACGGCATCGCGATCGAGACCGCCCGCGATGAGGAGTTCCTCTGCCGTGCGGACCAGGTGGCGCTCACCGAAGATGTACGCGGCGGTGCCGGCTGCGGGGTGCAGGTCGCTCAATATCTCGAGCATCTCCGCCTCATTCAGCCAGAGGAGGGAGCTCGCCGGCGCGCCAGCCGGCGCCGGACGAGACTTCGCGCCGTGCCTGGTCACAAGGAAGGCAGTGGCGGGCGTGCCCGCGGGGAGCGCTTCGAGCAGGGCGAAGGCGGCTGGCATCGCGGAGTCGTCGATGACGAAGAGATGGGACGTCGCCGTTGGTCGCAGGCTGATCCCACCTCGCGGCCCGATGGCCTCGAGGTGCTCACCTACCTCTGCTTTGGCCGCCCAGCGGGTGGCAGGGCCTCGGCCATCGTGGAGCTCGATCTCGAAGTCGGCTACGCCTTGCGCGGGATCCGACCGCCGGATGGTGTAGCGACGGCGGAGGGTCAGGTCCCCATCGGGGAACGCGAACAAGAGGTCCTGCCCTGGTGTGTACTCGAATCCCACGAGATCGGACGAGGCCATTGTGATGAGCCGCACGTGCGGCGTGATCTCGTCGACACCGACCACTTCGAGGTCGAGCAGATAGGACCCTTTCAAGCGCCCTCCGAACATGTCGTCGGGAACGGGGCGACGCGTGCTGACGGGCGGTAACTCAGACATCGAGCACTCCTTCATGGGACGGCGTTGCGGTGATTTGGAGGGGACGGGTCGATCGTCGGAGAATCACGCGACCGCCTTCCTGAAAACGCTCGTTGCCCAGCCAAGAACCACTATGCATAAGGGGACGATGACCGCGAACGCCTGCCAGACGTGATCGCTCGAGAAGGCGCCGGCAGCGAGGGCCCGTGCGCCTACGACCACGTAATACAGGGGATCAAAGTGGGCGACTACCCGCAGCCACGTCGGGCCGAACGAGATCGGCAAGAGCACGCCGGCGAGGAGCAGGGCGGGCAGGTTCAGGAGGTTCATGACGGAGGCAAAGGCGTCTATCTCCTTGGTCGTGAGTGCCATCGCGACGGACCAGGCGGAGATCATCACCATGAAGACCCCGATGAG
>PKYA01000025.1 GCA_003133545.1 Acidimicrobiaceae bacterium | reverse complement strand
CTAGGAGCTGGAGCTCAGTTGCCTTGACTGCTCAATATGGCGCGTCGATGGTTGCGACGGGTCTTCTTGCGAGAAGTGGTGGCGAGCTGCGAGCGCCAATCCACCTGGGAGGGATGGCGATCGCGCGCAGAGGCTTGCTTGAGCCATGTGACCTCATCGGGATGGACGGCGAGGACCTCGACGTCGGTGACGGCGATCAGAGAAGGGCTACTTTTGAAACGACGGCCCTGCGTGCCACCGAAGTAGTCACCCGGTTCGAGGTCGATGACCACGTCATCACCCGCGTCGAGGAGCGCTGAACCGGCAACGAGCACGTAGAGGACCTCGTCGGCCTCTGCGCTCAGCGTTGTGCCGGCGGCGCAACACTCAGTTACCGCGGCGTGGCTGACGAACTCGTCCAGGACATTTCTGGTACAACTCGACAGGACCGGGATCGCCTCCAGGAGTCCCGCCACATCCTTTGCCTCGCCCTGATTCTGCACGGTGACCTCTCTCCCGCCCGGAGCGATTGTGCTCGAGCTGTAGTGACTGCCTTGATTGGCGACAGCTTCTGCTCGAGGAGTTGCGCGTTAGTTTCCCGCGGGTTGCCATCTCGGGGCAGCCGGAATTGGGACTTTCGGCCCTAGTGGCCACCGGAACCGACCGTCTCACTCGATCTCCGGCCATCCGATCACCCATGCGGTTCAGCCCCCAAGGCTCGCACGTAAGGCATTGAGGTCATCACGAAGATCGCTGACTTCGGCCCGAAGGGAAGTGAGTTCCCGGCGAAGTTCGTCGAGCGCTCCGCCCGGCGACGGGTGCCCTTCCAGTGATGTGCTGCCATCTGGCGAACCGAGCGCCAGGTCGGTGTATACCGCGACGCTTCTGTCAGAACTGGCTCCTTCCGGAGACGAGAGGAACGGGTACGCCCATCGCTCCTCCTTCTGGCCAGGTCGGCGACCAAGATTCGCGGCGAGGGGTTCGGCGAGGGATGCAAGGAAGCCCAACTCATGCTCTACCTCCTCCAGCCCGCCGAATTCCGCCATCCGATCCGTACGGAGACGAAGTTCGCCGACGGTCTGCGCTCCGCGTAGCAAGAGCACCCCCACCAAGGCACGTTGGCGCACATCGAGTGCCAGGGTTTCATCGAGGATGTGCCGATAACGCACGGCCGTACGGCCGTGCGNNCGGCAGCACAAAACGGACAAGACGTTGCGACTTCAAATCATCGAGCGCCGACCGTACGGTCACTTCGTCGTAGTCAACGACAGGGTCTCGATTGGATGCCTGGTTGCAGGCAGCCACGAGGGCGGCAATCGTGAGGGGATATTGCTGGGGCGTCGTGAGCTCTTTCTCCACGAGTGAGCCCAGAACCCGGGCCTCCTCTGCACGCAGGATCATGGTGCCGAGCATACGGTGAGAAAGGGCCGCTCCAAGGGCGCGTTGAGGTCGGCTCCAGCATGCGATTCATGGCATCATCGCGCCGGTCAGCTATAACTAGCCGGAACGGCTGAGCCTGCCCATACACCGACCCGGGGGGACCCGCGGATGTCGACAGCACAAGTAAGCGGCCCGGACTGGTTGGAGTCACGAGGCCCGTATGCGGCGCCGCATTGCACGGTGCGCGGTGTCGCTCGCGGTTCACTGTTCCATCCGGGTGGATTTTCCCTCTGGCGCGTAGCCGGGAGCCTCGCTGAAGGCACCGAGATTGAATGGAGATCTGACCACGGGGATGAGGCGGTATTCGTCCTGCAAGGCTCAATTGAACTCGACGGTGTCCCCGTCGATGAGGGATCGGCCCTGATCATCGAAGCGGGCGTGCCTGCGATCATCCGTTGCCTCGTTGCATCCGAAGTAGTCCATTTCGGTCCCGCCAGCATCGTGTCCCGCGTGGATGGCCCTTGTGGCCCAGCCGCCGAGGATGGGCGTCATGCTCATGTCGTGACCCGCGAACTAGCCCGAACGATTCGTTTCGAGGGGGGAGACGGCGCAACTTCCGTCTACTTCGGCGATGGCACGTGCCCGACATGCCGCATCACGGTCTTCGCGTACGACGGCAGCGTCTTTTCCGGAGGCTACCGGGGAGTCTCGCACCTTCATTCCGAGGACGAGATAATGCATGTACTCGACGGCGAGCTCGAAGTCGGATCGCTGAGGGTAGCTGCGGGCGAAAGCATCGCGGTGCCGAGGCAGCTGCGCTACAGCTTCCGGACCCCGGGTCCGTTCAACTACCTGACCTACCGGGCGGACGTCTCTACCGCGGTCGTCGCCCCAGGTTCGGCTCCGGTTGTTGAGACAGTCGCGAACCTGGGCACCTTCAGCGCCGGCACGCCCGAGTAAGCCCGGCGAATGGCGCCGTCAGCGGGTAGCGATCTTCTGATCGGACCCCGTCCCGGGACGCAGGAAACGGACGAGAGTCCAGGTGACGGCGCCCCTCACCTCCAGGTCGGCGGAAGCGCGCGCCACAGACGAGGAAGTCGCAGAGTACGCCGCAACCGACTCATCGCGTTGCTGATCCTCCTCGCCATGCTCGGGGCCGGACTATGGCTGGGCATCGGGCGAGGGGGTACGACGACGGCATTCCCACCCCGACACCCTCACAGTTCCCGGCGGGTCCCCAAAGCGAGTAAGGCCGATCCGAGACTTGATCCCGATTGGGAGGGCGACGGCAAGACAGCAGTCCTCGCGTTCGGCGGTGACGTGAACTTCCCGTCTGGGAGCACACTCGGTGCCCGTCTGGCGGCCGATCCGGCCACCGCCCTCGGGACTGGGGTGCCGCAACTCCTCGGGGGGGTCGATCTCAGCATGGTCAACCTTGAAACGGCTCTGACGGACGGAACCTGCCCGGATCCTCAGCCCAAGACGTACGATTTCTTCGCGCCGGCAAGCGCGGTCACCGCCCTCCAGTCGGCCGGTGTCAGCCTGGTCACCGAGGCCAACAACCATGGCGAGGACTGCGGCCAGCCCGGCCTTCAGATGGCACTGACCACTCGCGCACAGACGGGCTACACGATCCTGGGCATTGGTCAGAATTCCGACCGGGCATTTGCCCCGTATCAGACGACGATTCGCGGGGAGCACATCGCGATAATCGCGGCCACGCAAGTGATCGACTCGGACCTCCAGTCCGCGTGGACAGCGACCGCGACACAACCCGGCCTGGCCTCAGCGTACGACGTCAGCGATCTGGTGGCAGCAGTCGAAGCAGCTCGAAAAGTGGACGATACGGTCATCGTCTTTCTCCACTGGGGCGTCGAGCTCGATGCGTGTCCCGATCCGTTGCAGGAGCCCTTGGCCAATGAGCTGGTGCGGGCTGGTGCCGACGTGGTGATAGGCAGCCATGCCCATGTATTACTCGGTGGCGGCTATATCGGGTCGGCCTACGTGGACTACGGATTGGGGAATTTCGCCTTCTATAACACGCCGGCTCCCACCGACCAGAGCGGCTCTCTCGTGATCGCGGTCACCGGTCGCCACATCGACAGTGTCACATGGAGGCCGGCGTTGATTGAGGACGAGCTACCAGTGCCGCTCTCCGGATCGGCCGCCACGCAGGCTTTGCAGGCTTGGGCCAATGCGCGCGCCTGTACCGACTTGAGCGCAGCCCCGAGTGGGTCGGTCGCTACCACGCAGACCGAGACCTCTCCGGCTCTTCCCGCTATTGCTGAGGAACTCTCTCAGGACAACTAACGCCGTCTGGATCGCCCGCGTCGCGGTAGGGGAGTCGACCCGAACCCGCGGGCGCCGAGCTGGCGCTCCTTCCCGGTGATCATCGTGGCTCGGGCGATCCCTCAAGGGGGTCCTTTTGACCGGGTTCACGAGGTCGAACGAGTGCGCTCACGCGTTGGCGTGATACCGCAAACAGCCGAGCCACTTCCGTGACCTGTAGACCCTCCTGTCGCAAGCCTAATGCCAGGGCTCTCCGGAAAGAACCGCTGGCCCGGCCGAAGTTCGTCGTGATCGTCGTCAGCAGTGACAGCGCGTTGGGGGAGGGCGTATCGGAAATGATGTGACGCCACGACCGACCGTTCTTGCGGTCTTGCTGCATGTCCGCCAACTCGTCATTGAGGGAGGCCAAGTCGTCGGTGCTCGATGCGGCCACATTGGACAACATCGTGAGGGCATCGAGCACCGGATCTTCTCCGATGTCCTGAGTTTCGGTCATTGGTTCGCCTCTGTCCTTTTCTCTAGTTCCCTTGTTCCCAATATCCTTTCGCTTCCCGAGTAATCGGGATTGTTCGAATCGAACGACTGGAGCTAGTGGTGCGCGGATTCGTCTTGCATATCGAAATGGACGCGGAGGCGACGCAAACTCTCCGCCAAGAGGCGGCTGATCTGCATCTGGCTGACACCCAATCGAGCCGCAATCTCGGATTGCGTCAGTCCTTCGACAAAGCGCATGTGAACAATCGAGTGATCCCGCGGAGACAATTGCTCCATCGCAAACGAGAGGACGGAATGGTTTTCCACGTGGCCGAAGCCGCCATCCTCAGACCCGAGAGATTCCGCCATGCTCTGTCCCTCCCGATCGCGCGCATCGAGTGAGGAGGTGCGATAGCTTTGTCCAGCCTCAAGGGCCTCCAGAACGTCATCTTCTGATGCGCCGACGGCCTTGGCTAGTTCGGAAACCTTGGGTGTTCGGCCCAGTTCCTGACCGAGCCGGTCGGCGCTGCTGCCAATTTCGAGCAGTAGCTCTTGCAGTCTTCGTGGCGCCCGGACGGCCCAACCTCTGTCACGAAAGTGCCGCTTCAGCTCCCCGATGATGCTGGCTGCAGCAAAGGTACTGAACATGATCTCGCGGTCTGGGTCGAAGCGCTCGGCTGCTTTTACCAGTGCCAGGGAAGCCACCTGCACGAGATCCTCGTGGGACTCTCCCCGATTCGAGAACCTCCGGGCCAGCTGGTGCGCCAGTCCCAGGTGGGAAGTGACGAGCTCGTCCCGCTGCGCGCGTTCCTTCTCGGGCGAAGGGCCACGATCGGAAAGTTCCGCGTGGACCGTTGTCATCATGCCTTCCCCGCCTCACGTTGCTTTTTCAACCAGGCGACGGAGCGGCCATTGGCGATCTCTCGGCCGTGAACTGTCACCAGCTCCTCAAGCAGCTGTTCGGAGAGTTCTCTTGCTTGTTGCCAGTTGATGACGTCACGTTCTGGGGGGCTTTCTCCTGGCGCTCCCGGCGCCGGCTCCCGCGTGCATCGAACGCTCACGGTATCTCCATCCCGGAAAAACTCGAATCGGAGGCTCGTCTCTCCATCAAGCGGACCGAAGGAGACACTCAATTCGTCGACGGCCAGCCGAAGATCGTCGATCTCGTCCAAATCAAAACCGGCGCGCGCTCCTATGGTTGCAGCAGTGAAGCGGGCCAACACCACGAACTCGACCGAACCGGGAAACGAAACCTCTATCACCTCGTATTCCGACGTACGTGGCTCTCGGTAGGTCATCGCTTCCACAGTTCCTCGATTCCATTTTCAAGTTCATGCCGGCTGTTGTGGACAGAAAAGGCGTCGGTCAAGCCGGTGATCGTAAGTACCCTCAGAATCTGAGACTCCCTGACGATCAGATGGAGTTGCCCGCCCATGTCGCGGCATCTATTCAAGGCGTTGACGAGAACACCCAAGGCGGTCGAGTCGAGGAATGTTGCACGAAGAAGGTCCACTACGATCGATGTCGCTCCTTCGCTGAAAAGGGCGTCGAGCTGTTCAGATAGCAGCGG
Organism: Acidimicrobiaceae bacterium; assembly: GCA_003133545.1. Classification (GTDB taxonomy): domain Bacteria; phylum Actinomycetota; class Acidimicrobiia; order Acidimicrobiales; family RAAP-2; genus Bog-473. Next base: position 15,489 of record PKYA01000025.1, on the reverse strand, counting down.
GGCTACCGCGAGATCGAGCTCTCCCGCCAATTCCAAGGTCGGGAGGTGGGGAGCGCCGCTTTCCTCCGGAGATCGGTCTTTCATGATCTGATCCATCCTGTGTCTCCTCGAGATCGAACAGCTCCAGGGATGATGTGCGCGGGCACCGCTGGTCGAGAAGTGGCTGGCGCCCCCCGACCCATACTTCGGCTCCAAAAGAGCCGGTCACGCCAGACGGATACCCGACAACAATGATTTTGAAACCGGGCGTTGCCGTGCGGCCCAAGTGGGAGTTCTCGGCTTCTATTCGATGCTGCCCTCTCCCTTGACCTTGGCACCGACCTCATTCGTCTCTTCGCAGTGCTCAGCGACTTTATCGGCGTCATCTGCGAAAGTGGCACGCGACTGCGCAGCTTCGGCCCCTTCCTCGCTGGTCCGCGCCCGATCGGCGGTGGCGGGCTGCCCAGCCTCTTCGCGCTCCGCGGCGCGCGTGGCCTCACTCGGCGATGTCTCGTTTTCCATTCGCTCCTCTCACTGGGCGGGCGCCGCGACCAACGGCATTTTCCCGACTTTGTCCTCTCGACTTTCCGCTTGAAGGTACCCCGGTGTCCCCTCCCCAAACCGTAAGAGGAAGGGGGCGGGGGAGGAGCCATTTTCGGCCCCATCACGGGGGATTCTCCACGGAAGCTGCCGCTCGATTGGGAATGATTGAATAAGTCCAGCTCCGCTGGGTAGTCTTGTGTTACATGACCGCCACGGAGGCATTCGCCATCCGGGAGACGGACGACCATCATGTCGTCCACTTCTACGGGTCCGAGTCCGAGCTACTTATCGAACTCGGTCGTTACGTCTCGTCCGCCATCCGATCGGACGAGATTGCAATTGTGGTAGCAACGGAATCCCACCGCCAGGGACTGGTTGCCGAACTCCAGACCTTGGGTCTAGGAACCACGGACTTCCGAACCAACGGACAGGTGATCCTGCTCGACGCACGCACCCTGATGGGAAAGTTCGTGAACGATGGGACCATCGACCGTGCCGCCTTCCATTCGGTCGTTGGCGAAGCAGTGCGGGAGCAGGCCCAGACCGGCCTTCGTGTCCGCATTTTCGGCGAGATCGTGTCCTTGCTGTGGGATGCCGGTGACGTCGTTGCGGCAATAGAGCTCGAATCGCTGTGGAATGACCTTGGCGATATCGTGCCGTTTTCGCTCTACTGCGCATATCGGGCTGACTCCGTCCTCGCCTCGGAGAAATCCGGGGCTTTGCGGCAGGTCTGCGAGCTGCACTCGTCAGTGGTGCGAGCACCTGCGTATCCGGGTCCGGCGAGGACGGCATCTTTGTCCGAGGCCACTACCTCTGCTCACTTTCCTAAGAGCATCGAATCTCCGCGGGCTGCACGGCATTTCGTCGTGGAGGAGATGCAAGGCTGGGATTGTGACCCCGGCCTCCTCGATGACGCCGCCTTGGTGGTCACAGAGCTGGCAGCGAACGCCGTGGTACATGCTCGCTCGGAGTTCACCGTTGTGCTGAGTGCCGGGATGACCGGAGTGCGCATCGCCGTCCATGACAACGAGGGTGTCGACGAGGCTCGCCTGATCATTCGCACGGGTCGGGGGCTTGGACTTGTGTCCAGGCTGTCACGCAGCTGGGGCGCCGACCGCGCCGATTGCGGGAAAGTGGTCTGGGCCATCCTCAGCGCTGAAGGCTCAGACGGCTCGAACGTCGTCGGCACTCGCTAGGTTCTGGAAGAGCTGCTGGTTGACGGATGGGATCGGCTCGGACCCGGAGGGATCTTTGACGGCTATCAGCGCGAGTTGCGGCGCCGCGTCGAAGGCCAAAGAGGACAGCCCTCCGAAGCCCACCAGGAACTGAAGGTGGCCCGCGAAGAGACGAGGGTGACGGTAGGCGAACGCGAGCTCACCGTCTCCAACTTGGACAAAGTACTTTTCCCAGAGAGCGGCTTCACCAAGGGACAGCTGATCGACTACTACGTGAAGGTGGCGCCCGCGATGCTGCCCCACGTCGAGGATCGTCCCCTCACCATGAAGCGGTTCCCCGACGGCGTGGACAAGAAGTTCTTCTACGAGAAGCACGTACCTTCGCATGCTCCTGACTGGGTGCGCACAGTGCGAGTGCCCAGCGCGGAGGGAGGCGATGCAATCGAGTATCCCGTCGTCTGCGATCTCCCCACTCTCGTGTGGGCGGCAAATCTGGCCACAATAGAAATGCACGTACCACTATGGATCATCGGCAAGAAGCGTCGGCTTCCTGGCTCACCCGACCTTATGGTCTTCGACCTCGATCCGGGGGACGGGGCCACAATGGTCGAATGCTGTCAGGTCGCAGAGGTTCTCAGGGGAATTCTCTCCGAGCGGAACCTCGAGGTCCGTGTGAAGACGAGCGGCCAAAAAGGCCTGCAGTTGTACGCATTCCTGTCAGGCAGGCCGACGTGGGAGAAATCTCGCACGGAGGCCCACCAGATAGCGGAGAGCGTCGAGCGGCAATATCCGGAACTTGTCACTTCCAATATGAGGAAGACGTTGCGTCACAACAGGGTGCTCATCGACTGGAGCCAGAATCATCCGGCGAAAACGACCATTGGGGCATATTCCGTCCGCGGGCGACCGCGGCCGACGGTGTCGACACCTGTGACATGGCAAGAGATTCACCAATGCGTGAAGTCTGCGGACGCCTCCACAATGGAATTCACGACAGCGGACGTGTTGGCTCGAATAGATGAGAGGGGGGATCTCTTCGCGTTTAGGTAGCCGTTGATACGAGTGGCCCAGACGGCAACCGAGCGGAACAGAATGCCTCATGACAACGCGCCGAACCTCCCCCACCGAAAAACGCGATGAGGCGCTGCGTCCGTATCGTGCCAAACGGGACACGACCAAGACGCCCGAGCCTATGGGTGGCACTGACGGACCACGCCAGGCTCGCCCAACGTTCGTGGTCCAAGAGCACCACGCCAGAGCTCTGCACTGGGACTTTCGCCTGGAGCATGAGGGCGTTCTCGTGTCATGGGCACTTCCCAAAGGAGTGCCCATGGATCCCAAAGCGAATCATCTCGCCGTGCACACCGAGGATCACCCGTTCGAATACGGGTCGTTCGAAGGAGAGATCCCCGCCGGTGAGTACGGAGGAGGGCTGGTCAGCATCTGGGATCAGGGCGAATTTGACATCGAAAAGTGGAACGACGCAGAGGTAATGGTCGTACTCCACGGCAAGCGAGTATCGGGTCGCTACGTACTCTTCGCCGCTGACGGGAAGAATTGGATGATTCATCGCATGGATCCCCCGCCGCCGGACTACCAACCTCCTCCGTCGCACATCAAGCCGATGCTGGCCACGCCTGGCGCGTTGCCGACCGACGATACCGGCTGGGCCTATGAGATCAAATGGGACGGGGTGCGGGCGATCTCCTACGTTGATGGTGGAAGGCTCCGGATGTTCAGTCGCAACGACAAGGAGCTCACGGGGTCGTTTACCGAGTTTCGGGAGCTCGGCGAGTTCCTCGGCGCACGCCAGTGTGTGCTCGACGGGGAAATAGTCGTCATGGGTGAGGAGGGAGTCCCCGAATTTGGCCGCCTGCAACATCGGCTCCATCTTTCCAGCGGCGCCGCGATAAAGAGGCTCGTCGTGAGTTCGCCTGCGAGCTACATCATTTTCGACCTCCTTTACTTGGATGGTCATTCGTTGACCACACTTTCCTATGACGAGCGAAGAGCCCAGTTGGAGGGACTCTCTCTCTCCGGTTCGACCTTCGCGACGGCGGATTCCTTTCGAGATGCCAAAGGGACGGACATTCTGGAGGCGACAAGGAAGGCCGGCCTTGAGGGCGTCATCGCCAAACTCCGCAGCTCGATTTACGCGCCAGGAAAGCGAAGCGAGGCGTGGATCAAGATCAAGAACGTGCGGACGCAGGAGGTGGTCATCGGCGGGTGGACCGAAGGGGAAGGAAACCGGCGGGGGAGTATCGGAGCCCTCCTGCTGGGCATACCGAGGGGTGATGGGCTCCAGTACGTGGGAAAGGTGGGGACTGGGTTTAGTGAAGATGAGCGGATCTATCTACTCCGGATACTCCGATCGGTGACTCGAAAGACGAGCCCATTCGCGCCCCCTTCTGAGGTGAAGCAGACAGCGCCCCACTTCGTGCGCCCTGTGCACGTCGGCGAAGTGCGGTTCAGCGAGTGGACGAGCGCAGGAAGGCTTCGCCATCCCACGTGGCGCGGGTTGCGGCCCGACAAAGAACCGGCCGATGTGGTGGTGGAAACGTGACCCAGGAGGATCGTGACGCCGCCGGGAACTTCACTCGGCGATCTGTTCGCTGTCCGTCGGATGCGAGTGCGGGTCGGCTTCGGACCCATTGGGGCCTTCGGCCGGCGTTACCTCACGAGACGAAAGCCAGTCCTGCTGAGACATTGCCGGTGTGGTGAATCCGACCGAGACCGTTTGTTCGGGACGCCGCTGGTTCTGCGTCGCCTGGAGCGCCATGGATCTCTGATCGGCCTCGGTCAGCGGTGGCTGGACCATGCCGCGGGGCCATAGGTGCCGGGCCAGGACGGTATTGAGCTCCGCGCCGTACAGGGTGACCTCGCTGCCGAGGTAGATCCACGCGACCAGGCCCAGGACAACGGCGAAAATGCCGTAGGCGCTGTCGTTGTGAAGGTCGTGACCGATCAGGTAACCCCCGACGGCCTGCAGGATCGTCCATACGACTCCCCCGAAGACGGCGCCGGCAATGAGCTGGCGGCTGTGCACGACCTTGGGGGTCAGGACGCGGAATACCCCGAAGTACGTTGCCACGTTCGCGACTACCGCAACGACCTCGCTCACGATTCCGAGAGCAACATTGTGCCTGCCGAATGTCCCGAAGCCGGCCAAAGCAGTTGTGATCACGACTCCGGTTCCGAGAACGGACAAGAATGCCAAACTCCGCCCGAGCCGTTTGATGTAATTCGGGCGTTCCGGGCCAGAGAGGTTCCAGATCTGGGCCATGGAGAAGAGTCCGGACTGGGCCAGTCCGGTCGTTCCCCACAGGAGACCCAGCACTCCGACTATGAGTCCGACAACCGAGCTCCGATGGAGCCCGCTGATCGATCGCAACTGGTTGCCCACTATTGGGAACTGCGAGAGGACCGAGTGGATAAGGTCATTCTTTGCGCCCGAATGATCGGCCAACACGATGTTCAGGACGGTCACGAACAACAGCAAGAGCGGGAACACGCAGATGAAGGCAGAAAAGGCCAAGCTGGCGGTGAGGTTCCCGGCGTTGTCGTCGCCGAACTTCTTCATGACACCGAAAATCAGTGCGGCGGGGGGGAATCGTTGCTGCGCGGCGTCGACTCGCCGCAAGACCTTCTCAACCCGATTCACGGCAGGTGCCGGTCTACGATCCAAGCGACGCCTGGCCCGAATGCTCTGAGGGGCACGCCAAATAGTAGCCAAGTGCAAGTGCCAGAGGCTCTTCTCCGACGGGTCAGCTTGTCGTTGCGCTCACCCATTGTCATGTGTCCTCTTCCTTATTCGCGTCTCTTTCACGCTACCCCGCGACGACGAGGAGACACTGGCTAGGTGCAGTGTTCGACGGTCGTGGGGTGATCCCTCGCGCGCCTATGGCGCATACAAGTTGGCCTTGGGCGTCGCATCGCGTCGTTTCGCAGGCCGTGCAACGGGTACCACCTCAACACGCCTTTACAAAGGAGTGTGAAATGATCGGTGGCCTCGTAGTCAGCATGTTCGTATTCGCCGCAGGTGCCATTCTGGACTTTGCCGTCACCGTGAGCCCCTACCAACAAGGGTTCAACATTCGTACCGTGGGAGTCATCCTCATGATCGTCGGAGCTGTCGGAGCGGTCCTGTCCGTCGTGGCATTTGCATTCGGCGGTGGATGGCGTCACCGCACGGTGGTGGAGCACGGGCGGGGGAACGTCGTGCGACGCGAGGACACTTACCCGTAGCGAACCCGGCGGCCCGCAGCCGATCCCGGCCACGGCACAAACGAACTCGCCCCTTCAGCCTGGCCGGAGTGGCGGTGGTGCGGGGCGGGTGCGGCCCAGTTGCGGCGCAAGAGCAGTGAGGGGGCAAAGGATCGCTCTCGGGTCCACCCCGTTGGGAATCGGTGCGTTGAAGCCCCGCGTGAGAGACTGTCTGCGCGGACAGTCGGCAAGCCGCGGAGGGGTAATGATCAAGTCCAGGGCTCAGAACGGGAAGGTTTCGGTGACCTTTACCTTGCCTTCTGCCGTCGGGGCACGAAGGGCCGCTGTCTGTGGCGAATGGAACAACTGGTCTCCGTATCTCGATGTGATGCAGCCGGTTGAAGACGGCTTCGCCGTAACCGTTCCGCTCGAGATCGGCCGGACGTACCGTTTCCGGTACCTTCTCGATGGCTATCGGTGGGAGAACGACTGGGGCGCCGACGCCTACGTGCCCAACCCTCACGGCAGTGAGGACTCCTTGGTCGACCTGAGGACCTTGGTCGAACCGGAGCCGGGGAAGGTCCTGGCTCCTGCGGCCGGCTTCGAACTGGCCGAGAGGCCTGGCCCGAGCGCCGAGGCCGTCGAGAAGGAGGCCAAGCTGGTGGCACCGGCCGGGCTCGGGATACCGGACCTGGCGGGGTTGGTGCCCGGCGCCACTGCGACCAGACTCCCCGTGCGCCACCTCGACGCCACCTACTACGACACCGATGACCTCCGCCTGGCGCGCTCGGGCATCACCCTGCGGCATCGTGGCGGGGAACCAGGCCCCGCATGGACCGTGAAGCTCCCGGGGAGCGGACAGGGATCCTCCTTGACCCGGCATGAAATTCGATTCGACGGTCCTGCCGACCAGATTCCCAATCCGGTGGCCGATCTCGTTCTCGCATCCACACGGGCCCGTGCGCTCGCGCCGGTGGCCCGACTGACCACGGTCCGCCGACCCGTTGAGATCCGCGACCGGTCTGGGCAGTTGCTCGCCGAGGTGGTCGACGACACGGTCTCCGTTTCCAACAACGGGTGCGCCGCGGCCCGATTCCGTGAGGTCGAGGTGGAATCCTACGTGCCCGGGCACAGCGGTCGCCGCCTTCGGGACGCCGCCGTCTCCAGGCTGGTCGATGCCGGCTGCCTTGCCGAGCCCCCCGTCCCGAAGCTCGTCCGCGCTCTGGGGGAGCCGGCAACCCGGCCGCCCGACGTGGTGGTCAGCTCCCTGGGTAAGCAAGCCAGCCTCGTCGACCTCGTGCAACATGCCATCGCTCGCTCCGTCGCCCAGATTGTGCGACATGATCCGGGTGCTCGACTCGGCCTCGACGCGGAGGACGTGCACCAGTTGCGTGTAGCGACACGGCGCCTCCGGTCCGACCTGCACAGTTTCGGCCCGCTGCTGCGCCAGGCCCGCGTTGTCCCGGTCCGCACAGAGTTGCGTTGGCTCGGTGGGTCAATCGGAGCGGTCAGGGACAAAGATGTGCTCGGTGCCCGCCTCCAGGTTCGCCTTGCGGCACTACCGCACTTCGATGCAGCGGGAGTCAACCGGCTGATGCTCCGTCTCGAGCGCGAAGCGGGCGAGGCTCGAGCCGCGATGCTGACCGCCCTGCGCGATGCCCGATATCTCGAACTGCTCGACACACTCGTCGATTTCGCCGCCGAACCTCCGTTTGCCAAGGAAGCCAAAATCAAGCAGGGCCGATCGCCGAAGAAGATCGCGGCCAAAATAGCGGGCAAACCGTGGCGCCGGTTGAAGAGCGCCGTCGACGCACTGGGTCGCAATCCCTCCGATGCCGAGTTGCACCAGATTCGCATCCTCGCCAAGCGATCCCGCTATGCCGCCGATGCGGTCGCCCCTTTGGTGGGCCCCGTCGCCTCGCGATTTGCGGCGGCCGTCGCTGGCGTCCAGACAGTTCTCGGTGACCACCATGACACCGTCATGGCGGAAGAGTGGTTGCATTCCGCAGCCAAGGCCGACGAATCCGTCAAGCCGGTGGCAAATCAGCTCATCGCGCTGGAAAGATCCCGGCGACGCGAACTCCGCGACCAATGGCCTGCGACATGGCGGGCTGCGTCGGCGCAGAAGTTGCGCTCCTGGCTCTGATGCTGAACGCGTCCACGACCATCCTTTGACCGGCTACTGGGTAATGATTACAATCGCAGTCCGCACGGTCTAGCGCGTGCCGAAGTAGCGCCCCTGATGCCCATCAGGGCCGCAATTTGACGTCCGAGAGGGGGGTTGTGCTCTTCGTCCACGAAGTCCACAAGGTTGTGGGGAAGGCCGCGGTCAAGTTCGAGGACGCCTACCAGAACGGCTGGATGCCGATGCTGGCACAAGGTTCCGACGCCCGTTTGCTCTGGTATTTCGATCTGGCCCACGGGAGCGGGCTGGCCTACCGCGCGGTGACGGTGACCGCGGTGAGGGATGGCGCGGCGTGGGCGCGACTCACGGAGAGGATGGCCAGCGGAGACCTCAAGGCGTGGGCCGGCGACCTCGATGGCCTGCAGCATGAGTCCGTCGGACGGATCTTGGCGCCACTCGAGTGGTCGCCTTCGGTGGGGTCATTCGACGAGATCCCGACCGACCCCCAAGAGCACCAGCCGACGATGTACATGGAGGACACGATGTGGCCCTTCCCGGGAAAGGTACGGGAGTACATCGAGGCGGCCGGGAACATCTATCAAAAGTCGCTCGGTGCCGAGGGATCGCAGATGCAGATGCACATCGAACTCGCCCTGCAGTCGATGCCTGGCGCCGGGCGATATCCCGAAGTGACGCTCATGCAGAAGCTTTCGAGCCTTCAACCGCTGATCCGGCTCCTGACCACCGATATTCCTCAAGAGATCGTTGGACCAGGATCGTGGATGTACGAGGCACTTGACCTGAGAGACCAGTGGCGCAGCAAGCTCTTGCGAACCGCAGTCTGGTCGCCGCTGCAATGAATAGACAACGTCCACTCCACATCCGCCGTATCGGCCACAATGCTCCCGAGGGGGTCAACTGACAGATGCTGTTCATGCACGAGACCCACAAGGTGATCGGCCGCCAGGCTGCCGCATTCGAGGACATGTACCGGAGCGAATGGATGACTGCTCTGGCCCGAACCGACGACGCCCGCCTGGTCTGGTACCTGAATCACGCGATGGGTAGCGGGCCTGCGTATCAGGTGGTGACCATCACGGCACTTGCTGACGGAGCGGCGTGGGAGGCACTGGCCCAGCGCATGCTGGTCGGCGACCTGAAAGACCTCCTGACTCGGCTTGACACCAGCCGCTACCAAGTCGAGGGGAAGTTGCTCGCCCCGGTGTATTGGTCAGCGCTGCAGGAGCTCGATCTGGCCGAGATTCCAACGGATGGGAGCGAACATGACCTCTCGGTGTTCATGCAGGACACCGGTTGGCCCGATGCACCCCTTGACGACTACATCGAACTGTGGGACCACGATTACTGGCACTTCATGCGTCAGATCCCGCCGGAGAGGAAGCTCCTCGACATCCAGGCGTGCTTCCAGGTGGCGCACGGTTCAGGCATCCGGCCTGAAGCGATTCTCATGCAGAAGATCATGAACTTCTCCACTTTGGGAAATCTCCTGACCAGTGTAGAGGTCTTCGACGACCCTACGACCTGGCCGGGCTCCTACATGATCAAGGGTCTCGAGCTCCGCGACCAGTGGGAGAGCAAGCTCTTGCGCACGAGCAAGTGGTCGCCGCTCTGGTAACTCACCTTTTGATCCACGGGTTCCCATCCACGGTATGACCGTCGTTCAGGAGGACCCGAAGATCTGGTGCACGTAGGACAGCAGGGCGCCCTTGGTGAGAGCACCCTCATGGAAGTCGAGTTCCTTGCCGCGGGAGATGAAGTAGGTCGTGGGAGTCCCGTCGATATTGAATGCAGCGGCCACAGCCCCGTTGCCGTCAAAGCCACTTGGATACGTGACCCCTACGCGCCGAATAAAGCTGATGGCCGCGGCACGGTTGTCTTCCTCGTCGATCCCCACGAAGATGACCTTCCCCCCCAACTCGCGGTGCGCAGCCTGAAGCGCCGGCATCTCTGTTCTGCAAGGTGGGCACCAAGACCCCCAGAAATTGAGCACGACGGCGGAGGCGCCATCCATTTCGGTCGACGATAGCCCCGGCCGGCCCAGGTTCACGCTGGGCAAATCGAAGCGCGGAATGGGAATGCTGAGCAAGGGGATGTTTGGGGCACCCGACGGCTGGGTGAGCGCGGCCGCGACCGACGCGCCGATCGTCGCCGCGACGAGTACACCCAGGCCTAGTTTGACCGTTGTGGATCGCCACGCCCTTCTCCACCAACGTGAAGGGACCGTCGTCGATTGACCGCATTCGACTGCCACGCGGGGCCTTTCCGATCTTCGCCGCCGTGAACGCGGCGGGCGACGGCAACGCTACTTAAGTAGCGACCGAGAGTCGCTTCACCCCACAGCTCCTTCCCTCGCGTGAGCGCCAAAAGAACCGGGAGCCATCCCTATCGTCAATGGCCACCATGTGGTGGGGGAAGGTACTCCGCACTGCTGAACCTGCCATTACTACGGTCGAGCACCCAGACTGACGCCTTCTCCCGAGGGGCTTCCGCTGAGAAATTCGCCGGGCCAGCTTTCCCGAGCGTGGTCTGCATCAGATGGATGACCTCGCCGTGCGTGCACAGGACGACGGGGCCTATGGACGCAATCTTGAGCGCAAGGGCCTTGGCCGAGGCTCCAGCTTCGGGGAGGAGGCCGGGTGATTCCTCCACGGGAATCGCCAGCTTTTCTCCCAGCGGTGACACCGTCTGGATGCAGCGCAGATACGGGCTCGACACAATGCGTGTGGGGGAGTACGGCGCCAACAGCTGCGCCAGAGCCTGTGCCTCGTCCACGCCGTCCTCGTTCAGGGGACGCTGGCGATCATCGCCCCGCCAGTGCCGTTTGGTGCCGGCATGGCCATGACGAACCAGCAGTACCAGCATTGGCGCATCCTACGCAGTCGTGGGTCAGAGGCGCCCAGGCACCCGTGGATGTGGCGGCGGGGCACGCGCGCGTGCCTAGGCGGCAGGTCTTCCGTGCCGTACCCAATGGGCGAGCATTTGCGTTGTCGACGCGGCGTCCACCGGTCGGGAGAACAGGTACCCCTGCGCTCTGTGACAGCGTGTGTGGCGCAACAGATCCAATTGGTCTTCCTCTTCAACTCCCTCAGCAACGATCTCGAGGTTCAGCTGCCGCCCCAATTCGATCATGGTGCGCAGCATCGTCTCCGATTCGAGTGATTCCGTGATCGACGCGATGAACGATTGGTCGATCTTCAGGATGTCGAAGGGAAGTTGCCGCAGGTAGGTGAAGGAGGAATACCCCGTGCCGAAGTCGTCGATGGCGAGGCGCACGCCAATTTCCTTTAGCGCTTTGAGCCTGCTGGCAATGGTCTCGGGATCATTGATCAGCACACTCTCCGTAATCTCGAGAACAAGGTTCTCGGGAAGGAAGCTGGTCTGCTCAAGCGCCTCGGCCACGGTCGAGAGGAATTCGTTGGATCGCAGCTGGAACACGCTGACGTTGACCGCAACTGAGAGACCGTGGTAGCGACGCTGCCAGAGAGCTCCGTGCGCGCACGCCTGCCGGAGGACGTGGTTACCGAGTTCACCGATCATCCCGAGTTCCTCGGCCAGGGGAATGAACTGGGCCGGGTCAAGCAGGCCTCGCACGGGGTGCCGCCAGCGGGCCAATGCCTCGACACCCACTACCTGCAAGTCGCTCAGGCCGACCACTGGTTGGAAAAAGCTCTCGATCTGACCGGTGCGTATGGCCTCGCGCAGGTCCTTGGCCAGCTCGACGCGCTCGTGGACCGCGGTGCGCATTTCCTGGGCGAAGACGGCGCACCGGTTCCCGCCGTCTGCCTTGGCGGCACAGAGTGCCACATCGGCATTCCGGAAGACCTCAGCGCTCTCGCCGCCCATCCCGGCATTGATCCCGATGCTCGCGGTCACCGTGAGCTCGTTGCCACCGATGCGAAATGGCTGGGACCGGACGAGGTCCAGCATCTTCTCTGCGACGAGTTCGGGGTTGGCTTCGGGCTCCGGTGGCGCCGTCAAAATGACGAACTCGTCACCGCCAATGCGTCCGACCGTGTCCACGTCGCGCAGGGCGCCCACCAGGCGCTCCCCGAGGGCACGCAAGAGGGCATCCCCCACGTCGTGACCGTAAGCGTCATTGACCAATTTGAAATTGTCGACGTTCAGGCACATCACATGGGCTCGGGTATTGACGCGCTTCGCCTGGGCTATCAACCGTTCCAGCCGGTCGAGCAGGAGTGATCGGTTGGGCAGTCCCGTCAACGGGTCGTGCAGTGCGTGCGCGTGGAGCTGTTGTTCCAAGCGACATCGTTCGGTGACGTCCTGGGCCATCACCAGCATCCCCTGGCGACCGTGAAAGTCGAGCACGTGCGATGAGATCTCCACCTCGAGGATTTCGCCGCTGCTCGTTCGGTGCTGCCAGACTCCGGGCTGGGTCACCCCTGGTCCATCAGATTGCAGATCGTCCATCAACATCGCTGCGTCCGTGTCGATCTGAATGTCGCGGATGGACATGGACAGGAACTGATCCCGCGCATAGCCGTACCGCTCCGTCGCCGCGTTGTTCACTTCGAGAAAGCGATAGGTCTTGAGGTCGTAGACCCACATCGGGTGGGGATGCTGCTCGAAGAGCAGACGAAAATTGTCGTTGGAACGCTGGAGGTCCTCCATGGCGGCAACGCGCAAGGTGATGTCCTCCAGGAATATGTTGAGCCGCTTTCCCGCTTTCGACTCGGTGCGCCACGATGAGAGCTCCGCCAGGAATTCGTGACCGTCGCGATGCTTGAAGGTCAGCTCGTCCTGGCGCCTCGAGCCGTCGGGCTCGGAATGGTTGAGCGCCTGCGTGAGCCTTTCGTGGTAGTTGGACTTGCGGGATTCTGGGACGACCAAGTCGCCATAGGATCGACCCAAGACCTCCTGCCGAGACCAGCCGAAGATCTCCTCTGCGCGGCTGTTCCATTCCGTGATGATCCCCGATCGGCCCTCGAGCTCGACATAGGCTTCGTTCGCGGTCGCAATCGTTTGACGGAGCTTGTGCTCGCTCTCCTGCAGCGACTCCTGGGCGGCCTCCATGTTCTCGCCGCTTAGACCGAGCAGGGCGATGGCAAAGACCGTGCCGAGACCGACCAGTCCGGCCAACCCGTAGACCGATGGGCGACCGAGCAACGTCGGGGCGATACGCAATGCGATAGCAGCGCAACCGCCGGCACAACCAGCCGCCGCCCACACGGCGAGCGCGCGCCAGTACCGCGAACCCATCTGCGTGGCCAAGTCCCGCACAATGACGACGTAGCCGATTCCGAGGACCGGTCCCCACCCGGTCAGGTACATGATCGCAGTGATGATGATCACCTGTGTCGCGATACGAAAGTGCGCCAGGGCATTGGAGGGGTGACGCCGCCACTGCACTTGCCCACCAAAGGTCGAGGCGAGAGCAACGAGCACCACGACCAGCCAGAGCCACAGCGGTTCGCGACTGACGACATGCGCCAGACCGAGAGCCCACAAAGCGATAGCCGTGACGATCCCGGTGGCGAAGGTCAGCTGGTCGATCGGGCTTGCACAGATCTCTTTGCACAGGTGCCCCAGACGGGAGGCGGACTCCGGCGGATCAGCGGACCGTCCGGGCCCTCGGAGTCGGTGGAGAGACAGCGCGGCGATCCAGGCGGTATGAAACGGGCCATCTCCGGGTTGGGGGCCGTTGTCGATCCGCTGGTGAAACCCGCTCAGTCTCATCTTTTTGCACCAATCCCGAGCCCGATACACGCGATATGCGATCCGACACAAGCTGGGATGAGCGACTCCCTCCCAGCGTGCAACGATACTGGATCCCATTTTTCCCGCCCGCGCGTAACGCACGCATGACGGGTCACCGGTCTGGTTCTTCTTGGCGAAAATAGGCCGGTTCCCCGCCGCAAACTTCGCCGTACCGCTGATTATCCAGCGGTTTTGCCCGGCGCGGCGGCAAGGGGATGTGCGTGTCGTTGCTGGTTGCCGCCGGGTTGCGGATTGGTTGTTTCGTCGAAAGTGGGCGTTTGTCGGGTGTTTTTGGTCGTTTGGTTGTGGGATGTGGATCGCTCGAAGTGGAACACTGGAGAGTGGCACCAGGGGTGGTCACCGCAGGAATTGACTGACCCTGCTGCACATCAACCGAGGGTAGGAAGAGGCGAAGTGAGTCTGAGGCAGCAAGTCTTCGAGAGCTCGGACGGCCTTACCGTTCACATGACGAGGAACGGCCTCGGCATCATCCAGTCGGTGGACGAGTCAATATTCGATCTGCTCGGTTGGCACCCCGCACAGATGATCGGCGTGTCTTCGACCCACTTCATCCATTCGGAGGACCAGGCTGCCGCAGTGGCGGCCTGGGTCAAGATGACCGACTCGCCGGACCGATCCGGAGTCTGGCGAGGCCGGTACCAATCGGGATACGGGACGTGGATCTGGGTCGAGACTTTGAATCGTTACGAGGATGGGGAAAGTCCGATCGTGACGACCTCGATGACGCGGGTGACCACGGAGCAGATAAGCACGGAGGAGAAGCTGCATGCGCGAGGACAACTTCTGAGCCGGTTGTCCGATGCGCTGCCCGTTGGTGTTTTCCAGATGAGCCTCTCCGGCCACGTCACCTTTACCAATGACCGTCTGCACACAATCGTCGGTGTGGGCCCGAGGGCGACCATCCAAGAGCAGATGGCAATGATCGTGCCCGAGGACCAGCTTGTGTTTGACGCCGCACTGGCGGCCACCCTGAGCGACACGCCGGTGGACGACCTCGAGATCCGGCTCCGTCTGCCGGCTGATGCCGGCGGTGGGGACGATGAGACGGAGGAGCGTGTGTGCCTTCTGGGTCTCCGCACGCTCAGCGACAGTTCCGGTGTGGTCAGTGGGGCCGTCGGGTGCCTCAGTGACGTCACCGAACGGGCCCAGCTTCTCCAGGAGCTCGAGGTGCGCGCCTCGACGGACGTGTTGACATCTTGCCTGAACCGCGCCGCGACGCTCGAGCTGGTCGGCCGGACGGTCGCTGGACCTGATCCCTCTGTGGGAAACGCCATCGTCTTCATTGATCTCGATCAGTTCAAGTCGGTCAACGACGATCTGGGTCACGCGGCGGGCGACCGGCTTCTCATCGAGGCGGCCCACCAGATCGGGACCGCCATCCGCGAGGGCGACCGACTGGGCCGTTTCGGGGGGGACGAATTCCTGGTGGTCTGCCCGGGCGTCGACAGCCCGATGCAGGCGGCAGAAATTGCAAAGCGGATTGCCGGCGCCCTCACGTCCAGTGTCGATGTCGGTCCCTGCTCCGTGCGACTGCGTGCGAGCGTCGGCGTGGCCTGGACGTCGGACGCGCTTGACCCCGACGCCCTGATCGCACGCGCCGACAGCGCGATGTACGAGTCCAAGCGGCTCGGTCGACAGGGCGTGACCCTCTGCAACGCTTCCAGCGACTCGGTCCACGCGATAGCGGTCTAGGTGGGTGGTGTCTTA
>PKYA01000006.1 GCA_003133545.1 Acidimicrobiaceae bacterium | reverse complement strand
ACGCAGCCGTAACCGTCACATCCGTGGCCAGTGCCTCTGGGGCGCCGTCAGGTAATCCCAACAGCAAATCAATCACGACCAGCACCTTCTCGATGACCTCGGGTACGACCTACATCGTCACAGCTATGGAATCATCAAACTCTTCAAACACGGAGCCAACTCTTACCGTCACAGGAAGCCCGACGGTGACTTCCATTGCTAGCAACGACTTCAACGGCTCCAACTCACCGAACTGCAATGACTCCAGTCGTTGTGAGGAGGCGGCGTGGTATTTCACTGCGAACACGACAAGTGCCAGCGCGACAGTCAAAGTCAACCTAAGCGGTACGTCAGTCACCTGGACGGTGGTGGACGTTCTGGCTCTCGCCGGAAACAACACAACCACTCCAATCCGGCAATCGAACACTGCGTCGGGATGTGACGCCTCAGAGTGCACTCCCGACGGCACAACAGCGACGGCCGCTTTGACGAGCGCCCCGGCGGCAGGAGACGTGGCCCTGGAGATCATTGCCAGTGACGACAACATGGGGACCCTGACCTGGAGTGATACCACCGGGTTGAGCAACCCGTTCCTCGTCAACACCAGTAGTGGCGCCTCGCTCGGCGTCTACGAGACAAGTCCGGCGGTCCAGTCCGAGACTACGAGCACGGCGAACATCACCAATAGCAACGATTGGGCGACAATCACGCTGGAGATTGAAGTGTCCTGAGCAACTCGGGGGTGACCAATTACCGAAATAGATCGGACAACGAACAACAGATCGGCTCCAATACTGCTTCGGGGGTGGGGAGTCCCAGGGTGAGGGCGTGACCCCTTGGGACTCGGGAAGCGGTAAGCCAGGGTTGACGGGGGTCCTCTTCAAGGGGACCCCCCTCAGCCTTTCCTGGGTCATGTCCTGTCAGAATGAAAGCTGATGAATGATTACCTCGTCTCCTACCTCGACACCATTGACGAGCGCCTCTTGGAGTACCTCGACGAGGACAACGAGCTGTCGCTCGACACCGTTTTCCGGCTGCGCCTTGACCGGGCCTCGATTGTTGAGCCACTCCCTATGCGAGTGTGAGCTGCTGTTGGTTGAGCCAGGCTTCGACGAACTCGACCGGGGTAAGCCAGCCATGCGCGCTGTGAGGCCTGTTGATGTTGTAGTCGATCCGCCAGTCCTCTGTGAACACCTTGGCCTCGAGAAGCGAGTCGAAGCGCTGGCCGTTGAGGTGCTCGTCGCGTAGGCGGCCGTTGAACGATTCGACCCAGGCGTTCTGCCAGGGCGATCCGGGATCGATAAAGACGGTCTCGGTCCCGTTGAAGCGGCACCAGTCGGCCAGCGCGTGGGCGATGAACTCAGGCCCGTTGTCGAAGCGCACGTAGGCCGGGGCGCCACGTTCCGCCGTGATCTGCTCGAGGCAGGCGACCACGCCGTCAGCGTCGATGGAGCGTTCGACCACGATGGCCAGGCACTCTCTGGTGTACTCGTCGATGACGTTCAAGAGCTTGAGCATCCGGCCGTCGGCGGTCTGGTCGAACTGGAGTCCATGGCCCACATCACGTTGGGTGCGATCGGGCACATGGCACCGACCGACACCCCGATGCCGCGCAGCGGGCGCTTCTTCTTGCGATAGGGCACACGCAGGCCTTCTGCGCGCCACAGGCGATGGATGCGCTTGTTGTTCACCCTCCAGCCGACCTTCCTGGCCGCGGTGGCCGCCCGCCTCCAGCCCCAGCGAGGACGCTGCACCGAGAAGGCGCGCAGGAACGCCCGCAGGGCGAGCTCCTCATCGGTTGGGACCGGCGCCGCGAGGCGCTGGGTGGACCGGGGCTGACCCACAACCGCACAGGCCCGACGTTCAGACACCCCGAACTGCTCTCGGAGGGCACCAACGGCCCGCCGGCGGCTGTCCGGGGTCAGAAGTTTCCCCGGTTCAGCTCCTTCAGCATGTCGATGTCGAGGGCTTGGTCAGCCACGATCCGCTTGAGGCGGACGTTCTCGCGCTCGAGCTCTTTGAGCTTCTTGGCGTCGTCGGCCTTCATGCCGCCGTATTGATTGCGCCAACGGTGCCAGGTCGACTCGGTGATTTCTAGATGCCTCGTCACCTCGTCGAGGCTCTTGCCTTCGCCAAGCAGCTTCTCGCCCTCGGCCAGCTTGCGAATGACCTGTTCGGGAGTGTGGTGTCGTTGCTTCATCGGTGCTTGTCCTCCTTGCTCCATCTTGGAGCACTGGACTCGCACATGGGGTGGATCAGTTCACGGGGATCCGGTCACGCCTCTACGCCAGCTCCCTACTCGACGGGTCACTCTCCCCCGACCATCTAGCCGAGGACTGGGCCGACTGGTTCCACCTCGCGCCGGCATTCGTCCGCGCCTACGGGACCGACGAGTTGGAGGAGTTGGGGGATGCCACGGACATCCTCGACGCCGAGGAGGGGCAACAAGGCATCGCGCTGACCAAGGCGGACCGGGCCTACCTGGTGGCCTTGGAAGCCCGCCTCGACTTGTACCCCGAGATCCGGCCCACCAAGGAGTAGGCGTAAGCGTCAATCCGTGAAGGGACCTTTTGGAATCGGGAATAGGTGCTTTGCCAGAATGAGCGCATTCGCCCGGCCTCGCCACGCTGTGCCGCCATTTCCAACCCAATACCCCCCTGATAAACCTCGATTCGAAACAAGGGATTTAGCCTCTATCGACTCCTCGCTCGCATCGCTCAGACTGTCTACGAGGGCTCCTGCGGGAGTGATGGAAGGGGAAACAGGCGTGTCGACATCAGAGAGTCGCCGCGCTTCGTGGTGCCGCGGTACGGACCACGGAGTCGGGCCTCAGTACTCAAGACCCAAATGATGTCTACCTCGGACACGGCGACCTGGGCCCTGCCACCGGGTGCGTGGAGCCGTTCGATCGGCTGCGACCTTTCGGGACTTCCGAGCGGCAAGCACAGCCTTCGAGACACCGGCACAATGAACGTCGGCAAGGGCCACGCCGTCTGCTACCTTCCGGCGCCCACAGGTTGCTCGGTGGTCTCACCGTGAAACCTATCTTGTTCACCCACATTCGGCGAGCCTTAACGCCGCGCCGTTGGCTGCGCATGCCCCTCCTCCTCGGCGCAGTCGTCGCCCTGGTTCTGGGCCTCGGTGCCGGCGCGGCCTACGGTTACTTCACCAGCACTGGACACGGATCGGGCACAGCCAGCACCGGGACTGCCGCATCGGTCACGGTCAATGAGGCGACCGGAACGGTGAGTACCCCGCTCTTTCCTGGCTCGACCGGGGACATGCTGGTGTCATTGACCAACCCCAACAGTTATGCCGTGACGATTACCTCTATCACATTGAATGGAACAATCACCCCGGACTCTGGACACCCCAGCTGTACCACTGCGGGGGTCACCCTTCAAACGCTGACTGGGTTGAGCATCAATGTTACCAGTGGNNGTTACCAGTGGCACGGACCACCTCGACATCTCCAACGCGGTGGCCATGGGCGCAAGTTCTAGCAACGGTTGCCAGAGTGCCACCTTCCAGGTTCCCGTAACGATCACGATGCAAAAGGGATGAGCATGCGACCGCAGCACGCCAGCGCCAAAAAGCCCCGTCGGGGCATTGTCGTTCGCATCCTGCTCTTTGCGGGAGGATTCCTCCTCGCCGGGGCCGGGGCAGCATTGGCCTTCTTTGTGGTCGGTGTCATTGACGCGACAAACAACGACGCTGTTGCCCAGGCCACCAGCCTGGTGGCGCCGACTGCACCTACCGCAACCGAGTCGGGCGCCACGGCAGTCACAGTCGCCTGGACCTCCCACATGCAACCCACCGGGGTGGTCGTGCAATACACGGCGACCGCCAGCGGTAGCGGCGGCCAGCACTGCACGACCAGCGGATCGTCGTGCCAGGTAAGCGGCCTCAGCCCTGGGACGGCCTACACCTTCTCGATCGCAGCGTCTCTCGACAGCTGGACCACGACGCCCATTACCTCCTCGTTCACCACACTGGGCGTGACTACCAGTTCACTGCCCAATGCCACATTCGGTGCGTCGTACACGACGACCTTGGCCGCCACCGGCGGCACGGGCGCCGATACTTGGTCGCTCACCTCGGGCACCCTGCCTGCTGGATTGTCCTTGACCGGCAACACAATCAGCGGCACCCCAACTTCCACCACCGCCGCAACGGGACTGGTCTTCACCGCGAAGGACGCCAGCGGCTTCACCGTGTCGTCGGCCGCCCTCTCAATCACGGTGCTCCAAGACTCCACCACGACCACAATTACTGACTCCGCCAACACTGTCGTCTATGGCAATGAAGCCAGTGTGATCTTCACTCCGCATGTGACCACCGGCCACGGCGAAGCCGTGCCGAACGGTT
This sequence comes from Acidimicrobiaceae bacterium, assembly GCA_003133545.1. Classification (GTDB taxonomy): domain Bacteria; phylum Actinomycetota; class Acidimicrobiia; order Acidimicrobiales; family RAAP-2; genus Bog-473. The sequence goes on along the minus strand of PKYA01000006.1, from coordinate 810 downwards.
CGGTCATCACGGTGTCGATCAACTCGGGGGCGGCCACCTGTACGGTCACCATCGGCACCAATACCACGTGCACCATTGCCAGCACAGCCCTCATGGTCGGTGGTCCCTTGCAAGTGAGCGCATCCTTCGCCAGTACCGCCAACCTGATGGCCTCCACGGGCACGACTGCTGCCGGCTTGAGCGTGACCGCGGATGCCACCACTACAACAGTTTCTGAAACTCCCACTTCGGTCGCCTACGGCAACGAGACAGCGGTCACATTCACCCCGCGTGTCACCGCCTCCAATGGCGAAGTGGTGCCGGGCGTCGACTCCATCACGGTCAACGTCGGCAGCGCAAGCTGCACCACCACCGTCACCGCGGGATCGTGCACCATTGCCAATACGGCCCTGAGTGTGAGCGCTTCGCCCTACTCAGTGAGCGCCACATTCTTCACTGGTGACCCCGACCTCACCACCTCCACCGGGACCGCGGCAACCGGCCTCACGGTGAACAAGGACACCACCACGACCACCGTGTCGGAGTCCCCGACTTCTGTGGTTTACGACACCGAGTCCACGGTCGTCTTTACCGTCGGGGTGACCGCCACCCATGCTGAAGCTGTGCCGGGCAGCGACTCCATTACGATCAACGCGGGCAGTGCGAGCTGTAATGCCACCGTCTCGGCCCCCACGTGTTCCATTGCCAACACCGCGCTGGCAGCGAATGCCACTCCCTACACGGTCTCTGCCACCTTCACGGGAACTGACCCCAACTTGTCCACATCCACAGGGACGTCGGCGACGGGTCTGACGGTGACCAAGGACTCAA
>PKYA01000160.1 GCA_003133545.1 Acidimicrobiaceae bacterium | reverse complement strand
GATGGTCATGGAGGTGGTGACCTTGTCCATCGGCAGGTCGGCCATCAAGAGGCGCATGTCGGCCAGGGAGTCGATGGCCACGCCGACCTTCCCCACCTCGCCCTCGGCCCGGGGATGATCCGAGTCGTAGCCCATCTGCGTGGGGAGGTCGAAGGCGCAGGAGAGACCGGTCTGGCCGGCGTCGAGCAGGAACTTGAAGCGCTCGTTGGTTGCTTCGGCCGACCCGAAACCGGCGTACTGGCGCATCGTCCAGAGCTTCGAGCGGTACATCTCGGCGTGCACGCCCCGCGTGAAGGGAAACGACCCCGGTTCGCCCAGCTTGGAGCCGGGCTCCCAGCCGTGCAGATCGTCAGCTCGGTAGACGGGGTGGATGTCGATCCCCGAGTCGGTTCGATGCTCTTTGTGGTCCTTCTCTCCCGGAGTCACCCCTACGAGCCTACGAGGCCTGGGGGATGCGGCCATCTACGCACGCCTGCGGCCTGACTGGCCAGACTGGGGGGATGGATCCGGCCTTCTCCCATTTCGGCATTTGCGTCAGCGACCTGGAACGGTCGCTGCGCTTCTACTGCGAGGCCCTCGGCTTCGAAAAAGCCGAATCCCACGTCATCGGGGCGGAATTCGCCCAGCTGATGGACCTCCCCGATGTGGCCGTGACCTCCCAATTCATCCGCAGGGACGCCACCTCCGTTGAGCTCCTGGCCTTCGCCGAACCTCCCGTCCTCGGCGACGGGTCCCGGCGGCCGCTGCACCAGCTGGGCCTGACCCATCTGTCGTTCCGGGTGCGTGACCTCGGTGCCACCACGGCAAAGATCAGCGAATTGGGCGGCACCGTCGTCGAAGCGAGCCGGACGATCATCGACTTCGGCGGTACGCCACTGACCTTCGTCTACTGCACCGACCCCGACGGGGTGCGGATCGAGCTCATGGACCTGGGGAGCTGAGCTGCCTCTGGGGCTGAACGCTCTTTCGGACCCCTGGCCCGTAGAATTGGCGACATGTCGCGCGGATGGCGCTGGTTCCTTGTAGTGGCGATAGCCGCCACGGTGCTCGGTGGCTTCATGCCGCAGGCACTTTTGCGCGACGCGCGTACCCCGGCGGCCGAGAGCGTCCTGGCGGTGGCCGGCCCGCCCACCTTCCCGTCCGGTTGCGCCGGGGCCAGCTGTGCCCGGAGCGCCCCGGCCGTGCCCGCCCCCGTACTCACCATCGCCGCCTTGGCCGCCTCCCTCGCCGTGGTCCTGTGCGCCGCTTTCGGCGGTGCGGCCCGGCGGGTCCGGTCCCGCCTCCACGCCCTGCCCCGCGGCACCCCCATGGTGCTGTTCCGCCCCCCGCAGTTCTCCTAGTTCGAGCCCTTCGCCGCCCACGTCGCGGCACCTGATCGCGATCGCCCGTTTGGCGGGCGCATCCGTCGATCACCCATCGAACTACGCGAGATGAGCCCGCGAGCCGTCTCGCCCTACCAAGGAGATCGCAATGCCCAAAGCCCCATCGGGACCGGCGCGCGCCGCGCGCGCCACCCGCTCGAATCAGAGAACATCGTCCAAGAACCCGACCGGGAGGTCGAGCTTTTCCGCCAAGAGGCCCACCGCTGGCCCGGCCCCTCGTCGGGCTGAAGCCGGCGTGACCCGCTTCACCCGTTTCCGCCGCTCCCATCCGATGTGGGCGGCACTCGTGCCGGTCGCGCTGGTCGTCGCGGTACTGGCCGCGCTGGTGGTGATCAAGACCACCTCCGGGCCGGCCCTCGCAACCCCGGCGGCATCGACGGTCACCGGGGGCGGCGCGGCCGCCACGGCCTCGGCCGACGGCACGTCGGCGCTGCCGGCCGGCGTGCTGTCTGCCGTGACGTCGGTCAGCCCGGCGACGCTCGCCGCCATCGGCAGCCCCAGCGGGGTGAGCAGCCCGGTGGCCACGGGCACGCGCACCCCCGTCATCGACGGCCCGGACGGGAAGCCCGAGATCCTCTACGTCGGGGCGGAGTTCTGCCCCTTCTGCGCGGCGCAACGATGGGCGGTCGTGGTGGCCCTGTCGCGCTTCGGGACGTTCAGCGGGCTCAAGGCCACCCACTCCTCGACCACCGACGTCTACCCGGACACGAAGACCTTCTCCTTCTACGGGTCCACCTACGCAAGCCCGTCGATCGACTTCGTCCCGGTCGAGGAGCAGACCAACCAGGTGGTCAACGGCACGTACACCACCTTGCAGACCCCGACGGCCGGGGAGGAAGCCCTGCTGGCCAAGTACGACACCGCGCCCTACACGTCACAGCCTGGGAGCATTCCCTTCCTCGACATCGCCAACAAGTACGTCCTGGCCGGCGCGCAGTACAACCCGCAGGTCCTGGCCGGGCTGTCCACGGCCCAGATCGCCAGCCAGCTCAGCAATCCGGCCAGCCCGGTGGCGAAGGCGATCGACGGGTCAGCCAACGTGATCATCACGGCCATCAACCAGGTCCTGCACAACACAGCGTCCCGCAGCTAGCAAAGGGGCGGCAGACCGCGACGACGAAGGTCCGGGCGAGTTGAGGTCGATCATCCAGCGAACTCGTCCGCGGCCCGGGCCGCCGCCACGGCCGAGTCAACGCCGCCCGACATGGCGGCCAGCACGCGAAGAGGAGTCATCGTCTACAGAGGCTACGCGAATCGGGCTGGGAGGCGGCCCGGATGGGAGCTGGCCCGGGCTAGGGTGCCGTGCGGCGGCCAGTACCAAGGTGCC
>PKYA01000114.1:13113-42656 GCA_003133545.1 Acidimicrobiaceae bacterium | reverse complement strand
TGTGGGCGCTGAGGGACTCGAACCCCCGCCCTCAGCCGTGTGAAGGCTGCGCTCTAACCAACTGAGCTAAGCGCCCGGATCGGACTGGTTGACCACGCACCGCTGCCCGGGAGGTCCGAGGATAGCCGAGCGATTGGGGCATGGCAGATGGGGCCACTACCCTGGAGGATCCATGGCGACCTCTTCCAATGGCGACGGCAAGGAGCGGCTGACGCTGGGCCAACGCCTCTCCAAGGCCGTTCTCCCTCCCGCTAGGCCCAAGGCCGCTGCCTCGACCGCCCCCGTCGGGGACGTCCTCAGCCCCTCTGAGCGCAAGGCTGCGATGAGCACCATCGACGCGGTCGAGATCAAGTGGTCCAAGGCTGGTCTGGCCCTCTCTGCCGTCTTCGCCATCTTCATACCGATCTACGCCAAGACGTTGTTGCACTCCAAGGGGAAGAGCGCGTCGTCATCGGTCGAGACCGAGGCTCTCCTGCTCGGCGGCCTCGCCCTGCTCTTCTGCGTCCTGGGGCTGGTGGGACTGCTGCGCCGCAAGCGCTCTTTTCTGGCCTTCTCCTTCTTCCTCGCCGGATTCGACTTCACGCTCACGTTCGCACCGCTTGGTTTGGCCCTCATATTCCTGGGCGGCTGGCTCATGCTGCGCGCCTATCGCATACAGAAATACGGCACGGCCAATGCCAAGGTCGCCGCCCGCCAGGCCGCTGCCCGACCCCCGCGCCGCGAGCGCAAGAAGATGGCGGCGGCGCCGGTCAAGCCGTCGGGTCACAAGCCACCGACCGCCAACAAGCGCTACACGCCCAAGGCACCGCCGCGCAAGAAGGTCGCCAAGCCGACCGAATAGCGCTCGATGCGTGGTGCTAATCCTGTGGTCGGGCCTGCTCTCCGGGTGCGATCACGAGGGCGGAGCGCAGCAACGCCAGCACGTCGGTCCGGCGACGCACCAATGAGCGCGCCGTGGGCTCCTCCCCCAGGGCCCGGAGCACTTCGACCTCTGTCACCATGCCGATGACGGTGGAGTAGATGGCGAGGAGCAGGAGGCGCGGATCGTGGCGGCGCATGGTTCCCGCATCCATCTCCGCCTCCAAGAAGGCGGAAGCCCTTTGCACCAGGGGCTCGAGCGCTACGAACATCTGGGTCGCGGCCGGGGGCCCCAGCCTCGATACTTCCCGCAGCAGCCCGAGCAACTCAGGCTGTCGCGCCGCCAGCCGGAAGACCGAGCGGACCACGGCCTCGACGCGCACCCAGCCGGTGCCGGCACCCCGCAAGGCCGTCTCGAGCGCACCGGACAGATCGGCCGCGCTCCAGGCGATGACCGCCTCGAGCACGGCATCCTTGGAGGGGAACCAGTAGAGGATGCTCTGCTTGGTGAGCTCGAGACCCTTGGCCAGGGCGTCGAGCGAAGTGGCGTCATAGCCTCGGGTGGCGAAGGAGGCCAGGGCAGCGCTCAGGATGCGATCGCTGGTCGAAAGGCCCGCGGCAACCCCCCCGGCCCCGATTACCGCAGGGGCCCCGGCGCCCCCCGCCGGACCGCCGGCATCCGCACTTGACCGTCCTGGCATGCTCACTTACCAAATGGTAGACAGATTCGGCGCCAAAATGGTAGACAATTCCGATGCCGATCGGCCGGGACCTCCGTGGAAAGCGGTTCTTCATCACCGGTGCCACCGGTTTTCTGGGCACTGCGCTGGTGGAACGCATTTTGCGCTGCATCGACGACGCAGAGATAGTCGTCCTGGTCCGTCCGGGCCGCCGGGCTGATGCCGCCGCCCGTCTGGCCCGCGAGGTCATCCGCAACGACTGCTTCGACCGCCTGCGGGCCGAGCTCGGCGACGCCTTCGCCGACGTGGTGGCCCGCCGCGTCCGTGCTGTACCCGGTGACGTCGGGCAAGACGGGCTCGGGCTCGACGATCTCGGGCGGGCCGCCCTGGCCGCCGCCGACCTCGTGATCCACTCGGCCGCCACGGTCTCCTTCGACGCCCCCCTGACCCAGGCGGTCGAGATCAACCTGCTCGGTCCCGCCCGGGTCGCCGCCGCCATGGCCGAGTGCGGCACGGCCGCCCACCTGATCTCGGTGTCGACCGCGTACGTGGCCAGCACCCATCAAGGCGAGGCCAAGGAGGAGTTGCTCTCCGAGAACCGCTTCACCCTGGACATCGATTGGGAGGAAGAGGTGAATGCCGCCCGTCGCCTTCGTGACGACCTCCAGGCGGCCTCCCGCCGGCCCGACCGCCTGGCAGGCTTCACCAAAGACGCGCGGGCCGAGATCGGCGGAGCGGGTGATCACCTCCTGGCTGCTCGCGCCGAGAAGATCCGCGAAGAGTGGGTGCGTACCGAGCTGGTCGATGCGGGGACGGCCCGGGCCCACTCTCTCGGGTGGCCCGACGCCTATCCCTTCACCAAGGCCATGGGCGAGCGGGTATTGGTGCACCAGTGGGCCGGCCGGATGCCGATCACGTTCGTGCGACCGTCCATCATTGAGTCCGCTCTCACCGAGCCCCGACCGGGCTGGATCCGCGGCTTCCGCATGGCCGAGCCGATCATCGTGTCCTACGCCCGTGGGTTGCTGCGCGAGTTCCCCGGGGTACCCGAGGGCATCATCGACGTCATCCCGGTGGACCTCGTCGTGGCTGCGATCTTGGGCGTGGCCGCGCACGGCCCTGACCCGAGCGGGCCGAGTGTGTACCACGTGGCCTCAGGCGTGCGGAATCCCCTCCCCTACGGCCACCTTGTCGACCTGGCCGAGGACTGGTTCAGCCGCAACCCCCTCTACGACGAACGGGGGCAGCCCATCAGCGTGCCCGAGTGGTCGTTCCCGGGGCGCGGGCGCGTTCAGCGCCAGCTCCGGCGGGCGGACCAGGTGATGACCATCGTCGAGCGGCTGTTGACCTCGCTCCCCGTGCGTGGCAAACAGGCCGAGTTGGCGGCCCGCATAGAGGACCGCCATGCCCTGGCCAAGCGCGCCCTCGGCTACGTCGAGCTCTACGGTGCCTACACCGAGACAGACGCCCGCTACCGCGTCGACCGGCTCCTCGCGTTGTGGGACACCTTCGACGACGACGACCACGCGACGTTCTGCTTCGACCCCGCTGTCATCGATTGGGATCACTACGTCCACAACGTGCACTTCCCTTCGGTCGTCGAACACGCCCGGGTGCGGACGACGCCCGGCCGCTCGGTCGTAGAGAAGCGACCGGAGCGGGCGCGCCGGGCCATCCTTTCGGCGGATCGCCACCTCGCCGTGTTCGATCTCGAGCACACGCTCATGGCGTCGAATGTGGTCGACACCTACGCCTGGCTGGCCAGCCGCCACCTCCCGGCCGCACGGCGGGCCCGGTTCGTGGCCGACCTGGTGCGCCAGGCTCCGTCGCTGCTGGCGCTCGACCGGCGTGATCGGGGTGACTTCCTGCGGTCGTTCTACCGCCGCTTCGAAGACGCCCCCATCGCGCAGCTGCGTGCCGACTCCTGGGAACTCTTCCACCTCCAACTCCTGACCCGTTCGTTCCCCGAGGGCTTTGCCCGCGTCCGCGCTCATCGCGCCGCCGGCCATCGCACCCTGCTCATCACGGGGGCACTGGACTTCATCATCGAGCCCGTGCGGCCCTTGTTCGATGACATCGTCTGCGCCAGCATGGGCGAGCGCGACGGACGCTTGACCGGTCATCTCACCAATCTGCCCCCCATCGGCGAAGCGCGCGCCCTCGTGCTGACCGACTACGCCGAGGAGCACAGGCTCTCGCTGGAAGAGTCGGTGGCCTACGCCGACTCGGCCAGCGACCTGGCCATGCTCGAAGCAGTCGGCTTCCCGGTCGCGGTGAACCCCGAGTCCCGTCTGGCCGCCATCGCCCGGCGCCGCGGCTGGCATGTCGAGCATTGGGCCAAAGCCCAGGGTGGCTCGCACCGCCCCTTGCCGCTGGGGCCGTTCGACGTGAAGTCCCCCAAGGCGACGGTGATCCGATGAGGACAAACGGATGAGGACAAACCGATGAGTACCCTCCTCTTCGAGCGCTCCCTCCCCCGCTTCGCCGCGGCCAGGATCGTCTCCAACTTCGGCTCCGGGCGAGGGGCCGGCATCGGGCCGTTGCGCCTCGTCGAGCACGACGCGCCGTCGCTGCCCGGCGCCGGTTGGGCGCATGTCCACCCGCTGCTGTCCGGCATCTGCGGCTCCGACCTGGCCACGCTGGACGGGCGCAGCTCGCGCTACTTCGAGGACATCGTCTCCTTCCCGTTCGTGCCGGGTCACGAAGTGGTGGGCCTGCTCGCAGAAGAAGCGGTTGGTGCGACCGGGGAGCTCCTGGCCGCCGGCACCCGCGTTGTCCTCCAGCCCGTCCTCGGCTGCGCCGCCCGCGGCATCGTCCCGCCTTGTGCCGCGTGCGCTGCTGGACATGTGGGCAACTGCGGTCATCTGGCATTCGGCCACATCCGTCCCGGGCTGCAGACCGGGTTCTGCGCCGACACCGGCGGTGGGTGGTCGACGACGGGGTTGGTGGCGCACTCGAGCCAGCTCTACGCCGTCCCCGAGGGGCTCAGCGATGCCGATGCGGTCACCACTGAGCCTGTGGCGTGCGCCGTGCACGCCGTGCTGGGCGCCGGCATCACCGAGGGGGACGTCGTCGCCGTGCTGGGCGCCGGCACCCTCGGCCTCACGGTCACCGCGGCGTTCAGCCATCTCGTCACCACCGGTCGTTGCCCCGCTCCCCGATCGTTGCTGGTTGGCGCCAAGTACACCCACCAGCAGAGCCTCGCCCTCTCCTTCGGTGCCGCCGAAGCGCTGCCGCCCGAGCAGTTGGCACGGGCCGTGCGCCGGCACAGCCACTCCCTCTCGTACGGAGGAGTGGCCGGCGAGACGGCCACCCTCTCCACCGGCGCCGACGTGGTGTTCGACTGCGTGGGAAGCGCCGAGTCCATTGCCCAATCGCTTTCCATGGTGCGCCCTCGGGGGACGGTGGCCCTGGTCGGCATGCCAGGCAAGATGACCATCGACCTGGCTCCGCTGTGGCATCGAGAGGTGCGCCTCGCCGGTGCCTACGCCTACGGCACCGAGTCGGTTCCCACTGCCAAAGCAGGGTCGGAGGAAGCGGACTCGNNACTCGAAGGAAGCGGACTCGAACGAAGCAGCGTCGAAGAGCGGGGCAGCACGCACCAGAGCCAAGACCAAGATCTCGGCCACAGCCAAGGACGCGCCGGCCGGCCGCGGGCTTCCATCGGACACCGGATTGCCACCGGACATCGGACGAGCTGGGCGCGTGTCCACATTCGCGCTGGCCCTCGAGGTAGTCGGCGCGCAGACCACGGGCCGGCTGGTCTCGGCCACCTATCCGCTCACCCGATTCGAAGAGGCCGTGGCGCACGCGGGTGCAGCCGGGCGACGCGGGTCGGTCAAGATCGCGTTCGACATCACGAAAGGACACACCCGATGAGCCGCCGTCCCGGATTCGTCCTCGAGGTGGACAAGTCCACACCGCCCACCCTCTTTTGGAACGGCGAGGGATTCACGCTCGAGACCCTGCCCGAAGGCAGCCGTGTGATCTATGCACCCGAGCCCATGAAGGCGCTCGACGATCCCTACGGTGCCATTCGCCAGGCCCTCCTCCATCCTCTCGGTGATCGCGATCCCCTGCCGGCCTTGCTGCACGCGGGCATGAAGCTGACGATCTGCTTCGACGACATCTCGCTTCCCCTGCCTCCGATGGAGGCTCCCGACATTCGCCAGATGGTCATCGAGTCCGTGCTCGACATGGCGGCCGAGGCCGGTGTCGACGACGTGATGCTCATCGCTGCTCTCGCCCTGCACCGGCGCATGACCGAGGGCGAGCTGCGCCATGCGCTCGGTGACCGGGTCTACGACGCCTTTGCACCCCACGGTCTCCTGACCCAGCACGATGCGGAGGACCCGGACAAGCTGATCCATCTGGGGCAGACCGAATCGGGCGAGGACATCGAGATCAACAAACGGGCGGCCACCTCGGACCTGCTGGTCTACGTCAACATCAACCTTGTGGCGATGGACGGCGGGCACAAGAGCGTGGCCACCGGGCTCGCCAGCTACAAGAGCCTGCGCCACCACCACAACCCCCAGACGATGCAGCACTCCCGCTCCTTCATGGATGCGCCCGCATCGGAGTTGCACAGCTCGAACTGGCGCATGGGGCGCTTCATCGCGGACGCGGGCGTGAAGATCTTCCAGATCGAGACCACGCTCAACACGGACACCTTCCCGCCGTCGTTCGCCTTCTTGCAAAAGCGCGAATGGGAGTGGGGGCTGCGTGACCGGGCCACTTTCGCTGCCACCTCGGCCTCGCTCAAAGGCGTGCCGCCCCGGCTGGCACGCGGCATCTTCCACTCCATTGAGTCACCGCACGCGATGACCTCGGTGCAGGCCGGCGAGGTCGAAGCCGTTCACGCCGTCACGACCGAGAACGTCTGGAAGCAGCAAGGGGTCGACGTCGTGGGGCAGACCGACATCCTGACCATGGGGTTGCCGTACATCTGCCCCTACAACGTGAACTCGATCATGAATCCCATCCTGGTGGCGTGCCTCGGTCTGGGGTACTTCTTCAACCTCTACCGGGGCCGGCCTCTGGTGCGCGAGGGTGGTGTCCTCATTCTGCGCCACCCGACCCGTCCCGAGTTCCACCCCGGGCACCACCCGAGCTATATCGACTTCTACGAGCAGGTCCTGACCCAGACGGTTGACCCGCTGGCCATCCATAAGCAGTTTGAGGAGTCCTTCGCCACGGATCCGTGGTACATCCACCTCTACCGCACCGGTCACGCCTACCACGGCGTGCATCCCTTCTACATGTGGTACTGGTGCGCCCACGCCCTGGAGCATCTCGGCCGGGTCATCGTCGTCGGGGGCGATCCCAAGGCAGTGCGCCGTCTCGGGTTCTCCCCCGCTTCGTCGTTGAACGACGCGCTGGAGATCGCCTCGGACGTGGTCGGCCCGTCTCCGACCTTGACACACCTCCACGCGCCGCCGCTCATGATGGCGGACGTGCACTGATGGACCGGGCGAACTGATGGACCGGGCGAACTGATGGACGGATCGGTAATGAAACAGGCGCAACGACTGGCGGGGCGGGCGAAGGCGCGCCGTTTCCCTTTGGCTGCGCCCTCGTGGCCCACCTCGGTCGATCGACCCGACCCCGAGCGCAGACTCGGCCTCGACTACGACCACGAGTGGTCCCGGCGCTACCCGGCCCGACTGGCGCGCGCCATGGTCATGGACAACCTCGCCCGGCCGGTAGCGCGAGTCTTGGCACCGGCAACGGTGCGCGGCCTCGAACATCTGCGGCACGTCGAGAGCCCGGTGATTTTCGCCGCCAACCATGCCAGCCACGTCGACACGCCCCTGCTGTTGACTAATCTGCCGCTCGAGTTCCGGCATCACACCGTCGTGGCCGCAGCGTCGGACTACTTCTTCGACCGCACGTGGAAGTCGGTGCTCTGGTCGTTCTCGCTGGCGGCCATCCCGATTGAGCGCAGCAAGGTCAATCGCCGCTCCGCCGACACGGCGGCCGAGGTGATTGAGGAGGGGTGGAACCTCGTCATCTTCCCCGAGGGCGGGCGCTCGCCCGACGGATGGACCCAACCGTTCCGTGGTGGTGCGGCCTATCTGGCCCGGCGCACCGGGAGACCCGTGATCCCGGTCTACCTGCACGGCACCCGTCACGTGCTGCCCAAGACTCCTGACGAGGAGCCGCAGTCGCCGGGCGGATCGGGCTCCGAATCACAGCGGGGTGGCCGCCTGCGCCGCTCACCGATATCGGTGTTGTTCGGCGCACCCCTGACCCCCGACGAAGGAGAGAACGCCCATCGGTTCTCGGCGCGCGTCGAGGCGGCGGTGGCTACCCTGGCCCGCGAGGTGTACGCCGACTGGTGGGAGGCCCGTCGCTCGGTCAGCGCCGTCGACCCAGAGACAGGAGCGGAGTCCGCGCATCGGGGGCCGGACGCACCGGCCTGGCGCCGGGCCTGGGCACTCGACCCGCCGCCTGCGAGCACGCACCGGCACCGCTGGCCCGCGTAAGGGCCGATCTCCGAGTAGGGCCTGACTGTCGAAATGGCCCTATGACCCACGAGTAGAAGAGGCACCGTGTCCACTGCGACCCCAGCGTCGGACGAGGATGACGTGGTATCCAAGCTCAGCCCCCGGTCAGTGGGCGAGACCGTCGCACGCCTCACCGAGATGATCACCGCCAAGGGAATGAAGCTCTTCGCCGTGATCGACCAGAGTGGCGAAGCCGGGCTGGTAGGGCTGCAGCTGCGCCCGACCGTGCTGGTGATCTTCGGGAGCCCGGTCAGCGGAACACCCGTGATGGTGGCCGCACCTCTGGCGGCGCTGGATCTCCCGCTCAAAATCCTCGTGTGGGCGGACGGTGACCAGACCAAGGTGTCGTATCTCTCGCCCGACGCACTCGCTCGTCGCCATCATCTCAGCGCCGACCTGGCCGCCAACCTGCGGGGGATCGATCCGCTGACGGACGCGCTCGTCGCTCCCTGACATACGGCGTCGGCAGTGCCACGCCGGGCCGGACCGGTTGTGCGCGCCATGCGGGTGGTGCGCTAACCCGCCGCCTTGACGTCGCGTGCTGGGAGCTCGTAGTGCGAGAAGAATTTCCACATGGTCTCGTCGGCGTTGACGATGATGATGCCCCTGCCCGAGCCGGTCAAGATCCAATTCTTCTTGGGGCCCATGTTGAGCGGGCTTCCCGGCCAGACGTGACCTGATCCGGTGAAACGCCACAGCACCACTTTGGCGCCGTCCCGACACCCGCTGTACGTGATCGGCGTAGCCGTCTCCCGCGCCGAGATCGAGCCGGCTGCACCCACGATCTCCCGGCCGGCATGAGGCGTGGTGGAGCACCCGTCGGCATGGACCCACTGATGGATCCCCTCCATGACCGAGAGCACGAGGCGGGGGTTCTTGTTCGGGACCCCGTCGAACTTCGCGATCGGGTCATTGACCGAATGGAATTCCATCGTCGGCACTGAGCGGGTGGGGTGAATGGTCGGGAGCTCGACCTGCCCCGAGACTGACGCGATGGCGGCAACGTGCGTGGAGGCTTCGGCCGCCATCGCGTAGGCCATCATGCCGCCGTTGGAGATGCCCGTCATGTAGATCCGCCGAAGGTTGACCGGCGTACGGGACGCCACGTTGGCGATCACCTTCTCCAAGAACCCGACATCATTGATCTTCTTTGTGACCGGGAGTCCGCAGCACTCCCCGGCGTTCCAGCCGTACTGCGCCTGTTTGGCCACGGGGTCTGGTGTCAGCACCTTGGAGATCCTGGTGCCGTTCGGATAGACGGCCAGGTACCCGTTTTCATCCGCATTGGGGTCCATGTTCGAGAGGATCTCTTCAATCTGCGCGTTCTGGGTGGCCCCGGCCATGTTGATCACCATGGGCAATGGCTTGCCCGACGCGGCCGCCGGCGGCACGTGAATCCGGTAGGCACGCTCCATGCCGTCGAAGTTGACGTAGAAGACGTACGACCCGCTCATCGGCGCGAGAACAGGATGTGATGCGGGGGTGGAAGACGTCGGCACGGTCGTGGTGGTGCTCGTGGTCGTGGCGGCGGATGCAGCCCACGGAGCGCCGAGGGCGGTAAGGGTGACGGCGGCAGCCGCCACAGCGGCGCGCCGGCCAAGCCGGTGAACGAGGGCCATGGCGGAGAAGTATGCCAGGCCGGCCCGTTTCCTCGAGGGTGCGACTATTGATGCTGACGCCGGCGTCGGCGCAGTCGCCGGTGCGGTGTTGCTGCCGCCAGGCGCTCGTCGCGTAATGCGGCGGCGCTGTCGTCGGCCTCGAGCGGCGCGAGGGTGCTTGGTTCGGCATTCAGGGCCCAGGCCAGCAGCAGGTCGGCGAGAGCAGGGTTGCGGGCCAACACGGGCCCGTGCAGGTAGGTCCCGAGCACCCGCCCGCACACGGCGCCTTCGGTGCCCGACCCGTCGCCGTTCCCCACGCCACGGATCACCTGGGCGAGCGGTGCTGCCGACGCGCCAAGAGTTGTGCATCCTCCGTGGTTCTCGAACCCGGTCAAGAGCGGCAACGAAACGGATGATCCCGCAACGGTTTCCGCCACCACTTCCCCCACCGCCCTGGCCCCGGTCCCCTTCGCGGTGTCGATGTCGAGCAGCCCGACGCCTTCGTGCGCAACCCCATCGGCACCGGGATAGCTCCGGCCGACGATTTGGTAGCCGGCGCACACGGCGAGGACAACGGCGCCGGCTGACACTCGGCGGGCCAACGTCGCGTCGTCGATGAGCGAGCGGGCGGCGCGGACCTGTGGACCGTCCTCCCCGCCGCCGAGGCAGTAGATGTCGGCTTCGGGCAAGGCGACGTCGGAGGGGGCCGCCAAGAGCTCGGCCTCGATGCCGCGCCACCGGGCGCGCTGGGCCAGGATCAACCCATTGCCCCCGTCCCCGTAGGTGCCGAGGAGGTCCGGGTAGACGACGGCGACGCGCAGGCGAACCGTCATGTCTCAGCACTCTCTCCGAGAAGTTGCGCAAAGGCCGTGTAGTTGCCGATCACATCGACCCGCACCTCGTTCTCGGGGTCAGCGACGCGGGCGCCTGCGGGTCCACGATCGCCCCCATCCGCTTGACCGCCACCGTTCTCGACAGGGCCCGCCCCCGCCTTGTGCAATGCGGTCAACGGATCCGACTCCATTACGTGGGCCACGCCCGCGTAGTGCAGGCGCACGGCCAGGTCGCGGCAGCGGTCACCCGTGGCCACCACCGTTCGTGACGCCAGGCGCTCGAAGGGGACGTCCCACAACCAGCTCGGGTCGGCCCCGTCCGCCGTTCGTGCATTGATGCTGACCACGAGGGGCCCCTCGTCTCCCTCTACCAGATTGAGCAGCTCGCTCCACCCGGCTGGGTTCTTGGCCAACATCAACCTGACCCGCACGCTTCCCACGACACGGGTCGTGAAGCGACCGGCCACATCGCCGAGGGTGGCCATGGCCGCGAAACTCTCGGCGGGCTCGATGCCCTGTGTCTCCGCAGCCACCGCGGCCATCAGCGCATTGGCGTGATTGAATCGGCCCGGGAGCGCCAGCGCGATCTCGAAGGAGCGGCCATCAGCCCAGATGCCGCTGTACATGGTCGCCGCACCCGTCGCCGCGCGGGTCGCCGCGCGGGTGGCCGTCAACGTCGCCATCGGCTCGGGCCGGGCGAACCCGCACCCGGTGGCGCAAGCCCAGGAGCCAGAAACCGGACGCATTGCGTCGGCACCGGCGACATCGCCGTCACCACCGCCATCGCGGTCGCCGTCGCCGTCGCCGTCGCCGTCGGAAAAAGTGATGCGCCCTTCGCAGGAGGGACAGCCCACCGCATCGAGCTGCCAACCGAGGCCGGCGGCGACCCAGCGCACGTGGGCCGCCGCACCGGCACCCCAGACGACGAGCGGATCGTCGGCGTTGGCCACGACAATGGTGCGGGGCGAAGCTGCCAGGGCGGCCCGCCAATTGCCGGCCACCATGCGGACCTCGTTGCTGCGGTCCAACTGATCACGCGAGAGATTGAGCAGCACCACGGTAGAGGCCTTCGTCGCCGCCAGCACGCGAGGGAGGTAGATCTCGTCGACTTCGAGCACCGCACGTGGGGCGGCGCGGTCGGCTGCCAACGCCGCCACGTGACCCGGCGGCATGTTCGAACCCGTCTCGTTGCTGACAACCGCGGTCCCGTCCGCCCCCAGTGCCACCGCGAGCAAGCGGGTCGTCGTCGTCTTGCCGTTGGTGCCGGTGACCAACGCCACCTGACGCCCCGCGGTCAGGTGCTGCAGCAGCTGACGGTCGACCCTGAGTCCGGCGCGGCCACCGGCAACCGTGCCCTGCCCGCGCCCGAGACGGCGCGACAGAGTATTGACAGCGAGTGTGGTGGTGACAGCGAGGCGATACCTCACGAAGGAGGTTTGGTGCGCGCCAGCTCCTCGGCTGTGGGCTCGTGGGGCGCGCGGGACTCCTCGGGCAGCAGTGCGGAGATCGCCGCCATGATCGCCGTCGTGTCGACCGACGTATCGATGAGGGACAGCGTCAACGGGTGGCCGACCCGGATGGTGATCCGCGGTGGATGTCGTACCAAGGTGAAATCGGGCATCCGGGCCGAGCGGGGCCAGACCTTCTCGGTGCCCCACAGACCGATCGGCACCACGGCCGCCTCCGTCGATGCAGCCAGGCGCGCCGTCCCCCTCTTTCCCTTCAATTCCGGGTCGAAGAAGGCGGCGCCCCGTGGAATGGTCCCCTGGGGCAACACCAGCACCACCTCGCCGGCGTGCAGCGCGGTCTCAGCGGCGCGCAGCGCGGTGCTGGCCCCGCCGCCCCGGTCCACCGAGATCCCGCCGAAGGCCTTGGCGATGGAGCCCACCACCGGGGCGTCGAAGAGCTCCTTCTTGGCCAAGAAGCGCACGGGCCGGCCCAGCCGGGCGGCCACGAGGGCGAGTGCCGCCACGTCGAAGTAGCTGCGGTGATTGGCAGCCAACAGAACTGGCCCCCGGGGAGGGATGTGCTCCACGCCGGTGATGTCGAAGCGCGCGTAGGGGAACGACGAAGGGCGCACGAACGGCCGCAGCAGGTGGTAGGGCTCGAACCCCATCACACTCGGCACGCCCGCGGGGCGGTCCCAATACTCAATCGGCCAGCGCCGGGCCGTGGCGATCATGGTCAGCGAGGGGTCGGGATTGACAGCATGGGGCCAGCCCACGCTGGCTAGCAGCGGCGTGTCGAAGACGCTGTCGCTGCACGCGTGACAATCGGCCAGGTCGATGCCCTCGCCACCGGCCCAGGACCGCACGGCCTTGAACTTTCCGGTTCCCCATACGAAGCCCTCGTACAGCCGGCCCGTGTAGCGCCCGTCTTCGGTCTCATAGGTCGTGGCGATGACGGCGTCGAACCCCATGGCCTCGGCGAAGGGCCGGATCATGTCGGAAGGCGTGGTCGTCGACAGCACCAGCAGGTGACCGTCGTCGCGGAAGGCGGCGAGGTGCTGCGGCGCGAAGGGTGCGACCATCTCGATCAGTTCGGGCACCGCCCGCTTCCCGGCGGCCTGAACCTGATCCTGGCGCCATCCCTTGGCCACCCGGGCCGCCGCCCGCACCAACCCCATCGACACGAGGTTCTCCCCCAGGCGGTTGTTGATGGCATAGAGCAGCCGGTCGCCGGGGAGCGATCGCCCCGGGGGCAGGACACCCTCTTCGACGAGGGCCCGGTTGAGGGCCTGGCCCGAGGCCCGCCAGAGCAGGGTGCGGTCGAGGTCGATGAAGACGGCGCTCCTGGCCATGATGCGTCAGCCTAAAGCATCGGACCCCGCACGGCATCGCCCTGACCAGCGCATTCCCGCTGTACAGGGCGGGAACAGAGAGGGAAACAGAGAGGGGAACAGGGAGGGTGGTCGGGAACGCCCCCGCCTGCCGGGGTGGATGCTTCGACCCGGTCCGGCGAGCGGCACCGCCGGAAGTGGCAACGACAGGAAATTGTGCCGGAATAAAGAGAAGGGATCGCCGGGGGGGTGGCGATCCCTTCTCGAGACTCACCAGGTTTGGAGGGGGGGTTCCGCCCCTGTGGTCTGACATACATTCTGGTCCTCTCGCCATAATCTGTCAAGCAGCTTCACAAGATACTTACTATCTGATATTCTGATTACTGCCCAACTAGTGCAAGCACCTGGCCGGATTCCGAGGCATGGATCGAGGGAGGGGTGACGCAATGGAATTGAAACATTTGCAAGCACTCCTGGGCATCGCCGACACCGGGAGTTTCTCGGCTGCGGCGACCACGATCGGGACGGTGCAGTCCAATGTGTCCGCCCATATCGCCCGTCTCGAGCGTGAGCTCGATGTGCAGCTGGTCGACCGTGCCTCCGGTCGCCTCACCGAGGAGGGCGAAGTCGTCGTCGGGCGGGCCCGTCGGATCATGAACGAGCTCTCCGACATGGTCGCCGACGTCACCGCCCTGCGCCAAGAGGTCGTCGGCACGGTACGCCTGGGCATGATCGGCACGACGGGCCGGTGGCTGGTACCGCAGCTCTTCGACCTGCTGCGCGACCGCCATCCCCACATCCACCTCAACGTCGCCGAAGGCTCCAGCGCCCAACTGGAGCTGCAGCTGGGGTCGGGCCGCCTGGACCTGGCCGTGGTCACCTTTCCGCTCAGCGGCGACGAGGTCATGGTGGTCGAGCTGTTCGACGAGGACCTGGTCCTCGTGGTGCCCCGCGACCATCCTTTGGCTGAAGAGGCCTCCATCCCACTCGCCCGCCTGGCCGACATGGAACTCCTGCTCCCTCCCCCCGGCACCGCCCTGCGGGCGGAGATCGACAGCGCCGTCGTGCCGGCCCGGGTCGCCCTGCGTCCGATCATGGAGCTCGATGGTGTGCGCACCATCGCCTCCCTAGCCTTCGACGGGTACGGGCCGGCCATCCTCCCGGCCACCGCCGTCCCGGGGCACCTGCGCGAGCGCTTCGTGGCCCTGCCGGTCGAAGGTCTCCCCCGCCGGCGGGTGGGCATCGCGCAACGCCGGCGCGGCCTTCCCTCGGCACCCGTGCGGGCCGTGGTCGACATCCTCGAGCTCGTGGTGGCCGATCCGCTCTCCATGCCCGAAGGCATCCACCCGACCTGATCAGCTCGGTGGCGGGTATGTCGTCTAAGAGAGCGGGTATGTCGTCTAAGAGAACGGTCTCGGCTCTCGCCACATCGTGAAGATCTTCGGCCCGTTGCCCGGCAGCGGGATCTCCTCTACGACGGCGAAGCCGTGGCGGGAGTAGAAGGGGACGTTGCTCTCCTTCGAGGACTCGAGGTACGCCGGCAATCCCTCGGCGTCGCAATGGTCGAGAACCGGCCGCATCAGCGCCGAGCCGATGCCCTTCCCTTGCGCTTCGGGATCGGTGCCCAGCGTGGCGAGATACCAGTGGGGCTCCTTCGGATGCAATGCCTCCATCATGTTGAGGAAGCGCAACGTGCTGACGAGGCGGGTGGCAATGTAGGGAAGGACCGACACCATGGTGGCTATCCCGGCCAGCCCCGTGAGGAGGGGCTTCCCCGCCGGGCCCCAGATGGCAGCCCCTCGATGATCGTCGGTGGTGTAGCAGCCTCCGAAGCGGAGATAGTCCGCCCGCATCTGGTTGGTGAAGTACCGGCGCGTCCCCTCGGTCCGCCGGGCGGGGTTGCGGAAGATGTGCCCGATCACCGGGTCGTCGAAGAAGGCGCGGCAGAGCTGGGCCGCCATCGGGTCGACATCGGCGTCGACGGCGCGGCGGACCGTCACTGCTACAGGAGAAGTCGTCATGGCAGGCGACTCGTCAGCCGCGTCAGCCGCGTCAACAGGGAAGGTTTGCGTACCATGACGGCGTCGATGGTGGCAGATCGCCGACCCATGCGCCACCGGGCGAGGCCAGCTGATGGGCCCGGCCCAACTGGGCCAGGACCGGGAGCAGATGCAGCCCGATCAGCTGCCCGCCCGCCGGGGTGATGTGCACGCCGTCGCCGCAGCGCGCGGAGATCCCGTCGACGTCCGGAGCGAATTGGCCGTGCGGCGAGATCAGCGCGTTGAGGTCGAAGACGTAGGCCTGACCGGTACCGGTCCCCGCCGGCACGTCGGCCGCCTCGCGGATGAGTTGGTTGTCGATGTCGACCCGGCCCGGCGTGTCCTCTGGCCACGGACTTCCCGAAGGCGAGGCGCCGCTGTCGTAGTACGGGCTCGTCGATAAGACCACGGTGGCACCCCGCGAGGACAGGACCTTGATCGCCTGGCGGTACCGGCTCTCGACGTAGCTGTCGAACGAACTTTGCCCCAGGTGCTCCCATTGACTGCCGAACTCTTGATCGAAGGTCTCGCCGCGCGCGAGATACACCACGACGTCAGGGTTGTAGGCATCGATCCAACGCCGCCACTGGGCCAAGAGCGAATCAGGAGTGCCCCCGCCGGAATTCCCGTCGGAATTCGCGCCGCTGATCGCGGCGCAGGGAAGGCCGGGCGGCACCGTATAGCCGAGGACCCGGATCTCGGAACTGGTCATCGAAAGGGAGCATCCAGGAATCCCCTCGTTGACGATCCGCACGTTGTAGCGCGCCGCATCGTCTCCGAGGCCGACGCCGAGCGATCCGGCCATCGAGTCGCCGACGAGGAGCACCTTGACGGGCGGCCCGCTCAGCGTGGCCGAACTGTCTGCCAAGGCAGGGTGGGACACGTTCCCGGACGCCGACGCCGACGCCGGCGCAGACGTCGGCGCCAACGCCGGGCCACCTATCGAAGCAGCCGCGACACTCGGCCCCAACGCCGGCGTCGCCGACGCCGTCACCAAGGTGGCGGTGAACACCAGGCCGAGGGTTGCCGCCAGGGCCGCGGGCACCGCGACCAGGATCTGCCGGGGATGCAGGGCACCCCGCCGGATGGGCTCCTCCACGAAGTGGGCACTCAGCCCGGCCAAGACCACCGTCACAGCCGTCCGGGTCAAGAACAAGGGGTAGACGCCCCAGTGCAGGCGTGACCCCGAGATCACCAAGAGCACGGGCCAATACCAGAGATAGATCCCATAGGAGATCCGGCCCAACGCCGGAAGCGGCGGGATCTCGAGCAGCGTGACGGCCGGGCCCTTCGGGGCGACCACGGCACCGAACACCACCATGGCCGCGCACAGACCGGCCACCAGGAAGCCTCCCCGGAAGGCGTCCGTCGAGTACTCGCTCGTCGTGGCCCAGAGCACCCCCGTCCCCACGATCCCGGCCAGCCCCACCACCTTGGCCAGGCGCTCGAACCCGACGGTCCTGGTCCGTTCGCGCCACAGGATCAGGCCCGTGGCCAACGCGGCCCCCACCAAGAGCCCCTGTGCCCTGGTGTCGGTGCCGTAGTAGGTGCGCGCCGTGAAGCCGTTCGGCGCCAGGTGCCCCATCCACACCGCCGATGCCAACGCACCGAGGGAGGCGAGCCAGAAGAGGAGGTGCAGCCGCCGTCTCCGGGTCGACTGCGGATCCGGGGCGGCCATCCTGGACCATGGCATGCGCCGGCCGGCACCGACCTTGAGCACGGCCAGGACCACGAGGGGCCACACCAGGTAGAACTGCTCCTCGATGGCCAACGACCAGGTATGCAGGAGAGGGGAGGGCTGGGCGGCGAGGGAGAAATAGCTCACGCCACCGTGGATCGAGTACCAGTTGGAGAAGTAGAAGAGCGCAGCGAGGACGTCGCCGACGATGTGCGGGGTGGCCAACAGGTGCGGCGCCACGTTCAAGACGAGACCCACCACGGCGACCAACACGACCAATGCCGGTAGCAGCCGGCGGGCCCGGCGGGCCCAGAAGCGTTGAAGCTGGATGTGCCCCGTGGCGTTGAATTCGCCCAGCAGCAGGGACGTGATCAGGTAGCCGGAGACGACGAAGAACGCGTCGACGCCGTAGAAGCCACCGGGGACCGAACTCAGCCCGGAGTGGAAGGCGATGATGCCCATGACAGCCAGGGCGCGGACACCGTCCAGCCCGGCCACACGGCTGCTCCTCAGCCTGTCGCTCCCCCCCGAAGGAGTCTCGCCGATACGAATGTCAACTCCTCCCCCAGAAAGTCGAAAAAAGTCCAAAAAAGTCGAAACAGAATTATGCCACGGGTAGCCGGTAGCCGCTTCCAGGACCCCCTTCGGCTGCGTTAGCGTCCGTGACCATGCTCAGCCGCAAGATCCCCATCGACGCCGCCCCCCCGCACGTGGCGCCCACCTACGCCTCGCGCGGCATGACCCACTCGGTCCTGCGCAACGTGCTGCCCGAGGAGTCGATGGACCCCCACTCGGCCTATCAACTCATCCACGACGAGCTCGCCCTCGATGCCAATCCAGCCCTCAACTTGGCCACCTTCGTCACCACGTACATGGACGACGAGGCCGACCGCCTCATGATCGAGACGTTCAACAAGAACGCCATCGACTGGGACGAGTACCCCCAGACGGTGGCGTTGCAGGACCGCTGCGTGAACATGCTCAGCCGCCTCTTCGGCGCCTCGGAGCACCAGGACGGCGTGGGAACCGCGACCGTGGGCAGCTCCGAGGCCATCCACCTGGCCGGCCTGGCCATGAAGTTCCGCTGGCGTAACGCCCGCACTGCGGCCGGGCTCCCCTGTGATCGCCCGAACATCGTCATGGGAGGGAACGTCCAGGTGTGCTGGGAGAAGTTCGCCCGCTACTTCGACGTCGAGCCCCGCTACGTGCCCTTGACTCCCACCCGCTTCATCATCGGCGTCGACGAGGCGATGGCGCTGGTCGACGAGAACACCATCGGCGTCGTCGGCATACTGGGCTCGACCTACACGGGTGAGTACGAGCCGATCGCCGAGCTCGACACCGCCCTGACCACACTGTGCGATGCGCACGGCGGGGCGGACGCGGGATGGGACGTGCCCGTGCACGTCGACGCGGCCTCGGGCGGATTCGTGGCGCCGTTCCTCACACCCGAGCTGTTGTGGGACTTCCGTCTCCGGCGGGTGCGCTCTATCAACGTGAGTGGCCACAAATACGGGCTGGTGTATCCAGGAGTCGGGTGGGTCATCTGGCGGGAGTCGGCCGACCTGCCCCAGGAACTGATCTTCGAAGTCGACTACCTGGGTGGCTCGCACGCCAACTTCGGACTGAACTTCTCGCGGGGCGCCTCGCAGATCGTGGCCCAGTATTACAACTTCATCCGCCTGGGCCGGCAGGGCTACTCCGAGATCATGAAGAGCCTGGCCGAGACCGCCCGCTGGCTGGCCACCGAGGTTGGTCGGCTCTCCGGCGTCACGGTCGTGGCCGGGGGCACCGACCTGCCCGTGGTGTGCCTACGCCTCAGTGAGGACATGCCCTTCAGCGTGTTCGACCTCTCCGACCGGCTGCGGCTGCGGGGCTGGGTGGTTCCGGCCTACGGCATGGCAGCCGACGCGGAGTCGGTGTCGGTGTTGCGCATCGTCGTCCGCGAGGGTCTCTCCCGAGACATGGCGGACTGCCTGCTCGCCGACCTCGTCGCCGCGCTGGCCCATCTGCGCGCATCCCCGCCGGAGCCGGCTGCCGCCGCGCCGGCCGCCGGCGCTCCGGCCGGCGCTCGTGCCGGCGCCGCTACGGCCCCTGAGTTGACGAGGCACCCGTCCGTCCCCGTGGGGGCATGCATCGGCGGGGCGGGGCGGGTCACGTCGAAGAAGGTGGAGAAGAAAACGAAGGCCGTATGTTGAGGATCGGGGTGCTCGGTGCCGCCCGCATCACGCCTGCGGCGCTGATCAAGCCGGCGCGCCGGACCGGCAAGGCCCAGGTTGTGGTGGTCGCCGCCCGGGACACCGAGAGGGCCCGCGCCTACGCCAACAAGCACAAGATCCCCCGCGTCGCCGAATCCTACGAGGCCGTGCTGGCCGATCCCGACGTGCAGGCGATCTACATCCCGCTGCCCAACGGCCTCCATGGCCACTGGACCATCGCCGCACTCGAGGCCGGCAAGCACGTGCTGTGCGAGAAGCCGTTCACGGCCAATGCCGACGAGGCCCGACTGGTGGCCGAAGCGGCAGCCTCCCACCCCGGCCTTGTCGTCATGGAGGCCTTCCACTACGAGTACCACCCGATGACGCGCCGGTTGGTCGAGATCGTGCAGTCGGGTGAGCTGGGGATCATCAAGGAGATCGACATCGCGTTCTCGGCACCATTGGCAAAGCGGGGCGACATCCGCTACCGGCTGGACCTCGCCGGCGGGGCGATGATGGACATGGGCTGTTACCCGATATCGCTCCTGCGGCTGCTGGCCGCCGGGCCGCGGGTGACGGGGGCGACCGCCAAGCTCTCCTCTCCCGGGGTCGACCGCGCCATGGATGCCCGTTTCTCGCTGCCCGAAGGCGGCACGGCCCGGATCCGTTGCTCCATGTTCTCCTCCTCCGTTCTCCGCCTGCACGCCGAAGTCATCGGCAGCGAAGGGACGCTCAAGGTCTTCAACCCGTTTGCCCCCCACTTCGGGCACCGGGTCCGGATCGAGAACGCAGCGGGGACCAGGCGGGAGAAGTTCTCCCGGCGCGCCACCTACGACTACCAGCTCGAGGCGTTCGTCGCCGCCATCGAGGACGGCGCGGGCTTCCCTACCACCGCGATGGACGCCATCCGCACCATGGAACTGATCGACGCCACCTACACCGCGGCCGGGCTCCCCCTCCGTCAGCCCTCGCTCGACGGGCGGTCGGGTGGGTCGGGTGGGTCGGGTGAGTCGGGTGACTCGGGTGGTCCGGCGACCGAGTAATGCCACTCCCCTCTGACGAGCTCACCGCACTGACCGACGCCGCGCTCTCGGCCGCTACTGCCGGCGCCTGCACGAACGCCGAGCTGCGGGTCGAGCGCATCCGCTCGCAGAGGGTCCGCCTGCGTGACGGCGCGCCGGAGGGCGTATCGGACGACACCGAGTTCGGCATGGGCGTGCGGGTCGTGGTCGACGGAGCGGTCGGGTTCGCCGCCACCGTCGACGTGAGCCCCACCGAGGCGGCCAACCTCGTGCGCAGCGCGATGGACACCGCACGGGTGACGGCACAGGCCGGTGGCGGGCGGGTCGAGCTCGCGCCTGAGCCGTCGCACGGCGAGGTGACGTGGACGAGCGCGTTCGGGATCGATCCCGGCTCGGTGGCGCTGTCCGACAAGGTGGCCCTCCTCGAGGAGTGGAGCCGGCGGCTGCTCAGTCATGCGACCGTCGCCCATGTGACGGCGGAGGTGCTCAGTGTCGGGGAGGAGACGTATCTCGCCAACTTGGCCGGCACCCGGGCGACCCAACACAGGGTGCGTGTGCACCCCCAGATCGAGGCGCTGGCTCTGAGCGATGCCGGGTTCGAGACCATGCGCACGCTCGCTCCGCCCGTTGGGCGTGGGTGGGAGTATCTGACCGGCGGGACTGGCGGGACTGGCGNNCGGGCGGGACGGGCGTTTGGGACTGGGATGGCGAACTGGCGCAGATCCCCGAGCTGCTGGCGGAGAAGCTCGCCGCTCCATCGGTCGAGGCGGGTGTTTACGACCTCGTCATAGACCCTTCGAACCTCTGGCTGACCATCCATGAGTCGATCGGTCACGCCACCGAGCTCGACCGTGCCATCGGCTACGAGGCGGCCTACGCCGGCACATCCTTTGCCACCTTCGACAAGTTGGGCACCTTGGCGTACGGCTCGCCCGCCCTGCAGGTCACCGGGGACCGGACCGTCGAGCACGGCCTGGCGACGGTGGCCATCGACAGCGAGGGCGTGGCCGGGCAGTCCTTCGACCTGATCCGCGACGGGGTGCTGGTCGGGTACCAGCTCGACCGCTTCATCGCCGCCCGCATGGGACTGGGGCGCTCGAACGGTTGCGCCTTCGCCGACTCGCCGCTACACGTGCCGATTCAGCGAATGGCCAACGTCTCGCTGGCACCGGCGCCGGGGCCGCGACGAGGGGGCGGCGACAGTGGGGACGGGGACGGGGACGGGCCGACGACGGCCGACCTCATCGCCGGCGTCGATCGCGGCATCTACATCATGGGCGACAAGAGCTGGTCCATCGATATGCAGCGCTACAACTTCCAGTTCACCGGCCAGCGGTTCTTCAAGATCGAGGACGGACGGCTGGTCGGACAAGTGAAGGACGTGGCGTATCAAGCCACCACGACGGAGTTCTGGGGCGCCATGGAAGCAGTCGGTGGCGCCTCCACCTACGTGCTCGGTGGTGCCTTCAACTGTGGCAAGGGACAGCCCGGACAGGTCGCGCCGGTCAGCCACGGCTGCCCGTCGGCTCTCGTGCGGCGCGTGCGCGTGCTCAACGCGCGCGAAGAGGCGGGACGGTGAGCCGGTGATCGAGGCCCAGGCGGTGATCGAGGCCGCGCTGGCCGAGGCGGCGCGGCGCGGCGCCGACGGATGCATCGTGCTGGTGGACGAGACCAGCCATGCCGACGTCCGCTTCGCGCTCAACACCACCACCACCAACGGCGTGCGGCGGGACCGCTCGGTGACCGTCATCGTCATTGCGGGGGCGACGGGCGGGTCGGGAGCGACGGGGGCGACGGGCGCGTCGGGTGCCACGCGCGTGGGCAACGCGCCATCCGTTGGCGTGGCGCGACGCAGCGGCGTGGTCGATGTGGAGCAGATGGTGTCGGCCGCGTTGACGGATGCAAAGGGAGCGCCGCCAGCCGAAGATGCCTTCACACTCGTCGACGGGATGCGCGCTGCTCGCGGCGGGGGCATCGCCGCGTCCGTGGCCTATGGGCGCGCACCCGTCGAGACGGACCTGTCGGTGTTGAGCGGCGTCCTGTCGAGCCTCGGGTCTGCCTTCCGGCGGGCGGAGGCGGGCGACGTGGTGTTGGCGGGGTTTGCGGAGTACGGAGTGTCGACGTTGTATCTAGGGAGCTCGACCGGAGTGCGATTGTCCTACGCGCAGCCGACGGGAGCCATCAATTTGGTCGGGCGATCGGCGGACGGCGTCCGCTCGGCCTGGACGGGCACGGGGGGCGAGCGCATCGGCGACGTCTCCTTCGCTGCGATGGAGGACGAGTTGTGGCGGCGGCTCGGGTGGGCCAATCGATCCGTCTCAATCGAGGCCGGCCGCTACGAGGTGATCCTGCCGCCTTCGGGTGTGGCCGATCTGATGGGCTCGCTGCTCTTCTACGGGATGAGCGGGCAGGACGCTGAGGACGGGCGGACGGTGTTCTCCGCGAAGGGTCATGGGGATGGGGATGTGGTCGGTCGCACGCGTGTGGGCGAACGGCTCACCGACGTTCCCTTCACCCTCTACAGCGATCCCTTCGAACCGGGGCTCGAATGCCTGCCCTTCGTGGCGTGCGGATCCTCCGATTCGGATACGTCGGTCTTCGACAACGGCCTCCCGATGGATCGGGTGGATTGGATGAGGGATGGGTATCTCGCTCACCTGCGCTATCACCGCGCTGGTGGGGCGCGGTCCGGCGTGGATGTGGCCCCCTACATTGACAATCTGGTCCTGCGGGTTGGGGACGGGGGTGGGCGTGGCGGTGCTGGTGCCGGTGCGGGGNNCGGGGGCGGGGGCGGGGGCGGGGCGCGACGGCATCGATGACATGATCGGCCGCACCGAGCGTGGCCTCCTCTTGACCTGTCTGTGGTACATCAGGGAAGTCGATCCGTCAACGGCGTTGCTCACAGGACTGACGCGGGACGGGGTCTACGTGATTGAGGACGGTGCCGTGGTCGGGGCGGCCAACAACTTCCGCTTCAACGAGAGCCCAGTGGACCTCTTGAGCCGTGCGACCGAGGTGGGGGCGAGCGTGCGGACGCTCGGACGGGAGCTCGGCGAGTATCTCAATCGCTGCATCATGCCTTCGTTGCGCATCCCGGATTTCAATATGAGCTCGGTTAGCCAAGCCAGCTGATCAGAGAAGAGGAGCGCAGGGCCGTCGTCCTCCGGTGACCTGAGTTCACCGGACGTTCGCATAAAGGTCACTCCCCGCTCCTGTGGTCACGGACCATGTCCTATTGCTCAAGAGCGGGCGACCGTTCTTGCTCATGGAGCTTGTTGTCGAAAAGACGTCGACGGACGATTTGATGGACGAGACCGAACGGCTCGGGAGGGCGATCTCATCCCTCCTTGGGAAGCTGCTGCCAATTGCCGGTGAGTTGGACCGGCGAGAGGCCTGGCGGGCCGAAGGAGCGACGTCGTTGGGCGCCTGGCTGACCCAACGCCTCGGTGTGGCCGAAGGCACGGGAAGATCTTGGGCGCTGGTGGCCGAACGTCTGTGGGACCTGCCCCATTTGGCCCAGGGCCTACGGGTGGGCGCGCTCACCTTTGACAAAGTGCGGGCGGCCGTGGAGGTGGCCACTCCCGAGACCGACGCATCCGTGCTGCGCCAGGCCGAGGAATGCAGCGTCCGTCAGCTGATGGACGTCGTCCGGGCCAACCGCGGAACCAGCGACCACCAGGCTGAAGCACAGTTCGAGTACCGCTACCTGCGCTTCAACGACTCACGGCGGGTGATCACGGCGCAGCTCCCCGAAGACAGCTACGCCGAGGTGCGGACAGCCGTGACCGAGCGTGCTCGGCTCTTCCCCTCCGACGGCGAGACGCGGTACGACCAGCGGCGGGCTGATGCCCTTGTCGACATTTGCCGGGGCGCGATGGGGTACGGGTCGGGGACGGAGGGGGCGTCGGCGGCGCGGACGCCGTCGGCAGTCGTGGCGTCGGGAACGGGATCGGGATCGGGATCGCCGTCGGGATCGGGATCGCCGTCGGGATCGGGATCGGGATCAGCCTCCCGGACGGGCTTCTTCGTTGTCGCCCACACCGATCTCTCGTTGTTGCAAGGTGGAACCGGTCGGGCCGAGATCGAACGCCTTGGCTTGCTTAGCGGTGAAGCCATCCGGCGGATCAGTTGCGACGCCACGGTGGCCCTCGCCCTCGATGACGCCTTCGGCCACACCATGTTCGAAGGCCGAGCGAAGCGTTTCGCAACGGCGGCGCAGCGCCGTGAAGTGCAGCGGCGCGATCGCCGGTGTCGCTTCCCGGGCTGCGCCAACAACATGTTCACCGATGTCCACCATGTGGTGCACTGGGCCGACCAAGGTCCCACCGATCTCCCCAATCTCGTGACGCTGTGCGATCATCACCACCACCGGGTGCACGAAGGCAAGTGGCAAGTGGACGGAAACGCAAATGGAATCTTGCGATTCGTGGGACCGAGTGGTCGTGCGATGACGTCGCGACCGTCGCCGCTGTGGACCAGGCGTAGATAGCTCGAGTCCGCGAAACGCACCGCGGGCCGTGGCTTCTTTAGAGACTGCTGCACAGGCGATCGAACGCGCCCGGAAAGTCGCGCTCGGAAAGATCCGCGCCCCGACGCCGTCAGCCGGTAGACGATCGCATTCCTCGCACGAGGTGCATCCACTCCCCCAGCCCGGTCACCACCAGGCCTTCCACCTTGGCGCTCTCGTCGGCCCGACGAAGCTCCAGCGCATCGTCGGCCAAGGCGAGCGTCTCGTAGGCCGCCTGCTCGTCGGACGACATCGGGCCCCCCTGCGCCACTAACGACGCCACGCTGTCGGCTGCCAGGTCTCCCTCGTACGTGGATTGGCGCGCTACGAGATACCGCTTCGCCTCCACGTGCAGTCCGACCAACCCGGCCACCCGTTCACCCAATGCCGCCCGGACGGCTGCCGCACCGGCTCGGGCGTGCTCGGCGTCGCCCACCCCCGGGAGCAGGTGACCGATGTCGTGGACCAGTCCCGCGACCGCCAGCTCGGGATCACCTGGCCTCCGCTGGCGCAGCACCGCCGCCGTCTGGAGCGCATGGTCCAGCTGCGTGAACGGCATCTTGTCGTCCGCTTCCCCGACCACGACCGGGCGACCCGCCGCCGACTCGAGCAGCGATTCGATGTCGTCGAGACTGAGGTGCGCCCTTTGATCCGACGGTTGATCCGACGGTTGATCCACCGATTGATCCACCGATTGGTTCACCGCCCCATTCTCCACCCTCATCATCGCGGCGGCCTCCGGCGGCCCCGCACGGACCGCAACGCCACGCCCATTGCAAGAGTGCGCCGGCTCGGCGCACAGGGCGGGAGCTGGAGTGGAATGGAGTGCAGTGGCCGGTCGGAGCCTGAATCGAGTCGCTTGATCCGGGCGCGCCCAGTAAGTTTCGCCCCACGACCTGGGAGGGACCGAACGTGACCGATACCGCGACATCCACGGAGACGGCTGAGTCATCTGGCGACGGCGGGACTGATGCCCTGCTCAGCGAACTGCGGGCGTGG
The DNA here is from genome assembly GCA_003133545.1 of Acidimicrobiaceae bacterium. Lineage (GTDB taxonomy): Bacteria > Actinomycetota > Acidimicrobiia > Acidimicrobiales > RAAP-2 > Bog-473. The sequence goes on along the minus strand of PKYA01000114.1, from coordinate 16,956 downwards.
CTCGCCAAGAACTGGGACCTCGACCTGACGGTAGGTGACTGGTGGGAGCGCCTGGGCCTCGCCGGGTGGTCCGCCCCGGGCCTGCCCGAGAATGCCTTTGGCAAGAGGATGGCCCGAGCGGACGCGGTGCTCGTGGCCCAGGAGATCGCCAATTTTGGGGCCGTCGGCGCTCCGGCCGGGCTCGGGCTCCTCCTCGCCGCCCCCACCATCGCCACCCACGGCACCCAGGAGCAGATCGACCTCTATGTCCGCGACATCGTCACGGGCAAGAAGGCCTGGTGCCAGCTGTTCAGCGAACCCCAGGCCGGCTCCGACCTGGCCGGGCTGCAGACGCGGGCCGTTCGGGACGGCGACGAGTGGATCATCAACGGCCAGAAGGTCTGGACGTCGGGTGGGCAGTACGCGGACCTGGGCATGCTGCTGGCACGCACCGATCCCGAAGTGCCCAAGCACGTGGGGATCTCCTATTTCGCCTTCGAGATGCACCAAGAAGGCGTCGACGTGCGTCCGCTCAAGGAGATGACGGGTCACGCCCTCTTCAACGAGGTTTTCCTCACCGATGCACGTGTCGCGGACTCGGCCCTTATCGGGGGTCTCAACAAGGGATGGGCGGCGGCCAACACCACTTTGATGAATGAGCGCGCCGGATTGGGCTCAGGCGGTGGGAGCGCTGCCGGCGGTGGGCTGGCCCAGCCGGGGACGGTCTTGGGCTTCCTCGGGAAGCGGGCGGGCGACCTCGTCGCGCCGAATGGAGCGCAAGGCGCCGGGCGTCGCGGACAAGGGGGAGGCGGAGGCGGCGCAATGTCCGCCATGCGAGGCGGCGCTGCCATGCTCATCGGCCTGGCCCAGAAGAACAAGGTCAATCACGATGCCAATGTGCGACAAGATCTGGTCCGCCTGTACACCTTGGGCGAGCTGGGGCGGTTCAACAGCCTGCGGATGAAAGCTGTCCGCGAGCAAGGGGGCGACATTCCGGGAATGCCGAACGTGGCCAAGCTCTCCATGAGCCAGATCGTGCGGCTGTCCCGAGACCTCGGGCTGCAGATTGCCGGCCCGGCCGGGATGTTGCACGCCTACGACGCCGACGACAGGGCCAGCCTGGCCGAGGCCACGGGCGACCCCATGGCCGGCAGCGTGACCGAGATGGCGCTGTTCGCGCAGGCCCCGCCCATCTATGGCGGCACCGATCAGGTCCAGCGCAACATCATCGGGGAACGTGTCCTCGGACTCCCGAAGGAGCCCAACAACGATCGAGTGACACCCTTCTCCGCACTGCCCAAGAACGCGTGATCGCCCCGAGACGCGATCTCGGTCGCTTTGGCGCGGGTGCAGGACCATGGCCGGATAGTCGTCGACGACGATGCCCAGAGTAGACCGGACGCTGCGGGGGGCGAGCGCCGTCGTCGGGATCGCCGATGACGTGTCGCCCACGGGTGAGCTCGACCGGACAGGGCGTGCACTCGAAGTAGCCATGATCCTGGAGGCCCTCGACGACGCCGGGCTCTCCCTTTCCGACGTCGACGGCGTGTGTCATGCCGAGTCGTCGATGGGACTGGCTGAGTATCTAGGGATCCACCCGAGGTTCACCGACTCGACGATGACGGGGGGCTCCAGCTTCGAGGTCCATCTCGAGCACGCCGCAGCCGCCATCGCCGCCGGTGTGTGCGACGTCGTGGTGAGCGTCTACGCATCGACCCCCCGGAGCGATCGGACGCAGAAGCGGCCGGTGACCCGGCGCTTCCCAGGCGGACCGAACCCGATGGCCGAGTGGGAATGGCCCTACGGAATGCGCATGCCCATGGGCCCGTACGCCCTGGCGGCGAGCCGGCACATGCACCAGTACGGCACGACATCGGCCCAACTGGCCCAGATCGCCGTGAGCACGCGGGAATGGGCCGTGCGCAACCCGCGGGCGCGCTACCAGACTCCACTCACCATCGACGACGTGTTGGCCTCACCGATGCAGAGCAGTCCGTTACATCTGCTCGACTGCTGCCTGGTCACCGACGGTGCCGGCGCCTTCGTCCTGGCCAGCGCCGGGCGAGCCCGCTCCCTGCGCAAGCCTCCTGTCTACGTCCTCGGCGCGGCGACATGCCACGACCACATGATGATCAGCCAGATGCCCGACCTGACCGTCACCCCCGGAACCGTCTCGGGCGCCAACGCCATGGCCATGGCGGGCATCAGCCCGGCGGAGGTGGACGTGCTCATGGGCTACGACAGCTTCACCATCACGGCGTTGCTGCACCTGGAGGATCTGGGGTTCTGCCCCAAGGGAGAAGGGGGGCCCTTCGCTGCCGACGGCAAACTCGGGCCAGGCGGTTCATTGCCCATGAACACCAACGGCGGCGGGCTCTCTTTCACACACCCGGGCATGTACGGCATGTTCCTGATCACCGAGGCCGTGCGCCAATTGCGGGGCGAAGGAGAGGCCCGCCAGGTCCCGGGAGCGCAGATGGCGGTGGCCCACGGATCCGGCATGGTGCTGTCCTGCATGTCCACGGCGGTACTCGGGACCGAGGCGACGCTCTGATGGCCGGCACCCGCGGCACGGACGGCACCCGCGGCAACGACAAACCGGTGCCGACCCGGATGGAGCCGCCGGTGGGTGCCGACAGCGCTCCGTTCTGGGCAGCGACACGCGAGAGCGTGCTCCTGGTCCAGTGGTGCACGGATTGCGACAGGGGGATCTTCTACCCCCGTTCGTTCTGCCCGATGTGTGGCTCATCGGGATCGGGACTGGAATGGCGCACCGCCAGCGGGCGCGGCACCGTGTATGCAGCGACGACCGAGAACAACCCGGCCGCCACGGGGGTGACGTTCTCCAATGGCGAACCGTACGTGGTGGCGCTGGTCGACCTCGAGGAGGGGGTGCGCATGATGACCAATGTGGTCGGCTGCCCGACCGATGACGTGCACGTGGGGATGGCCGTCGAAGTGACCTGGGAGCCCCTCACGGACGGCCGGCAGCTGCCGCTCTTCACGCCAGCGTCGGGACAGGGACCGGCGGCGGGACCGGCGGGCGGTTCGAAGTGACCGCGACGGGGGACGGTCGCGCTCCCAATGTGGAGGCGTCCGCGAGCGGCGAGGACGGTGCTACGAGAAGCGGCGAGGACGGTGGCACCAGAGATGACGGTGGCACCAGAGATATGGACAGGGCGGCGGCTGGCGCCCGCGGGCTGCTGCCGTCGTGGTGGGCGGGGCGCATTCCCGACCGCACTGCGCTCATTACCGACTACGGGAACCGCACCTTCAGTGAGCTCAACGCGAATAGCAACCGCCTCGTCAGGGCCCTGCGCTCCCGAGGACTCAAGGTGGGAGACAGCATCGCGCTCATGTGCACGAACCGGCCGGAGTTCGTTGAAGTCGCCTCCGCTGCGCAACGGGCCGGCTGGCGTGTCACGCCGATCAATTGGCACCTGACCGGGGAGGAAGCGGGCTACATCGTGGGGAACTGCGAGGCCAGGGCGTTCATCGCCGCGGCGGTGCTGGGTGACAAGGTCGTCGACGCGGCGAAATTCGGTACCAGAGGGAACGCCGGGGGCGGGGATGGGGACGGGGACGGCGACGGTCTGGTCAAACTGGCCGTCGGTGGGGACCTTCCGGGGTTCGAGCGGTACGAAGAGGCCATCGCCGGGCTAGATCCGTCCGACATCGCCGATCCGACGTTAGGTACGCAGATGCTCTATACCTCGGGGACGACGGGGCGGCCGAAGGGCGTCTACCGCTCGGGCGTCGCGGCGAGCGCATTGGCGGCCGTCAATCTGTGCGGGTACGACGAGGACTGGGAGCACAGCGTCGACGTCCATCTGTGCACCGGACCGCTGTACCACGCCGCGCCGC
>PKYA01000114.1:0-13083 GCA_003133545.1 Acidimicrobiaceae bacterium | reverse complement strand
CGCTTCGCTTCATCATCCACGGGGCAGCGCCGTGCCCGGTGACGGTCAAGCAGCAGATCATCGACTGGCTGGGCCCGATCGTGGTCGAGTACTACGCCGCCACCGAGGGCGTGGGCACGCTGGTCGACTCGGCGACCTGGCTGGCCCACCCAGGGACGGTGGGGCGTCCCATGCTGCCGGACCTGGTCAAGGTGGCCGACGACGAAGGGAACGAGATGCCCCCCGGCCAGATCGGGCTGGTCTTCCTGCGGGCCCAGACGGCGACAAGATTCGAGTACTACGGCGATGCCGAAAAGACGGCCAACGCGTTCCGCGGCGACTACTTCACCCTGGGCGACATGGGCTACATGGACGATGAGGGCTATCTCTTCTTGACCGACCGCTCCACCAATCTCATCATCTCCGGCGGGGTGAACATCTACCCGGCCGAGATAGATGCGGTGCTGCTCCAGCATCCTGCCGTCGGCGACGTGGCCACCATCGGGGTGCCCGATGAGGAGTGGGGTGAGGCCGTAAAGGCGGTGGTACAGCCCGCCATCGGCGTGGACCCGAGCGAGGCGCTGGCGGTCGAGCTCCTGGCCTTCTGTCGGGAACACCTGGCCCATTTCAAGTGCCCCCGCACGATTGATTTCACCACGCAGCTCCCGCGCGAGGATACGGGGAAGATCTACAAGCGTCTGCTGCGGGAGCAGTACCGGGCCGCAGCCGAGAACCGGTCGGGGGCGGGGTCGTCGGGGGCGGGGTCGTCGTAGTCGGGACAGTGGGTTTGGTCAACAAAAGGAGAGAGCACGGACATGGGCATATGTGACGGACGCATCGTCGTCATCACCGGGTCAGGGCGGGGCATCGGGCGCGAACACGCCATCGAGTTCGCCCGCCAGGGAGCCAAGGTCGTCGTCAATGACCTCGGGGCCGAGGTGGACGGCACCGGGAGTTCGGCCGGCCCGGCGGGCGAGGTCGTCGACGAGATTCGCGGCATGGGCGGCGAAGCAGTCGCCAACGGCGACGACGTATCCGACTACGAGGGTGCGGGACGGCTCATCCAGACGGCGATCGACAGCTTCGGGACGATCGACGTCCTGGTCAACAACGCCGGAATATTGCGAGACCGCATGCTGGTCAATATGACCATCGACGAGTGGGACGCCGTCATCCGGGTCCACCTGCGGGGCACGTTCGCACCGACCCGCCACGCCGTCGAGTACTGGCGCAACCGGTCCAAGGCCGGCGAGACCAACGACGCCCGTGTCATCAATACGACATCGCCCTCCGGGATCTACGGGAACGTGGGCCAGACCAACTACGGCGCCGCGAAGGCGGGCATCGCCTCCTTCACGGTGATCGCCGCCATGGAACTCGGCCGCTACGGGGTCACCGTGAACGCCATCGCGCCAGCCGCCCTGACCCGCATGACCGAGAACCTGGGCGGCTTCGGCGAGGCGCCGGCCCGCAAGCCCGAGGAATTCGACCCGCTCGATCCGGGCAACATCGCTCCCCTGGTCGTATGGCTCGGCAGCGCCGAGTCGGCTTCCATCACCGGGCGTGTCTTCAACGTCCAGGGCGACCACATCAGCGTCGCCGAGGGATGGGTGGCCGGCCCGGGGGCCAGCAAGGGAGACCGCTGGGATCCGGCCGAGCTGGGCGGGGTCGTGCCCGACCTGGTGGCGAAGGCTGCCCCGAATGCCAATATGGGGGGCAGAAGGAGCTGATCTGCATGGGCCAGGGCCAGAAAGAGTCGATCGGCGGGTCGATGTCGGGAGGGGTCACGCCTCCGCTTCCGAGCCGGGGGGTGATGGACGAGGCCGTCCATGTCATCGAAGACCATGCCGAGCGGCTCTTCCTGTGGGACTACGAGCGGGACCGGGGGCAGCTCGTCACGCTCTACAACAAGGCGATGAGCTCGCAGTGGAGCAGCGTGACGGAGCTGGACTGGTCCATCGACGTCGATCCCGAGCGCCTGGTGGCCGAGCAGGACAGCCCGATCCTCGCCGTGACCCGGGTGGCGGGGACGCTGCCGGGGTCGCCGCTCGCCACGTGGACCGAGAAGGAGTACACGCAGCTGGGGATCGAGTTCTTCAAGGCCAACCTGAGCCAGTTCATGCACGGCGAGCAAGGGGCCATGATGACGGCGGCCAAGATCGTGGAGACCGTGCCCTGGATCGACGCCAAGTACTACGCATCGACCCAGACCATGGACGAGGCCCGGCACACCGAGGTCTTCGCTAAGTACCTCTCGACGAAGTTGGGCGAGGCCTATCCGATGAGCCCCTTCTTGAAGGAGCAGATCTGGTCGTTGCTCGAGGACTCCCGGTGGGACATCGCGTATCTGGGGATGCAGATCATCATCGAGTCGCTGGCGTTGGCCGCATTCGGGGACATGCTCCGGCGGACACAGGAGCCGCTCCTGCGCAAGCTCTTGCGCTACATCATGTCCGACGAGGCCCGCCATGTCGCCTTCGGCGTGCTCACGCTGTCGGAGTTCTACCAATCACTGAGCGCCGCCGAGCTCTACGAGCGCCAGGAGTTCATGCTCGACAACACCTTGCGCAGCCGGTCCCGGGCGACGACTCCCGAGGTGTGGGAGCGGATGGGGGTGGATGCCGCGACGGTGCTGCCTTTCATCTTGGAGGCGGCCGGCCAGGTGAAGATCAATCCGGCCGGTGGGTTCGTGCGCGGGTTCTTCGCCAAGCTCGTGCCCAATGTGCGCAAACTTGGCCTGCTCGAGGCCAACGACGGGTACCTGCGCCAGAAGTGGGGCGAGGCGGGCCTGCTCGAATTCGAGTTCGCCGACGATACGGGTTCGGACTATGAGACCTATGACGCCGTGGCGGCCGACAGGATGGCGGCGGAGTCGGTGTCGGAGTCNNTCGGAGTCGGAGTCGGAGTCGGTGTCGGTGTCGGAGTCGGAGGCCGACTGACCGGTCTGTTCGACTGTTCGACTGTTCGACTGACCGGGTTCGATGACGGCGGCACGTGACAGGGTCGACCGCATACGGGCCATCTGCCTGGATCTGCCCGGAGCGGTCGAGAGGCCGTTCGGCGGACACACCTCCCCGGCCTTCCGGGTGCGCGACAAGATGTTCGCCGTCGTGAGCGAAGACATGACGTCGATGACCCTGAAGGCCCCACCAGGGGTGCAAGGGATCTTGGTTGCCAGCGACCCTGAGCGGTTCTTCGTGCCCAAGTACGTAGGAAGCAAGGGTTGGATCGGCGTCCGGCTGGAGGCGGGACGGGGCAGCGGAACGAGCGGTGCGAGGGGAGATGTGCTCGACTGGGAGGAGATGGCCGAACTCATCTATGAGAGTTATTGCCTGATGGCGCCCAAACGCTTGTTGGCCCAATGGGAGGCCCGTCAGGAGAAATAAGCGGGTCCAAGATGCCCTGGCCAGGCCCGTCCGGGGGCCGATTCGGGGATTTCCTCGTTTGGGTCTTCGTTTGCGCAGCGCAGCGCGCTATTGTTGTCTTCGAGGGCACCACCATTACAGATTTGGAAATCCCTCTGGCTCGAGAGAGTCACCGGCCATGACCGTCATAGGTCAAATCTGGCCAGGGAAGGAGTGGATTTTCAATGGCAACTGGTTCCGTGAAGTGGTTTAACGGTGAGAAGGGCTTCGGCTTCATCACTCAGGACGGTGGCGGCCCCGACGTATTCGTGCATTTCAGCGCGATCTCCGGTACGGGGTACCGCAACCTCGAAGAAGGACAGAAGGTTGAGTTCGAGACCAACCAAGGCCCCAAGGGGCTGCAGGCCGCGAACGTGCGCGCCATCTGATCCCGACTAGCCGGTCGAGATCGGCACCACACAGTTGTTGAACAGCCAGATTGCAGGGTCCTTGCTCCTCGTGGGCGGGGACCCTGTCTGGTTTGGACGCCTCTATTAGGTTTGTGATCCTCAGTAATACGGCCGGAAGTCACGCCGGGTGACGCGTAGGACGACTTCGGCCAGCTCGGGCCGGCAGACCATGAGATCGGGCAACCACGCATCACGGGCGCCGTAGCGCAACGGTTCACCATTCAAGCGAGATGCGTGGAGGCCGCACGCCTCGGCGACCGCCACCGGCGCGCAGGAGTCCCATTCGTACTGCCCACCGGCGTGGATGTAGGCGTCGGCCAGGCCCATGATCACGGCGCCGATTTTGGCGCCGGCCGATCCCATGGGGATCATGACGCCACCAATGGCCTCCGCCACCTCATAGGCCACCTCGGGCGGTCGGCTCCGACTCACGACGACGCGCGGTGGGACGTCCGGCTCGAAGGGGGCCAGCTCGGGCGGGGCCGCCGTGGACAGCGTCACGTCGATGGCAGGGAGGGCGACGGCGCCGACCACAGCCCGCCCACCGGCGGCCAGCGCCACGTGGACGGCCCAGTCGGGCCGGCCGAGCTGGCGGAACTCTCGGGTGCCGTCGAGGGGATCGATGATCCAGAGGCGACCGCTGCCCGAGATGTGCTCGAGGCCCTCCTCGGAGCGCACGTCATCGTCTGGATAGAGACGGTTCAGCTCCCTGACCAGCAGCTGGTGGGCCAGACGATCGCCGGCGGCGCCGATGTCCCTGGGGGTGCCGGACGGGCCGGCACGCAACTCGAGCAACGCCTGACCAGCCATGGTGGCCAGCGCGGCCGCGTCACGGTGCTCGGCGGTCAGGTCCTCCTGTTCGACGGTTGCCACGATGTCCCCTCCGCCTTCTGGTCGAACATTTCTAGTCTCTCCTCTGGCCGGGACGTGACGACTGGCCGGGGGCGGCTGGTCGACTGGCCGGGGATGACGACGTCCCCGTCGTCATCTAGACGAGGCGGCGATCGGTAGCCCAGCGGGTCAGTTGGTGCCTGGTCGAGAGCTGGAGCTTGCGCAGGACCGACGAGACATGGGACTCGACGGTCTTAGCCGAGATGGACAGGTCCCGGGCCACCTCCTTGTAGGTGTAGCCACGGGCGATCAGCCGCAGGACCTCGCGTTCGCGGGGCGAGAGCTGGTCGAGCTCGGGATCGAGGCCGGCCGAACCGCCCGCTCCCACCGGACCTCCGCCGCCCTCTGCGATGGGGTCCGGTCCGATGGCCGTGCTGTGGGCAAACGCATCGAGCACGAATCCGGCCAGGCGTGGCGAGAAGACGGCATCGCCCGCCGCAACCCGGTACACCGCCTGCAACAGTTCGCCGCCGGAAATGGTCTTGGTGATATAACCGCGGGCTCCGGCACGGATGACGGCGATGACATCCTCGGGGGCGTCGGAGACCGAGAGGGCGAGGAATTGCACCTCGGGATGGTGGGGTAGGACGCCGTGGAGCACGGCTTGGCCGCCGCCGCCGGGGAGATGCACATCGAGCAGGACCACGTCGGGGATGCGCTCGTTGATCAGCTCGACGGCGGCTGCCACTTCGTCCGCCTCGCCGACGACGTCGACGGCGTTCCCCAGCTCGGCTCGCACGCCGGCCCGGAAGACGGCATGGTCCTCGACCAGGAAGATCCTGGGTCGCCCGCTCTCCGTCACGACGAGATCGTCGATGTGGTCGTCGACGAATTCGTCGACCTGGGCATGGACATCTCGACCTCGGTCCCGTCGCCGGGCGACGATCGGATGACCACCTTGCCACCGTAGCGAGCCATGCGGGCGCGGATGGATTGGGCGATGCCCTGACGATCCGCCGGCACGGCGTCGGGGTCGAACCCGACTCCCCGGTCGCGCACGTACAGCATGACGGCGTGGGCCTCTACCTCGGCATAGAGCGAGACCTGAGGGGCGCCCGACCACTTGGCGGCGTTGACGGTGGCTTCCCGGGCCGCATCGAGGAGCGCGCGCAAGGCGTCGGTGAGGGGACAGTCGCCGACGAGCACGACCTGGACCGTGATCCCGTGGTCAGCCTCGATCTTGTGTTGCAGCAGCCCGACCCCCTCGCCCAGCATGACGGCGTCCTCGCTGAAGGTGCCGGGGGGACGGCCCTCGAACAGCCATCCGCGGAGCTCTCGCTCCTGGGCCCGGGCGAGTCGGACGACGTTCTGCGGGTCGTCGGCCGACCGCTGTATGAGGGCAAGGGTCTGCAGCACCGAGTCGTGGACGTGGGCCGCCATCTGCGTCCGCTCCTCGGCCAGCGCCCGGGCTTGGCGTTCGGACATCAGGTCGCGAACAAGGCTCAGCCACCAGGGGCCGAAGATGACGACGATGGCCCCGATCACCAGCACCACCCCGGCGAGCGGGCGCAAGGCCGCGGTGCTCGTGTGCCCCATGATCAGCACCACCCCGCCGCCGGCGGCCAGCAGCGCGCCGGCACTGACCCGCAGGATCAGCTTCCAGCGCCCGCTGCCCTCGCTCCCCATGCTGAGCATCGGGACGAGGTCGTGGTCGATCCACACCCGCTCTGGCTCACTGGCATTGCGCCAGATGAGGATGGTCAAACCCACTGCCAGGAGCACCGGCCAGCCAAAGAACCCGATGAACCCGATGTGCAACACCGAGACGAAGATCTGGGTGATGACCACGACCGGGATGAGGGCGACGACGAGGCGGATGCCGCGACGGTCGTTGATCGCCCGAGAGAAGATGTTCGTCGTCTCCTGGTCCATGGGGACGACCATCCAGGCGACGGCGTAGACCAGCACGGGGAAACCCATGGCCAGTCCGGCCAGGACGAAGCCGATCCGCAGCAGAGTGACGTCGATGCCGGTGGCCTTGGACATGCCGCCACACACGCCGGCGAGGACACGGGTCTCCGACGTCCGGTGCATGCCCCGCAGGTGGTGGTGCATCCGCCGGCCATGGAAGCGGCGCCCGTTGGCCCATGGGGGGGACTGGGCCGTCGACGACGACGGGAACTGGGTCGTCGACAACGACGGGAACTGGGTCGTCGACGGCTGCCCAGGCTGGTCCCAGTGGGAGTAATGCCAGGAGCGAGGGTGCCGGTAAGAGGGCCAGCGGGTGCCCTGGGCGGCCTCGATGGGGACCCCCGGGGCGATGGGGGCGCCCTCCTGGGGGCGCATGGCGGGATCGGTCGATTCAGCCATACCACGATGATCGCGCGCCGCACACCCCGTCCACCATCAGGGAATTCCCTGAGAGAGCCGCCCAGGATCAGGGTTCAACCAGGGTGATGCCGGATTTCGCCCGGTGCGCCGATCCTTCAAGCTCATGGCATGGCTACCACCGCAGACGACAATCCCAACCCAGACCCCAACCCAGACCCAGACCCAGAACCGCATGGCGCCGGTAGCGCCGAGGGCCCCGGCTTCCCGGCCTCGACCACCATGACCGCTCCTCCCCCGGCCGCGGCCGCAGAGGCGGAGAGGCTGCACCGAGGGGGGCCGGGCCGCATGCTGGCCGGCGTCGCCGTCGGGCTGGCCGACTATTTCGACGTCGACCCGACGATCGTCCGGGTCGGATTCGTGGCACTCGCCTTCCTGGGCGGGATCGCCGTCCCCTTGTACCTGGCCGGATGGTTGCTCATCCCCGAGGAGGGCGCCGAGCACTCGGTGGCGGAGGAGTTGTTGGCCCATGAACGAGCCCGCTGATCCCCGTTACCCCCACCGCCGCTCCATCGACATCGACATCGAGTACCTACGGAACCTGATCCAAGGGAGAGGAAACATCATGCGCCTTCGTTACGACCCCACATACCCGTTCAGCGGGCGCTGGATGGGATCTGACCCCAACAGGATGGGATCTTCCCCCGGCACCAACCTGCGCGTCTCGGACGCCGAGCGCAACGAAGTGGCCGACAAGTTGTCCCGCCACTTCTCCGAGGGCCGGCTCGACCAGGCCGAGTTCAAGGAGCGCCTGGACGCCGCCATGTCCGCCAAGACGCAGAGTGACCTGGCCGGCCTGTTCGGCGACCTGCCCCCGCTGGCGAGCGACCCCCCACCGCCGCCACCGCGCCGCCATCGGGTCGTCCCGTTCCTCCTCATCGTGGCGTTCCTCGCCCTCGCCGTCGGCTCGTCCATCTCCATCGGGATGGGTCACGCGTTCCAGGTGCCATGGCTGCTCATCGCCGTGATCGGCTTCTTCATTTGGCGTCGGGCCGGGCGACAGCACCACCATCATTCGCACTACGAGCACGGGAGCTGACACGGACACGCCACCCACCCGATCTGTCGCCTACAGGTCTGGACCGGTCGGTCTGACACGGTCGTTTGGCCGGTCGTTTGGCCGGTCGTTGTCGATCGCCGATGGGTCGCCAACGGTCGTCGCCGATGGTCGTCGCCGATGTTGGTCGACATTCTCGTCGATGGTCGTCGATGACGTGGCTACAACCCCCCCTCCGAGCTGGTGATCTGGAAACCCGTTCGGCGGGAGGTAGCGTCTTAGACGACGCCGGCGCTCCCCCGCCCCTTCGTTCCCCCCAGGAGAAACCCTCAAATGCGCACCTTGGCCGGGTGGTGTGTCCGCCACCGACGACTCGTGGTCATTCTTTGGTTGGTCGTCCTCGTCGCCTCGTTGACCCTGGTCAAGTCGGTCGGCACGGCGTACACCAACTCCTTCTCGTTCCCGAACACCCAATCGTCCGACGCCATCAAGTTGTTGCAGGCGGCCGCGCCCAAGCAGTCGGGCGACATCGAGCAGATCGTGTATGCCACGTCTGGCGGTGCGAAGGTGACCGATCCGGCGATAGAGCAGAAGATCACCACAATGATCGCAAAGGTGGAAGCTCTCCCCCATGTAGCCCCCGTGGTCAGCCCCTACAGCCCGGAGAGCGCGCACGACATCAATCCCACCAAGACGGTCGCCTTCATCACGGTGACGCTCGATCAGCAGTTCTCCGGGCTCACACAGCCCGAAGGCAAGAAGTTCGTGGCCACTGCGACAGCCCCGGCAGGGCACGACCTGCGTATCGCGGTGACCGGCCAACTCGCTGAGCTTTCCAACAAGCAATCCTTTGGAGGCACCCTGCCCGGTGTCATCCTGGCACTCGCCGTTCTGCTGCTGATCTTCGGCTCGATCTTCGCCGCGCTGCTCCCGCTGATCTCGGCCCTCTTCGCCCTCGGCACCGCAATAGGCATCATCGGCACGCTCAGCCATGTGCTCAAGATGCCAGTGTTCTCCCCCGAGCTCGTGCTCCTCATCGGCCTCGGGGTCGGCGTCGACTACGCCCTGTTCATCGTGACCCGTCACCGGCAGGGTCTCGTTGCTGGCCGCGACGTCGAGGACTCCATCGTCAATGCGGTGAACACTTCGGGACGAGCCGTCCTGTTCGCTGGGATCATCGTCTGCATCGCGCTGCTCGGCATGTTCGCCCTGGGCGTCAGCTTCCTCTACGGGCTGGCTGTCGCCGCCGCAATCGGCGTCCTTTTGACCATGATCGCTGCCCTCACCCTGCTGCCCGCCCTCTTGGGCTTCATCGGCACCAAGGTCATGAGCCGCAAGCAGAAGACGAACCTGGCCGAGAACGGCCCGCGGATCGTGGGTGCCGACGGCAAGGGGTTCTGGCCAAAGTGGGCCGACCGGGTGCAACGTCGTCCCGCCATTTCCGCCGCCGTGGCCCTGATGGTGATCGTCGTGCTGGCGCTACCTTTCTTCTCGCTCCGCTTGGGCTCGGCCGATCAGGGGAGCGATCCCGTGGGCACGACGACCCGCACGGCGTACGACATGCTCGCGAAGGGATTCGGGCCCGGCTTCAACGGGCCGCTCGAATTGGTCTCCGTCGTGTCCACGCCGGCCGCCAAGAACACGATCGCGACCGTCGCCGACGATGTCCGGAAGCAGCCGGGCGTGGCGAGTGTGGCGCCCCCGATCTTCCTTCCGAGCAAGACCGGCAGCGACGCCGATGTGGCGTTCATCAATGTGTACCCGACCACGTCTCCGCAGGCCGCCGCCACCACCAATCTCGTCTATCACCTGCGCGACGACACCATCCCCCAGGCCGTAGGCCACAGCGGTGTGAACGTGCTGGTCGGGGGCGACACCGCCATCTTCGTCGACTTCGCCAAGGTGCTCTCGGCGAAGCTGCCCCTGTTCATCGCCCTCGTCGTGTTGCTGTCGTTCATTCTGCTGTCGATCGTGTTCCGGAGCCTGGTGATCCCCTTGACCGGCGCGGCGATGAACCTGCTGTCCATAGGGGCTGCCTTCGGGATACTGGTGGCGGTCTTCCAGTGGGGCTACGCCGGTTCGCTGATCGGCGTCGACCAGACGGTCCCCATCGAATCGTTCCTTCCGGTCATGCTCTTCGCCATCGTCTTCGGCCTCTCCATGGACTATCAGGTATTCCTGGTCTCCCGCATGCACGAGGAATACCTGAAATCGGGCGATAACCGGGTTGCCGTGCGCAACGGCCTCGCCGCCACCGGCAAGACGGTGACCGCCGCCGCCCTCATCATGATCCTGGTCTTCGGATCCTTCATCCTCGGTGGCCAGCTCGTGATCAAGGAGTTCGGGATCGGGCTTGCTGGCGGCATCCTGGTCGATGCCGTGTTCATCCGAATGGCGGTCGTCCCGTCAGTCATGATGATGCTGGGCAAATGGAACTGGTGGTTCCCGAGCTGGCTCGACCGTGCGCTGCCCAAGGTGGCCGTGGAGTCCGAGTCGGTGGCGTCGAAGTCGACCGGGGCCGAACCGGGGTCAGTCCACGAGCCCGAACTGGTCTGACGGGCGCCTGTCCGTCACCAGGCGTACGCCTCGGGCGATGTCTTGTATCCCGGAAAGATGGCATCGAGCCGGCCGAGGGTGTCGTCATCGAGCGTGACCTCCACCGCGTCGAGGGCGCCTTCGAGCTGGTCCGGCGTACGCGGACCGATGATCGGGGCGGTCACCGCCGGGCGGGAGAGCAGCCAGGCCAGCGCCACCGTGGCCGGTTCGTGTCCGAGCTCGGCACAGAGGTCCTCCCACTGCTCGAGCTGCGGGCGACGGGCCTCGATGTCCGCCGCCGCCCGGCCCTGGTGCCGCCGGCTCCCCTCGCGCTCTTTACGCACCACGCCGCCGAGGAGCCCGCCCTGGAGCGGTGACCACGGGATGACGCCGAGGCCGTAGTCCGCTGCGGCCGGCAGGGTCTCCATCTCGACCTTGCGAGAAATGAGGTTGTAGATCGACTGCTCGCTGACCAGGCCCATGAAGTGGCGCTCAGCCGCCGCCGCTTGTGCCTTGGCGATGTGCCAGCCGGCGAAATTGGAGGAGCCGACATAGAGGATCTTGCCCTGCAGCCGGAGCACCTCCATCGCCTCCCAGATCTCCTCCCACGGCGTACCGCGGTCGATGTGGTGCATCTGGTAGAGGTCGATGTAATCCGTCTGCAGGCGCCGGAGTGACGCATCGCAGGCACGGCGGATGTTGAGCGCCGACAACCGTCCCTCGTTCGGCCACTCGCCCATGTCGCCGTAAAGCTTGGTGGCCAGCACGGTGCGCTCACGGCGCTCGCCGCCCTGGGCGAACCAGCGACCGACGATCTCCTCGGTGGCCCCCCGCCCCTGGGACCGCCCGTAGACGTTGGCCGAGTCGAAGAAGTTGATGCCGGCCTCGTGGGCCCGATCCATAATCTTGAACGAGGTGGGCTCGTCGGTCTCGGGACCGAAATTCATGGTGCCGAGGCAAAGGCGGCTGACGCGGAGACCGGTACGACCTAAGTGTGTGTAGTGCATGGGTGCAAGCTATCGAGTATCCCGGGCGGCCACGAGTCGTCGCCCACGAGTCCGGGAGGTGGGCCCACGAGTCGCGCCGACGAGCCGAGCCAGCCAGTCGAGCCGACAAGTCCGGCACGCGAGCGCTCACGAGTCCGGTAGCCCGTCGCCCACGACTAGCCCGGTTTTCCCCCCGCCCGCTACGGTGTCGGAGTAACCCTGGTTCCGACGATGGGGGCAAGATGGCAGAGCAAGTTCCGCTAGTCGACTACCTGGTGCTGGGTACGACACCCCACCTGGTGGCCAACGAGTGCACCTCGTGCGGGGCCCGCTTCTTCGACCGGCGCAATGCCTGCGCCAACTGCGGGAAAACGGAGTTCACCAAGGCCGATGTGGCCCCGACCGGTGAAGTGCGCGCCTTCACCATCGTCACCTTCGCCGCCCCCGGCGTCCCGGTCCCTTACGTGGCGGCGGTGGTGGACTGCGACGGCACCAGCGTGCGGGCCAACCTGGTCAACGTCGATCCCGACCCCGAGCATGTCTCATTGGGTATGAAGGTCCGGTTGGCCACCATGCCCATCGGCACGGACGAGAACGGCACCGAAGCGATCGGGTTCGGCTTCGAACCCCTGGGAGGTTGAGCGACATGGCAACGGAAGACGTCTGGGTCCTGGGCATCCACATGACGAAGTTCGGCAAGCACCCCGACAAGGACCTGGTCGACCTGGCGTCCGAGGCAGTGCTCGGTGCCCTCGGCGACGGCGGCGTGACCATGAAGGACATGGGGGTCATCGGAGCCGGCAACCTCATGGGAGCGGGCGGTGGGATCGGCCAGATGGTCCAGAAGCAGCTCGGCCAGACCGGCATCCCTGTCTACAACGTGGCCAATGCCTGCGCCACCGGAGCCACCGCGCTGCGGGTCGCCTGCATGGCGATCAAGGCCGGCGAGACCGACATGGGACTCGCCTTCGGCGTCGAGAAGCTCTCCGGCATGGGGCTCTTGGCCGGTGGCAGCCGACCGGACGATTCGGGGACGTGGAAGCCCTCGGGCCGTTACGGGGCGGTCGCCCCGGTCGACGGACGCATCGGCACCGAGATCATGCCCGGCGTCTTCGCCCAGATCGGCATGGAGTACGGGCACCGTTATGGGGGCACCAGCTTCGAGCTCTTCGCCAAGATCAGCGAGAAGAACCACGCCCACTCCACGCTCAACCCGCTGGCGGCCTACACCAAGAGGATGAGCCTCGAAGAGATCATGGGCGACGTGATGATCGCCTACCCCAACACGCGCCCGATGTGCTCGGCCAACTGCGACGGGGCGGCGGCGGCGGTCGTGGTGAGCGGGTCGAAGCTCAAGACGCTGTCACTCGAGCAGCAGCGGAGAGCGGTGAAGATTTCGGCCTCGATCCTCACCACTGACCCCTGGGAGGAGGCGTGCCAGATACTCCCTGACGTCAACACCCTGACCCGCAACGCGGCCAACCAGGCCTACGAGCAAGCGGGGGTCGGGCCGGCCGACCTCGATCTGGTGGAGCTGCACGACTGCTTCGCCA
>PKYA01000156.1 GCA_003133545.1 Acidimicrobiaceae bacterium | reverse complement strand
GCGGTGTCCGGGTGCCCCAGACGCCGGCCTTGGGTCGTGAAATATCCCGTGGAAACCGCTGGGCGCTTACCGTTGCAAGCGCAAACGACACGCAACTGGGCGAATGAGAAATCAAAGATCGGTGAGGAGCATCATCATTACGAGTGGAACCAATGGGGATTCCACGAATCCGTAGTGCACGTAGAAGTTCTTTGCGCTTTCATCCTTGGCATGAATCAGCAGCACTCTGGCGCCAACGGATTGCGCAACTTCGATGGCCTTGAGCATGAAGTGTTTCAGGAGTGCCGCTCCAAGACTCGGCCTTGGTGGCGAGAGTCCACGCCCATCCGAGCCAGGAGAACGGCCGGAAGTTCTTCGGGCTGATTGCGCCCGATCTTTTTCGGCGCAGACGACCGAAGAATCGACGCGGTCGAGGACGCATAGAAGGCAACGACCTGACCGGTCTCGATCTCGACCCAGGTGCGACTCGTACCGGAAGACTGATTTCTAAGTGCCCTCCGGACGATCCAGTCGTTGAGAGCTCCCGAACCGCAGTCGAATCCCTCAAGAAGATGCTCGCCGGCGAGAAGTTCGGGGCCGGCGTAGGCCACTACGCGGGTCGCTCGAGCACCGACGGGTTGGTGAGCAACTTGATCACTGCGGGGGGAAGCGCGGGCGGCTCCGAGAGAAGTGCCTGCAGCTCCGTCCAGGCACCATCATCAACCACGAATACTCGCCGATCGGCCAATTCCATCTCGGCGGCTTCAACGGCGTGCCGGAGAACGTAATCGTTCGCCGACTCACAGCGAGCTTCGGCGGCCCTTCGAAGCACCGCATCTTGTTCTGGGGTGAGGCGCAAGCTCAGGCGCGCCGTCTTGGAAGCCACAAGCCATTTGCGTTTCGCTCTGGCTCGCCCCGCGCGTACTCCCTGGTCTCGGCTAGTCTTTCGCCCTAGGCGGGACAGAGGAGGGTCGGTGGCTGCCACCGAAAACGTGACGGTGCTGTTCACCGACCTGGTCGGCTCGACCGAGCTGGCCTCTGCGCTCTCCCCCGCGGCAGCTGAGGACCTGCGCCGGGCTCACTTCTCGGTTCTTCGCCAAGCCGTCGCCGCGTTAGGCGGCACCGAGGTGAAGAACCTGGGTGACGGACTCATGGTCGTGTTCCCGAGCACCTCCGCAGCTCTGTCGTGCGCGATTGCGATGCAGCAAGGCGTCGACCGGGACAACAGCGGGAAGCAGCGACCGCTGGGGCTGCGGGTGGGGCTCAGCGGAGGGGAGGCGGCCAGAGAGGCAGACGACTACTTCGGTGATCCCGTGATCGAGGCGGCGAGATTGTGCGCTAAAGCCGAAGGGGGTCAGATCCTTGCGGCCAACGCCCTTCGGGTAATGGCGGGCCGACGCAGCCCGTTTGCCTTTTCTTCGCTCGGTGAGATCGAGCTGAAGGGCCTGCCCGAGCCGATCGAGACCCATGAAGTCGGCTGGGAGCCACTCGGCGACGTCGAGGAGGCGACGAGCGCCGTGCTCCTGCCGGCACGCCTTGCGATCGTGCCTCTTGCCGGGGTGGTGGCGCGCGAGGCCGAGTCTGAAATCTTGACCGACGCCTTCAAGCGGGTGGAGTCAGGAGAAGGACGTGAGGTGGTGCTCGTCTCGGGCGAAGCCGGCCTGGGCAAGACGACGCTGGTGGCCGAGGCCGCTCGTCGGGGGTTTGCATCTGGGGCCTGCGTGCTCCTCGGGCGTTGCCAAGAAGACCTGAGCGCCTCGTACGCGCCCTTCGCCGAGGCATTGCACCACTACGTGGCCCACGCTCCTGACGCGGTACTCGCTGCCCACGTTGCTACCCATGGTGGCGAGCTGGCCAAGATGGTCCCCGCCCTCGGACAGCGCCTGGGGGAGCCCCCCGCCCGGACGAGCACCGATCCTGACACCGAGCGCTACCTGCTGTACGGCGCCGTGGTGGGACTGCTCACCTTGGCCTCTTCCGCGCAGCCGCTCGTCCTTGTGCTCGACGACCTGCAATGGTCGGACAAACCCAGCCTCCAGTTGCTCCGCCATCTGGTGGCCAATGTCGAGTCAGCACGCCTTCTGGTCTTGGCCACCTTTCGGGATGCAGAGCTCTCGGGGTCTCACCCGCTCACCGAGGTTCTCGGGGCGCTGCGACGCGAGCCGGGAGTGCATCGAATCGACTTGAAGGGCTTCGACGACAGGGGCGTGCTCGCCTTCATGGAAGGGGCAGCCGGACAACGCCTCGACGACGACGGAGTGGGACTCGCCCACGCGCTCTATCGCGAAACGGACGGCAACCCGTTCTTTGTCGGTGAAGTGCTGCTGAACCTGATCGAGACCAGAGTCATCTACCAGGACGACACCGGCCGGTGGGTGGGGGTGGGGGACCTGTCGCAGATGGCCCTGCCGAGCAGCGTGCGCGAGGTGATCTCCGCTCGGGTGGCGCGCCTCGGTGAGCGGGCTGGTCAGATCCTCTCGATCGCAGCGGTCATCGGGAAGGACTTCGATCTGGATTTGCTCGGTCGAGTGAGCGAGTGTCAAGAAGGCGAGCTGCTCGACATCCTCGATGGTGCCAGCGCCGCCGCCTTGGTGCGTGAGGTTGCCGACGCTCCCGGCCGATGGAGCTTCTCGCACGCGTTGACTCAGCACACCCTCTACCAGGATCTCGGCGCTAGCCGCCGGGCCCGGACCCATCGCCAGGTAGCCGAGGGCCTTGAGGCCCTTTGTGCGGGCCGTCCCACCAACCGGGTAGGCGAGCTTGCTCATCACTGGTCGAATGCCACCCAACCGGTCGACGCGGACAAAGCGATCGGTTATGCACGACAAGCGGCCGATGCTGCGCTTGCGGCTCTCGCCCCCGACGATGCCGTCCGCTTCTTCTCTCAAGCTCTCGGATTCTTCGGGCTACAGCGAGAACTCGATCCGTTCCTGGGTGTCGACCTCCTGCTCGGGCTGGGCAACGCTCAGCGTCAGGCAGGGATTCCCGCATTCAGAGAAACGTTGCTTGAAGCCGCCCGCAAAGCGCAGGAAGTCGGTGATCCCGACCGATTGGTGGCGGCCGCGTTAGCCAACAACCGGGGCTTCTGTGAGCTCGGAGTGATTGACGCTGACAAAGTGGCAGTTCTCGAAGCTGCGCTCACTACCATGCCTGTCGATGACAGCGCGGAGAGGGCCCTATTGCTCGCCACCTTGTGCAACGAGTTCTCTTTCGGACCTCTCGATCGTCGTCTTGCCTTGGCCCAGGACGCCAAAGCGATGGCCGAGCGCCTGGGTGATCCTGTCACCAAGATCCGCGTACTCAACATCGTCCACGCACAGGCACTCAGCGTCCCATCGCTTCATGAGGAAAGGACAAGGGAGAGCTCAGAGGCTCTCACCTTGGCGAGAGCGCTTGGAGACCCTGTCCATCTCTATTGGACAGCGAGCTGGGTGTTTATAACCGCCATGCAGGGGGGTGACTTCGAGCAAAGCGATGCCTGCTTCGCAATAAAGGTGACCCTGGGCGAGCGATTGCGGCAGCCGACAATGCTGTGGCAAAACGCATTCAACAAAGCTGGTTTGGCGCTGATACGTGGTGATTTGGACGAAGCCGAAGAACTCGCAAATCTTGCCCTTCAGATTGGAACCGATAGTGGTCAGCCTGACGCATTCGCGTTCTACGGGGCTGATCTCATGGCTATTCGTTTCGAACAGGGACGCGTGGCTGAGCTGGGTCCCTTGATTGCCCAGGTAGCCGCAGACAATCCTGGAGTTCCCGCGTACCACGCCGCGCACGCCGGGGTGCTTCTCGAAACGCAAGAGAACCAAGAGGCCCTTCACATCCTTGAAACTGCCGCTTCTGACAGGTTCGAGTCGTTGCCTCTAGATGCGGCGTGGATGGACGCTGTTACGAACTATTCCCGTGCGGCGATCGATCTTCAAGCAAGGGAGCCGGCGGAAGAGCTTCTGCGCGCGCTCGCGCCCTACCATGATCAAGTTCCGTTCACAGGTCTGATCCCGCAGCCGCCGGTGGCAACCCATCTTGGTGGACTTGCATCGGTACTCGGTCGTTACGATGAAGCAGAGGCGTATTTCGCAGAGGCCACCGATCTCAACACCCGCGGCGAGATGAAGTTTGCCGAGAGCTACACCCAACTCCTCTGGGGCCGGATGTTGGCGGCGCGAAATGGGCTGGGAGATGTATCGGGAGCCCGTCAACTTTTGGAACAGGCACGCTCTACGGCTGCAACCAAGGGGTACGCCATGGTCGAGCGAAGTGCGACCGAGGCACTATCAACCTTGGCCTGACTGGCTCGCTGGGGGTGAGCGGTATTCGCCCATAAGGACGGTTGTCATCTCCGGACTGCCCGCGCGCAACTGCCGGTGTTGCTCGGGTGTGGGACAAGGTCCCGTTGGACCGAACCGCACGCAACTGTTCCCGGTCGGCGATACAGGGCGTCGGTTAGCTTCCTGCGCCAAGGCAATTTAACGGCCCAGCTGGCTATACCTGGCCGGCCGCCTCAACTTCGTTGTATATCCCAATGGCAGGAGGGCCGGTGACGCCAGCAAGCTCCGTGATCTTCGCCACCTTGGCGTTGCCCTCGAAGAAGCTCTGGAACTGTTCCGCCGTTTCCCACTCGTCAATGACGACGAGTTCGCCCTCGCCGGCCACGAAGGTGTGGTGGATGAGCCCACCGGCCTTGGTGTCCTCGGTGATCTCCTCTAGGAGCGCCGCGTTGGCCTGCAACCCTGCTATGGCCTTCTCGATGTCGGCAACTGGGAAGTGGGCAATGATGGTGACACTCATGACGGGAACTTCTCCTCAGTAGGTCGACCACCCTCTCTGAGGCGGTCCGGCCAAGTTACGACATTTCTGCTGTGCCCGCTCTAGGGCATAGGACGCCAACGAGGGCGGCACCGCCGAACGACATCGCCACCTCTCCTGTGCGCGATATCGCCTCAATGACCGCGCGCAAATGCCGGATACCGGGCCCTTGACGGCTCCTGTCGTAAGGCGGATCTACGAGCTCTACTTGTCCGGTGCGGGGTACAAGCAGATCGCGGGTGGCCGAGGAGTTGGCGACGACGTGGCGGAGCAGACTTCGGCATCGAGCTCCTGGCAGAGACGACCAAGGTCGACGAGGACGAGCTCATCGACCTGCTCGACGAGGTCCAGCGCGCCGCGGTCGTGCACGAACTCTCCGACGCACCTGGGCGCTACACCTTCTCTCACGCGCTGGTCCAACACACCCTCTACGAGGACCTCGGCGGGACGAGGCGCACCCGGCTCCACAAGGCCGTGGGCGAGGCCATCGAGCACCTCTACGGGAGCACGACGCCGTGCGCCTGGGCCAACTGGCCCGCCACTTCCTGCTGGCTACCAGACCCACGGATGCGGACAAGG
>PKYA01000111.1 GCA_003133545.1 Acidimicrobiaceae bacterium | reverse complement strand
TAGCCTGGATCCACCGATTAACGAGGTCGACCGCTCGGAATTAGGGCGCCGGTAGGTCGATGCACAGCAGTGAGAGCGACTAGCGCTTCGGGAGCGTCGTCGACCAAGGGCTCTTGGAGTCGTCGGTTGTCGGCGCGCTTGTGCTCGTCTGTGGCCGCGCCGACCACGAAGAATCGTCAGGTGACGAGCGGCAGCGCCCGCAGCTGCGCCAGCGCCGTGGAGAGCTGTCGAGCCCATGGCCAATGCTCGGGAAGACGCAACACGATCCGCCCGGCGCGGTTCACCAGGCGCCCGGGGACCGAGAGCACCTGTGAGCGGACGGTCGAGGTCACCGTGAGCCGGTCGACGGGATGCAGGTCGCCGNNACGCGGCGTTGGCGAAGAACCGCCCCGAGGGACAGTGCTCGAGCCCCGCACCTTCTTTGAGGTCCCTGATGGCGAGTTCCACCGTCGCGTGGCGACGGTGGAACCGGTCCGCCTCGACGACGGGGAGCTCGAGGTTGGTGACGAAGGCGTGGTGGCGCCAGTCGGGCCAGAGCTGCTGGTGGTGGGAGTCGGTGAGCCGACTCCGGCGCACGACGAGGCGGACCCGGCGCTCCTTGCGATTGGTGGTGCCGCCGAGGGTCACATAGGTCGTCTCTGCCACCTGGGCTTGGCCCCCTTCGGGGTAGGTGATGTCGATCCACTCGTCCTCGCCGATGGCCGCGATTGCCCTCTGCACGCTGGGGTTCTGGTGGACCGTGATCGACCAGGCCACCTTCAGGCGGTCGAGGATCTTGACCAGCTCCCAGCTGAAGAAGCCGGCGTCGGCTCGGAGGGTGAGCGTTCCGGTGGCCCCGCACCGGCGCACCCGGGCGACGAGCTCTTCGCAGAAGCGCTTGGCGCCCCGCTGGGAGGAGCCCTTTCTCAGGCGCGCGTGCAGCACCTCGCCGCTGCCGCCCCTTGTGGCCACGAGCGGGTGGTAGCCGAGGACCCTGGTGTAGCCGTAGGCGGCGCCCTCTTTGGAGTAGCCGTGCACCTCGACGATCGTCGAGTCGAGATCGATCGTCATGGGCGATGCTCCGGGGCCCGCTCCGAGCGACCAGGCCCGGCGGATCGCTTCGGCGATCACCGCGTCGAGCTGACGGACATGGCCGAAGGTGAACGAACGCAGGAACGTGCCGAGGGTGGAGGGTGCCATGACCCTGAAAGGCAGGATCCTCTGCGTCGCTCCGGCCCGCAGTCGGTTCGCGTGGTCGATGTGCGTCGCCCCAGCCAGGATCGCTGTCACGAGCGTCAGCACCTTGCGCCCGGGGAGCGCACCACCGACGCGTCCTTTGAGACGCAGCATCTCGTTGACGAGGCTCTCGAGTCCAAGTCGCACGAGGAGAGTGGCCGGCACGAGAAGCCCGGCATCGGCGACCAGCGTCGGCTCGTCGAAGGTCACCGCGAGTCGGTCGATCCCGCGCGAGACTGTGGTCACTGAAAGTGCCTCCTGAGTTGGGGTTGATGATGGCCTTAGCAACCGTCATTCTCCCAGCCCAGGAGGCCTTTTACGCGGACGCGCGCTTCACTTCACCATTAGTCAATCGGTGGATCGAGGCTTAGTGAGCTTGCGCCGTCCAGTAACTCCCGTCCGAAGGAGTTGGTGGCCGCCAGAAGGTGCGAGGCACTCCCAATCTGGCTTTGGAACGTCGCGATGGGCCTGATGGCGTGGTGTGGCAACGCTCGGACCTCGTCCAGCGCTGTGCGCGCCCGTTCCGGGGCATGCTCGTCGAATCGGTGGTCCCCGGTGCTGGGTTCAAGGAGTGCTCAGGTGACGGTGGCCCACGAGGGCAGTCGCCCGAAGGCGGCGACCAGCTCGTCGGCCCACGGCCAGCCGGCGGCAATGCGCACGGTGCGGCGCCGGGCCGATGAGACGAGGAGCCCCGCACTGTGCAAGAGGGTGTAGCGCAGTCGTTTGGGTTCGGCCTGGGCCAGTGTGCCCTCGAGGCAGAGTCCCTTCATCCAGACCAACAGGTCCGAGGCGATGAGCACGACGGTGAGCCACGCCGCGTTGATGGCGAAGCTGTGACTGGGCAGGTTGGCCAGCCCGGTGTCCTTGGCGTCGCGGATGGCACACTCGATGCGTCCGCGTCCGCGGAAGAGTGCTTCGAGGTAGCAGATGTCGGGGTCGGCCAGGTCGGTGACGAAGACCTGGTAGCGATAGCCCTCCACATCGGTGAAGCGGAGCTGGGCACCGGGGTGGGGTTGCTCGCGCCGGGCGATCATGCGGGTGCCCTCGGGCCAGGCCGACAGGTCGACCAGGTCGGTCACCTCCGCCACCTGGCCGGTCTCGAGTTCCTCGGTCCCGTCCGAAGAGATGGCCCTCTTCCAGCGCTTCTTCGGCACAGAGATCACCACCTGGGCCAAAGGTGCCCTCATCTGGAAGCCGCCGATGAAGCGAACGCCCCGAGCCCGAGCGGCCTCGGCCAGGCCGTGGGTGGTGCCGCCCGAGTCGGTGCGGACGACGACCTGGTGGCGGGCCGGGTCGACGGGCAGCTGGGCCAGGGACGCATCGAGGACCCAGATGTGGTCGGCCGTGGTGCCCGAGCCGGCGTTGCCCCGTCGCAGCAACCCAGCCAGCGCCTCGCCGGTGGCGTCGAGATAGGCCACCAAGGGGTAGAAGCCGAAGCCCCGCTTGTAGGTGGGGGTGGCCTCTTCCTTCTCTGAGTGGGCGTCGAGGAGGGTGCCGTCGATGTCGATCACGTAAAAGCCGGGGTCCATCCCCGCCGCCCAGGCGACCTTTCTGGCCTCGGCCCGGGCCATGGCGATCCGGGCCTGGGCCTCCTCGTCGATGGCCTCGAGGCTCCGCCAGGTCGTCGGCACCGAGGCCACCTCGCCGAAGAGGGCGGGCTGGTCCGAGAGCACCCGCAGGTCGCTGATGGTCGTCGCGCCATCGGCCAAGGCGACGGCCAGGTCCACCAGCACCTTGCCGCGGTCGTGGCCGCGCCGGCGCTGCTTGGTCGGCGCCATGGCCACCGACAGCTGCTCGGTCAAGGAGAGATCGTCGGCCAGTTCGCAGAGCAGCCGGGCGCCCACATGGGCCACGACACCCTTGCCTCCAGTGGTCACCATCAGGCTGGGTCGACGCGCAGTACGCTTCATCTCGGAAGTGCCCTTCTCTTTGGTTACTTGTTGCTTCGCAACATCAAGTTTCCCAGAGCAGAAGGGCTTTTCCGCGTCATTGGGTCGTGTCAGACCTCAGTTACTGAAAGGTCCGGGCTAACCCAACGCCCGTGTCCACCAAGATCGCCC
>PKYA01000012.1 GCA_003133545.1 Acidimicrobiaceae bacterium | reverse complement strand
TGGCGGACGGTCGCCCTGCTCGTAACGGGTGCCCACATGCTCAGTTATCGAAGTGACCCGGGGCGATTCGAGCCGATACCGAGCGCGCCCATGCGTATCCCTATTGCCAATGAGGTCAGGGGCCGCCGCGGTAAACGTCATAAATGCGAATTATCGCGACCGGGTGAATCTGACCATACGGTATCCCTGAGCGCGAGTTCGAGACGGTGAGCGCCTTTTGCACCAGCCCATTAGTTCGGTACAGGTTTACGCGGCCCGCTGAAGCTTTGACCAGGAGTGTTCGATAATGACGGGGCGTCGAGCAAAGTTGCAATTCCCCTCTCCGACACCAAATCACCAGAGCGCAGGACTGTGGTGAACCTCCCGATGAACGGACCCGCTACTCGTCGTCAGTAACGGAGCGAACAAGTCCTGGCTAAAGCGCGAGGAAGGCGATGCCGTCTACTTCAGCGGCCGCTCGGAGACGAGGGCCGACGTCGTGCTTCGAGACAGCGATGCCAACGTCCAGATGGTGGGCAGCCGCCAGCGCCTCAACCATCGCCGCAGACATGGCACGTCCCGCGTCACGGTGTCGCTGTTGCAGCTCGGCCATCGACCACGAAAGCTGGCGCATTGAGAGCACCTCAATCTCATCAGGAAGTGCCGTGAGTTGGAATCGGAATTGGGCGATGTCTTCCGCAGGCAGGGTAGACACCGGCGCCGAAAGCTTGCCCGCGACGGTCGGATTGGCCAGCGAGGAACAAAGCCGAAAGAGCCACAGTCCTGTCGTGGCCACGCCATTGGGTGCTACGCCGTCAAGATCAGGCGGCCGTTCGCCGGTGAGGATGCCGCGAAGTATGTGATCGTCAATGACGACGGAAGTCACTTACGTGGTAGCGACGTCAGGGTCGTCGAGTCCTCGGACGAATCGCAAATGGTCTTCGGCGGACAGGGCTTGAGCCAAGAGCTGCTGCCGCCCACCCGGCGGAAGAAGGATCACGGCGTCACCCAGGTCAACGACCGTCACTCGACCACCGTGATCGAGCCCCCAGCGGTGGCGGACCGCCGCTGGTACTGACATCTGTCCACTTGTAGAGACCCGGAACTCCGCTGGAATAGCCATGATTGTTCCTCTCGTACTTGGTAACTTCTCATTCTACCAAGTATTCGAGTCCAGGGCTATGACGGAGATGGTTTCAGCGAAGTCCTGACCAGCAACTTTCCACTACTACGGGGCGTGGACTTCGGTTGCCAGTCGGCCCTCCGACACCGGGGTTGAGCTGGGAAAAGCTCGTCGGCGGACAGGTTCACGGCGCCTGGCGCCAGACGAGGTCGGCTGGTCATTCTTCACTCGGTCCGTAGTAGCAGCGCCGCCGGGGTGCGGGCCGCAATGCGTCCTGGGATGGCGGCGACCAGGTTGCCGAGCACCAGGGCACCGAGGCCAATGGCCACGATCGCCAAGGCGGGCACGGTCGGGCTGGACACGACGTAGATGTTGGTGGCGAAGAGATCCCACAGGAACCTCCCGGCGACGATCCCGAGCGGCACCCCGACCACGAGCCCGAGCACCACGGCGACACTGGATTGCCAGGCCACGCTCGCCCTTAGCTGGCGGCCCGTGAAGCCGAGCGTCCGCAGCATGGCCATGGAGCGGCGGCGGCGCCGGACCGAGGCGACGAGGGTGAGTCCGAGAGCGGTCACTGCGCCCGCCGTCAATCCGAGGCCGAGGATCAGCGGGGTGGCACCCATCGAGCGGTAGTTGACGATCTCGGCCGGCCTCTCGACCCCCAGCACGTAGCTGCCATTGTTCCCCGGGGTCGTCACCTCCGCCGCGATGCGGTTCAGCGACCGGAGTGCGGTCTTGGCGTTTGCCCCGGGCTTGAGGCGCACGAATTCGGCGTTAGGGCCGGCCGGGGACACGCTGAACTGGTTGCGTACCGATGTGGGGAGGAGCTGGTAGGGCACGACCGCTCCCGTCCCCATGGACGCATGCCCCGTGACGCCGCCGACGCCCACTGCGGGCATGGTGGCCGTGCCGACGATGCGGAGGAGGTGCGGGGTGATCGTCCCGTAGCGCACCGTGACGGTGTCGCCGACCGACTTGTGGATCTGGGCCAGCGTGCCNNTGCACCGGGCGACCCACCGAGGACGGGCACCGTGAGGCCGTCGATCTGCAGGTTGCCGAACCAGTACCCCGACCAGGCCGCCACGCTCGGATCGTGGTCGAGCAGCTTCGCCGACGGCGCGGCGGGGATGTCGCCGACCCCGCCTCCGGCGATCAGGGCGTAGTTCCAGTTCCATCCGTAGAGGCGAGGGTGCGATACGAGGGAGTTGAGGCTGGAGCCGAAGACCACGGTGGCGATGATGACGACTACGGCCAGGGTCGCCCCGAGGATGGCCGAGCGAACCGGCACGGCCTCGCTCTCCGCCCCCGGCTCGAGTGCGAAGCGGATGCCGGTGACCGCCGAGACGGGCAGGCCACCAGCGGACGCAGCGCCTTCAATGCGCGAAGGTGCGCGGAGACGGCGGCGCGTCCCGGCGCGCTGCGGCGCCCGCTGCACGGCGAGCACGATCGCCACAGCCCCCAGCACCACGACGAGCACCGCCACCCCGAGGCCGAACACCGTCCAGTCGAAGGCGACCCCCGGGTCCGGATAGTAGGGACGCACCGGGCCCAGCGGTGCCAGCGGGGAGAGCGCCACGGCGACGCCGACGGCCACCAGCGCGCCCACCACGACGGCGCCCATGATCCCGAACAGCCCGTCGCCCGCGGTCATGGCCGGGTTGGCACCGAGGGCGCGCAGGGTCCGCTCCTCCTGAGCCCAGAANNCTGCCGGCCGATCACCTGACCCGCGATGAGGATCGCGGCGAGCCCGGCGATGAGGCCGAACACGGCGAGGGCGATGGCCTCGGGTTTGATGGCATTCTGGGCCTTGGTGACGTCGATGGAGGTGTCGTAGAAGTCGTGGGGGAGTTTGGAGGGCATGACGCCCTCGAGCTCCGCTTCCACCGCCGGCACGTCGCGGCTGCCCTGGTCGAGCTGCAGGTAAGTGAACGAGTAGTTCGAACAGCAGCTGTCCAACTGCCGCGTGAGGGCCGGCGTGAAGATGACGGTCGTGGGGCCGTTGGCATCGATCTCGTCCTGCACGACGGCGTCGTTGAGAACGACGGTCCCGACGAGGGTCAGTCGTTCGTGCAGCGCCGGAGGTGCGTTCCCCGACTCGAACTGGGAGCTGGTGTAGGTGCCCCAGGTGACGGTCTGCCCGACGTGGAGGCCCAGGGCGTCGGCGGCACCCACGGTCATCATGATCTCGTTGGCCCGCGTGGGGTCGGCCATCCGTCCCTGCAGGACCGTGACCCGGTCCTGGTTGAAGTAGAGCCCGTCGACGCTTCCGTTGACGTCGAAGTTGGCCTTCTGGGCCGCTGACGTCGGTTGCCCGTTCGCGCCGATCGGCTCGCTGTAGATGCCCGAGTAGCTCTCGGCCTGCCGGACATGGGGCAGGCGGGCGATAGTGGCCACGAGGGGGGCGTTGTAGCCGGTGGTGTACGCGAGCGCCGGATTCCAGAGCGCCGTGCCGAGACTCAGGTTGGACGGATTCGTACTGGCGAGAAATTCGGGGAAGGAGGACTCGGTGCGCCGGGCGGCGGCCAGGGCGCCCATGGAGAGGCCGCCCACCAGCCCGATTAGCAAGACGAGCGACAAGTAGGCGCCGCGGCGCTGCCGGAACGTGCGCTGGAAGCGGTACAGGGCAACCGTTAGCACTCCCGTTCTCCAGCGATTGCGGTCGCGCCGTCGAGCTGAGACCTCCAGTGGCGCGTCCGCGGTCGCCATCACATGGGCAGTCTGATGGATGCTCAGTCGGCGGCCAAGGAGGGCAGCATCCGGAACATATTCGTGCCAGCACCCCGATTCCAGGACGGAGGCGACGTGCCGCTTTGGGGCGCACGCCACCGGAGCTCCTACCAGGACTTTCGGTTCCGTTAGGCGGCTCTGAGCGTCACCTGACCGCGGAGCACGGCCGGTGTACTCAGGGGGTCATACGCCCCTCCGACACGAAACAACCC
>PKYA01000226.1 GCA_003133545.1 Acidimicrobiaceae bacterium | reverse complement strand
CATGCCGAAGAACTCGGCGAGCGCCTCTACAAGGTCCCTCTCCTCGAGGACACCCATCTCCACCAGTAGCTCGCCCAACCGACCGCCGGAATCCTGTTGCCTTTCCAGGGCCGCCTGGACTTGCGCGTGAGTGGCCAATCCACGAAGCACCAGCACGTCGCCGAGCTGCTGACCCGCGCTCCCACCAGCGGTGCGGGGAGGCGTGGAACCGACGACGGAGCCGCTCGCCGGTGTTTGGGCAGCGCGAGCCTCCGCGGCTGCCAGGTCATCGAGCACGGTCGGCGCCTGGACCTGCGGGGGCGCCTCAGCCACAAGGACGGAGGAGACCTCCCCTATCGTTGGTTCATCGGCTCCGCTCTTCGTGGTACGAAAGGTCACCGGGTCGTCTCTATCCTTCCGCGATAGCTTCACCTGACCACCTCGACGGTCGCGACAGTGCTTGCCTCATTCATGAAGACAAGCGTGGTCGCCGAGAATCTCCGGGGGGACCACCCAATCCCAATTGCGGCACAATTCCCTGTTCGCAGCGGGCGGTCGTTTCCAGCTCGAGCCGGTCAAAAAGACTGCCCGGAGAGCGGTCTCCCCCTCAGGATCTCACAGCAGCTTCAGAATCTCACGGCATTTTGACACCGGGGGCGAGTATCCGACCAGGAACTTCGACGATCGATTCTCGCTCCAGGGTGGACGCGGAGGNNACCTCCCCTCACATTGCAGAAATACTGCTATTGGATTTGCTCAGGTTGCTGCAAAGCAGCCGGTCAGGGCCCCCGCGGTGTCGGACTCCGCGTTGTACGCAGTCGTTACCGCTGCACCACCGCCGCTCGGGGTGATGGTGATCTCAACCGTGCCCGCCAACGTGCCGTCAAGGCTGACGGCGTAATTCGCTCCGCTGTTGTTTGGCCACGACTGCAGGAACGGCCCACTGTCCGTCGTCCCGGTCA
The DNA here is from genome assembly GCA_003133545.1 of Acidimicrobiaceae bacterium. GTDB lineage: Bacteria > Actinomycetota > Acidimicrobiia > Acidimicrobiales > RAAP-2 > Bog-473. Next base: position 3,582 of record PKYA01000226.1, on the reverse strand, counting down.
ACAATGCCGAAGACGGAATGAGGCCGGGGTTGTCAGCCTGGAACGCCGCGACAGCTGTGTCCACTGTCTTGGCGTCTGCTTGGCAGGCGGCAACGGCGCTCTGTCCGGTCACTCCGCCCAGGGCGAAGACGACGACCGCTGCCAGAATGCCCAGCACGACAATGACGATCAGGAGTTCAATAAGCGTGAAACCCGTCGCGTCAATCTCTCCAGCGGCCCTTTGCCGATGGATCTTTCGGTAGTGCTCAATCATGTTCTGTTACCTTTCAGTATGAGGCGCACCGCTTCTCGGTGCTGCCATTTGTCGCTTCAGATCAGGACCCCGCAGGGGTGCCTGTTGTATCCCTCCGGTGCATGTAAGTCGTCACGTCGGTTCCACAGCCCATGTCGTGGAACACCGATCAAACAGGCGATTCCATGGGCGCGATCTGGTGCCGGCCGGTGCACTCCCTTTCCTACAAACCTGAGCGATCGGCACCACCTCCCTGGTTAGGCAGTTTCAACGAACTACTCCAACGACGCGAGAGCGATCGGAGGTCAACGCGGCGGGCAGGTTCGAGTCGAGCGGACATCTCACCCTCCATTCGCCGGCAGTTGTGAATACGTGAAGGAGTCGGTGTTGCTGTTGGAGTACGTGCCGCCCAAGGTCGTGACAGTGATGGTGTACTTCCCCGTCGCCGGGGACACGTTCGGCGAGAAGGCTGTAATAGAGGTTGGGCTGTTCACGTACACGACGGCTGAGGTCGAGGCGCCGACAAACTTGACGACTAAAGGATTGGACGCGCTGCTGTAGAACCCGACCCCGGTGATCGACACCGCCGTACCACCGGTGTTGGAGCCGCCTGCGGGGCTGATGCTCGTGATACTTGGTGAGACGTTTGGCAGGTAGGTGTAGATATCGTTCGCACTGGGGTTAGCTGGATTGGGGTCATAGGCACTGGTGCCCCCCGGAGTCGTAACGGTAAGCAAGTACGTCGTCCCTTGGTCCACGGCCGGTACGACCGCCGTAAGGGAGGCACCGCTGCCGTTAACCGTCACACTGCTGACAGGAACGGTGATCATGCCGACGGCGGGGACAGTGGCACTGCCGGCCGGTGGCTGTGGCGCGATCACGCTGTCGCTGCTGGGCACACCGCCCGACTCTTCGACGAAATTCACCGTTGTTGCGCCGGCGACGAATCCCGAACCGGTGATGGTGACACAACCAGTCGGTTGCTGCGAGCATGGCACTCCCGTGGTTCCCCCTGTGATCAGTCCCGACGTCGAGAGTCCCGAGGTCGAGCTAATACTGCTGACGGTCGGGACCACAGGCGACCACTCCCAGCTGTTGACCGTCATGGTCGTGCCGCAATAACTCGAACACGGCACGGGCGTCGTCGTGGGAGGGGCGCTGACTCCCAATGGGGGGTAGTCGTCGAAAGTGACCTCAGCCTGGAGATAGGGGTTCGAGGCACACGATGCGGCAGTCTCAGCTGCGGCGCAGGCCGAAATTGTGACGACTCGCGTGGCGGCGCTGGAGGGATACCACACGGTGCTGCACCAGACGGCCACACTCTGACCATCCACAGCNNGGGAGGCACATCGGGTGCAGTGCCCCAGCAGGCAGCCGGTGGACTGGCATTCAAGGTCGGAGTCGGATCCGCCTGAGTCGCAAGGAGGAGCGGGGTGTAGCGGATGTTTTGTATCGCCAATTCGACCGCGCTCTCGGCGGCGTACTGGAGCGAACGAGCCGACGTGAAGTGCGCTGTGTTGTCGAGATCGTTCGTGGCCCAATCCGCCAGCGAGCCCACGATCCCACCGACGACGATGAGGAAGACCAGGGCCAGGATGAGAACCGCGCCTGCTTCGTCACGCCCGGCGCCTCCCCGTCCTTCCACGCCACGCCATTGGCGCCACTGCCGAACCGGGTAGTGCACCGCGACTTGCTCCGAGGTTCTCATGGCTTGAACGCCGCGATGGCCGTGGCGTAGAAGCCGCTTCCTGGTCCGGTCCAGCCCGCCGAGATCGGCCCCGTTGAGGCATCGACCTGGTAAGCACCCCACGCTCTGTAGTACGCGCCCCCTGCCGTTGTCTGGTTCAGTGCCGTGTAGCCCGCAGTGGTCGAATTTTGCGCAGTTGTGAATCCAGGGGTAAACGAGGTCCAGGCGTCGCTGATGACCAGATCACCTGCCACGGTCGTGGTGATGGGACCGGCCGCGAAGGATGTGGCGGTACCGGAGCTGCTCGTCGACGCGTCCACCGGGTTAGTGGACGCGATGCCCGACCACTCCGACACGTTCGCCAACTGCCAGTTGGTGCTTCCACTGAGCGTCACGGTGACGTTGCTGGCGCTCGAAGTCACAGGGCCGTACCAGATCTCTGCCTCACCGTGACCGTTGCCGCCGTTCTTCTCGGTGACGTTTGTCCAGGTGGTGACTCCACCGCCGGTGACCGAGGAGACGGTTGCACTGTTGGTGTGGTCGTCACCCACGAGCAGGATCAGAGTGTCGCCGACGGTGCTTGCGCTGGGCAGAGTGATCGTCTGCGTCGTCAGATTTGCGCCACCGTTCGCCACCACCTGCTCGACAAGGGCGATGCCCGGCGCGCCGATGCTGAACGAGCTGCTGGTGGTCGTGCCGAGGCCGCTAGCCGTGGCACTCATGGTGTAGGCACCTGCAGTACCGGTGATCTTGCAACCAGCGAAGGTGGCCACTCCGGCGGTTGCCACCAGGGGGTTGGTGGTACAGGCGAGGGTGGCGCCGGTCCCGGGCTGAGAGGCGATGGCCAGGGTGACCGACGCGTTGGAATTCGTCCCCGAGCTGACCGTGTTGCCGTTACCGTCCTCGACGTTGACGACGGGCTGCGTGGCAAAGGCGACGCCGCCGGCGCCACCACCGGGTTCGATGCTGAAGGCCAGTTTGGAAGCCGAACCGGCGGTGATCGACAGGCTGGAGGAAGACACCGTGGTCAGCCCGGTCCGGGCGGCGTTGAGGGTGTAGGTCCCGGCCGCTGCCGTTCCGGTGATCTGGCAGTTGGCGAAGGTGGCCACGCCCGCCACGGCGTTGACTGTGGTGTTGGTGCAGCCCAAAGTGCCCTGGTTGGTGCCGCCGTTGCCCGCGGCGTAGGTGCCGATGGACAGGGCCACTGTCCCGTTGTCGGAGGTCACGGTGTTGCCGTTGCTGTCCTCGACGGAGACCACGGGCTCGGTGGCCAAGTTGGTGGCCTCGTTCACCCCGCCGAGCGGTTCGCTGGTGAAGGCAAGCTTGGAGGCTCCCCCGGCGACGATCGACATGTTGTTGGAGGACCCGACCAACCCGGCGGAGGACGCGTTCAGGCTGTACGTCCCGGCAGCCAACGTCCCGCTGATCTGGCAGCCGGCAAAGGTTGCCGCCACACCGTTCACGGCTTTCACCGTGAGGGTGCTCGTGCAGGTGAGGGTGCCCTGGGTGGTCCCGCCGTTCGCAGATGAATAGGTGCCGATGGACAACGACACGTTGGCGTTGTCGCTGGTCACCACGTTTCCGCCAGCGTCTTCGACCGTGACGACGGGCTCGGTGGCGAAGTTGGTGCCCTCGGTGACCCCGCCGACGGGCTGGGTGGTGA
>PKYA01000102.1 GCA_003133545.1 Acidimicrobiaceae bacterium | reverse complement strand
CCAAGGCCATTCCTCTTGCTCAGATTTTATCAATGATAGCATCATTAGCAGGCCGTGAGAACGGTGCCATCTCCCGGGTCGGGGCACCGCCACCACCACGCTGAACAGCACTGACGCGCCCCTCCGCATGTTTGACACCGGCAGGGACGATCCTTATATTAATGTATGTCATTCTTGACAAAATAGGTACGGGGGACGCTTCGACTCAGCGCACAGCCGTGGCCTGTGGATCGAGAAGCGAGGAGAGCCCATGGCTGTGCAATCGGTAGAGACACTTCCCCTCCGATTCCCCGAGATGCACCTCACGCCCACGCAGGAGGTGGCGCTCCTGGCGCGCTGCCTGTTCAACGAGGGGTACGACGACCACCTGAGCGGGCACATCACCTACAAGCAGCCCGACGGCACGTTCCTCGTGAACCCGTGGGGACTGGCATGGGACGAGCTCTGCGCCAGCGACATCGCACGTATGGACGCGCAGGGGCGCCAGGTCGACGGCCGCTGGCTCATCACTCCCGCCATCACGCTCCACGTGGTGCTGCACGAGCATCGCCACGATGCCGGGGTGGTCGTCCACAACCACCCCCGTTGGGGCACCATCTGGGCCGACGCCCACCGGGTGCCGCCGATTTACGATCAGACCGGGGCCATGTACTCGGGCGAAATCGCCGTCTACAACGAGTACGACGGCCCGGTCAACGACCGGTCCAATGCCAGCGGCGCCGTGCGAGCTCTCGGCACGGCCAACGCAGCCCTGCTGGCCAACCACGGCGTCATGGTCATCGCCGACGACATCCACCAGGCGTACATCCGGGCCATGGTGCTCGAATGGCGCTGCCGCCAGGCCTGGCACGTCGAGGCGCTGGGTGGCGGGGTACCGATGAGCGACACCGTGGCCCGGGACTTCGGCGCCCTGGTGGACTCGGTGCCCGACGCATTCGACGGATTCTTCGAAGCGATGTGCCGGCGGGTCATCCGCCAGGACCCCGGGGTGCTGGACTGAGGCGAGCAGCCTCGCCTCCACCGCAAACCGACCCGCGTGCATGAGCTGGACGGCCGCGCGGCGGTCGTCACGGGGGCAGCAAGCGGGATCGGGCGGGCACTGGCGGGCGCCTTGGACCGGGCGGGCTGCGCGGTCGTGCTGGCCGATGTGGAGAAGACGGCGCTCGACGAGACCGTCGATGCGCTGCGTGCCGGTGGCTCCGACGCCATCGGCGTCGCCTGCGACGTCCGCTCGAAAGAAGAGGTCGTTGCCCTGCACGACCAGGCCGCGGCCCGCTTCGGCCCGGCGCAGATCGTCTGCCTCAACGCCGGGGTCTCACCATCGGGATCGGTGCTCGAGACGACCGACGCGACGTGGCGCTGGCTGATCGAGGTCAACTTGATGGGAGTGCTGCATGGCATCAGCACCTTCGTCCCCGGCCTCGTCGAGAGAGGCCAGGGTCACGTCGTCATCACCGGATCGGTGGCCAGCTTCATCCCCACCCCTTCTCTCGGGCCCTACTCCGCCGTGAAGCACGCCGTCGGCGCCCTGGCCGACGTGTTGCACACCGAGCTCGCCGGCACCGGTGTCGGCGTGTCATTGCTGTGCCCGGGCGTCGTGCGGACGCGCATCGCCGAGAGCGAGCGCAACCGCCCTCCGGAATTCCCCGGCGGATCCCACGCCGATCCCGTCGTGGCCGGGCGGTACCGAGAGGCGGTGCAAGCCGCCGCGACCTCACCCGAGGACGTCGCCGCGGCGGCGCTCGACGCCATTGTGCACCAGCGGTTCCTGGTGCTCCCCAGTCCCGAGACGTTGCCCATGCTCGGGCAGCGCCTCGACGCAGTGCGCGCCGCCCTCGACACGTGAGCCATCCCGTGCCGCATCCACCCGCCGACTTGGAGGACCCATGAAAGCAGCCGTCCTGTTCAGCAACGACGTCGATCGACTCGAGGTGGTCGACGACATCACGATCCTGGACCCCGGATTCCAAGAGGTCACGGTCAAGATCATGGCGTCGGGCGTGTGCCACTCCGATCTGTCGATCCTGAACCAGACCATGCCCCAGACCCTTCCCGTCGTCCTGGGCCATGAGGGTGCCGGCGTGGTCACCGCCGTCGGCGACGGCGTGACGCGGCTGGCGGAAGGGGACCACGTCATCATCGCCTGGACCGCCCCGTGCGGCTTCTGCATCAACTGCGCAGGGCGCAAGCGGCCGGAACTGTGCTCGACGATGTACACCACCGGTGCCCTCACTCCCCGCTTCCGTCGCGGGGACACACCCGTCCACGGGATGTCGGGCACGGGCACCTTCTGCGAGGAGATCACGGTCCAGGAACGGGCGGCGATCGCCATCGACAAGGACGTGCCGTTCGACATCGCGGCCCTCATCGGGTGTGGCGTGACGACAGGCGTGGGGGCGGCCGTCAACTGTGCCAAGGTCACACCTGGTTCGTCGGTCGTCGTCTTCGGATGTGGCGGGGTGGGCATCGCCGCAATCCAGGGCGCCCGGTTGTCGGGTGCCTCGACCATCCTCGCGGTCGACGTCGTGGAGCAGAAGCGCAATCTGGCCCTGCAGTTCGGGGCGACCCACAGCTGCGCGCCGGAGGACCTGGAGGCGGTGCGCGCCGAGCTCACCGGCGACGGGTTCGACTACGCCATTGAGGCGATCGGGCTGGCGAAGACGATGCGCATGGCCTGGGACACCATCCGCCGGGGCGGTACGGCCTGCATCGTCGGCGCCGGGCGCGAGGAGGACAGCCTGGTCTTCAGCGCCTTCGAGGTCTTCTTCAACGAGAAGACACTGGTCGGCAGCTACTACGGCTCATCGGATGTGCGCTCCGATTTCCACCGCTTCCTCCGCTTGTGGAAGGCAGGCCAACTCGACCTCGAGGGGATGATCAGCCGCCGTATCGCGCTCGAAGAGGTGAACGGGGCCTTCGACGCCATGGAGGCGGGCGAGGTCGTCCGCACGGTGATCAACTTCTAGGACGCGCTGTTAGTGCGGGGTGATCCCCGCGCGTTCGAGCATCCGCCGCACATCGAGGACGTGTTGCACGTCGACGTCGTGTTGGCGGGGTACATCGAACGTCTCCGTCTCGGAACCGACGGTCACAGTCAAGCGGCCGTTCGCCCCCTCGACCACCGTGCCCACATTCTCCAGAAGGGACACGACGTCGTGCCACTCGATATTGTGCCCGACCGGGTGGCGGAAGATGCTTTCCAGAGTGCCGCGGTGGTGCCCGTTGAGGTGGACCTCGTCGGCCATGTCGGCACCTCCTCGTGCAGCGGTCGGCTCGACGCCAAACTAGTTGAGATTGAAGACCCGCCGGGCGTTACCCTGCATGATCTTGTACTGCACGTCCTCGTCGAGGCCGGCCAGCAGCCGCTTGGCATTGGCCACAGAGTTCGGGTAGGTGCCGTCACCATGCGGGTAGTCGGTCTCGATCATTACGTTGTCGGCGCCGATGGACGCGAGATTCCGTATCCCGAATGCATCGTCGATGAAGCACCCGTAGATGTGCTGGCGGAAGAGTTCGGTCGGGCTCAGTTCGGGACCGAGATTCTCGTGCTTGGTCTGTGTGTAGTCGTAGGAGTCGTAGGTCCGGGCCCAGGGCATGTGCGCAATGATGAACTCGGCGCGCTCGAGGATGTAGGGGATCCACCCGATGCCACCCTCGGAAAGGCAGATCTTGAGGTTGGGGTACTTCTCGAGTTTCTTGGAGAACAGCCAGTCCGCGGTGGCGTAGGTCAAATTCAGGGGCGACAGGAGCGCGGACACGTACACCGGCGCGTCATCGGAGGTGGTCGGGACCATGGACGACGACCCGAAATGGATGCACAACGGGAGCTCCGTGGCATTTACAGCCTCGAGAAAAGGGTCCCAATACCCGGTCCTGTCGTGGAGAGAGGGCAGCCCCAGCTTGGCGGGGTTCTCCGAGAACGAGACCGCCTTGGCGCCGGCGCGGGCGCAGCGGCGCACCTCCTCGCCGGCCAGCTTCGGATCCCACAGGGGCACGACGATCAAGGGTATGAAGCGGCCGGGCGCCCCGCCGCTCCAGTCCTCGATCATCCAGTCGTTGTAGATGCGCAGGCAGGTCAGCGCCATCTCGCGGTCCTTGGCCTCGAGGAACTGCTGGCCGCAGTAACGGGGAATGGTGGGGAAGCACAGCGACGCGATCACCCCGTCCTTGTCCATGTCCTTGGCGCGTTCTCGCGGATCGAAGTAACCGGGGCGCATCTTCTCGTAGGACATGAGCTCGGGGACGATCTCCTCCTGGGCGCGACCGGCCTGCACGAACAAGCCGGGGATGGGGATGCGCACGTCCTCGTAGCACCAGATCGAGGCGCCGTCCTCCTCGACGACATGGGGCACCCGCTCGCGGTCCGAGCGCGGGACGCGGTCGACCCACAGGTTGGGCGGCTCAATGACGTGGTCGTCCACCGAGATGAGAAGGTTTGTCGCTACTGTCGCCATCGTCGCATCCAATCGGTCGAAGATCTCGAGTGCCGACGCCACCCGGTCCGGTTCGCCGGTCAAAACGGCTGAATTCGGGCCAGTTTTGTTGCTTCTCCCGGCGCCCGCCCTTGGTTGCGTAACATCTCAATGATCGATAAAGTTAAGCCTATCTACGGAATCGGCCGTGTCAAGAGCCGACAGCATCATCGGCCGTGTCAAGAGATCGGCGTCGAGCGACTCGGCACCATCCGAAGGGAGCGTACGCACATGACCGTGACGGAGACCAAGACGACACAGCTCAAGAAGATGGTGGTGACGAAGCCGATTGCGCCACCGCTCCCGGACCTGACCCCCCATCAGCAGATCGCCCTCTTGGCGCGTTGCCTGTGGGACGAGGGGCACAATGACCACCTGGCCGGCCACATCACCTACAAGCAGCCCGACGGCACCTTCCTCGTCAACCCGTTCGGGCTGACATGGGGCGAGGTACGGGCCAGCGACATCATGCGCATGGACGCGGAGGGCAACGAGCTCGAGGGCCAGTGGACGATCACCCCGGCGATCCAGCTCCACGTCGAATTGCACAAGGCGCGCGAGGACGTCACGGTCTCGCTGCACAACCACACCCGCTGGGGGACCATATGGGCCGACCTCGGACGCGTCCCCGGCATTTACGACCAGTCGAGCGCGTACTACCACGGCGAGGTCGCGTTGTACGACCAGTACTGGGGCGCGGTGGACGACACGGCCAACGCCCGTGCTGCAGTCGAGGCTGTCGGTGATGCCGGTATGGCCCTCCTGGCCAACCACGGCGTGCTGGTCATGGGCAACAGCATCGAGCAGGCGTATCTGCGGGCCACGTGCCTGGAGTGGCGCTGCCGCCAGGCCTGGCACATAGAGGCGGTCGGGGGCGGCAAGCTCATGCATCCCGACGCGGCTGCCGCTTACGGCGGCTTCTTCACCACCGGCAACTTCACCGGCCTGTTCGAAGCCATGTGCCGCATGCAGATCCGGCGCGATCCCGAGGTACTCGAGTAACTGGACGTCATTGGTCGGCGCCACCGGCCGGCCGCGCCGCGGAGGTGTCGCCCAGGACGGCTGACGCAGAGGGGGCCAGTCATGGCGCAAACGCAGACCAGCAACCTGTCCGACCTGGCGGAGGAGATCGTCGACCCCTTCGGTGGTGACCACCGCCGCGACGTGCACACGCTGCTGGCGGATCCAACGCCCCTCCCGGTGCGGATCCCGATCGTCTCGGTCGACGATCACCTCGTCGAGCCCGGCGACCTCTTCGTGGCGCGCCTGCCCCGGCGACGCGCGGACGAGGCCCCGCGGGTGATCGAGCGCGACGGCGTGGAGTACTGGTCCTTCGAAGGCGATCTCGAGGCCAACCGGACGATCCAGACCTCGACGGTCGGCCGTCCCCAGGACGAATGGACCCGCGAGCCTGTGCGCTTCGACGAGATGCGACCCGGCTCCTACGACGCCAAAGCCCGCCTCGCCGACATGGACATGGTCGGAGTGGCCGCCTCGCTCTGCTTCCCCTCGGCCATGTTCGGTTTCGCCGGGCAGCGCTTCTACCGGATGCGCGACGCGCAGCTCGGGCTCGCGTGCATGCGCGCCTACAACGATTGGTTCGCCGAGGAATGGGCCGCCGTCGCACCGGATCGCTTTATCGCCCAGCAGGTGACCTGGCTGCCCGATCCTGCCGTCGCCGCCGACGAGATCCGTCGGAACGCGGCGCGCGGCTTCCGGGCGGTCGCCTTCTCCGAGAATCCCGAGGCTCTGGGATTCCCGTCGCTGCACACCCGGCACTGGGATCCGTTCTTCGCCGCCTGCGAGGAGACCGAGACGGTCGTCGACCTCCATGTCGGTTCGTCGTCGCGGGTCTCGCGGCCGTCCTCGGATTCGCCGGGGGACGTCTCGGCGATCCTGTTCCCGATGAACGGCATGATGGCCTGCGTCGACTGGCTCTACGCCCGCGTGCCGGTGCGCTTCCCCCGGCTGCGCATCGCACTGTCGGAGGCCGGGGTGAGCTGGGTCCCCACCGTGCTCGAGCGCCTGCGCCGGAGTCAGCGCCTGCTCGACGCCTCCCTCACCTGGCGGGGCGTGGACGAGTTGCCCGAGGAGGTCTTCCGCCGCGCCTTTTGGTTCACCTCCATTGAGGACCATTGCGGCATCCGCGAACGTCACGAGATCGGGATCGATCGCATCATGCTCGAGACCGACTACCCGCACCAGGACGGGTCGTGGCCGCTGACCCAGGACATCGTCGAGACCGAGATCGGCCACCTGCCCCCCGACGAGCAGCGGGCCCTGGCCTACGAAAACGCCTGCCGCCTGTACCGCCACCCGCTCACCGCGGTGACGGCGATGCTGGCCGGCAGCCCCGGTTAATCCACCCGTCGCTGAGTACGGCAAATAGGTGAGACGGAAGTGACCCAAATGGGGAGCCTGGATCGGGGGGATCAACCCGTGGGGTACCCAAAATGGTGTCACCTTGCATTGGTAGGTGGCACCTTGAGGCGTTGTAGTTCACGAATTTATGGGGCACCCACCGGGCATCGTGCAGAGACGGATCCGGAGGGACTGAATCCCGTTTTTCGGCCGTCATCGGGTCTCAATAGGCGGCTTAGGAATGTTCATCTGATCCGACCATCCACGACATCCTGTAACTGGACTTTGACATCATCCACAACATCTGGTGGATCCGGAAGAGCAAGTCGGTCGTCCTTGCGGGGACCGGATCCTCGTCGGGCTCGTGGTGCCCGGCACCGAGGCGGGGCGGGAACGGGGCGGCCAGGCCAACCGCTGGAACGTGCTCACGGTGCGCCGATCGAGTTGTCGACATCGTCGGCTACGACCAATGAAGTGAGGTTGTTGCCCGCGCCGGGAGTCCGACGAGATAGTCCGCCAGACAGACTGCATCCCCCGGCGACTCCTCCCATCTCTTACACTCTGCCCACGGAGACACTGACCTTTCTCTTCACTGACATTGAGGGCTCGACGGTTCTGTTGGGGCGCCTCGGTCACGCCGTCTACAGCAAGGTGCTGGCCGATCACCACCGGCTCATCCGGGCCGGCCTGGCCTCCCACGACGGCAAGGAGATGGGCACGCAAGGCGACGGGTTCTTCGCCGTGTTCTCCTCACCCAGCGCCTGTGTGGCGGCGGTGATCGAGATACAGCGGGCCCTCGGTGCCCACGAGTGGCCCGACGGCGAGCGGGTGCGCGTGCGCATGGGGGTCCACTCCGGTGAGGCGTCGGAGACGGGAACGGGTCTGGTCGGTCTCGACGTACACCGGGCGGCCCGCGTCGGAGCCGTAGCCCACGGGGGGCAGATCGTGCTCTCGGCCGCCGCCGCCGCCCTGGTGCGGGATTCGCTTCCGTCGGGCGCCTCCCTTAGGGACCTCGGCCACCACCGCCTGAAGGACCTGGGCCGGCCCGAGCAGATCTTCCAACTCGACGGCGAGGGCCTGGAGACCGACTTCCCCCCGCTGCGCTCCCTGGACAACCCGGCTCTGGCCAACAACCTGCCCGCCCAGTCGGCACACTTCGTCGGGCGCGACCGCGAGGTGGCCGAGGTCCGGCGTCTCGTCGAGTCGGCGCGGCTTGTCACCCTCACCGGGGCGGGGGGGTCGGGCAAGACCCGTCTGGGGCTGCAGGTGGCTGCCGAGCTGCTCGACGGGTCCGGCGACGGCGTCTGGCTGGTCGAGCTCGCTCCGCTCTCGGACCCCGATGCCGTGGCCTCGACGATCAGCTCGGTGCTCGGGATCACCAGCCAGGCCGGTCGGCCCCCACTCGAGACCCTGCTCGACGCCTTGGTGCCTCAGCACATGCTCATTGTCCTCGACAACTGCGAGCACCTGATCGGGGACTGCGCCAAGGTGGCCGATGCCATACTCCGCCGGTGCCCCCAAGTCCACCTGATTGCCACCAGCCGTGAGCCGCTGGGCATCGGCGGGGAGAGCATCTACCGCGTCCCATCGCTGTCGCTACCCGGGACCGACGATGGCGATGCCTCGGCGGCCGTCGAGTCAGATGCGGTGACCCTCTTCACGGAGCGGGCCCGCGGGCAGGGAGTCGACCTGGTGCTCGACGAGGAGACCGGCCCGCTCGTGGTCTCGATCTGCCGGCGCCTCGACGGCATGCCGCTGGCCATCGAACTGGCAGCAGCCCGGTTGCGGTCGCTCTCGCTGGCCAGTCTGCACGACCGCCTCGACCAACGCTTCCGCCTCCTCACCGGGGGCAGCCGGAGCGCGCTGCCGCGCCAGCAGACGCTGCGGGCCACAGTGGACTGGTCCTATTCACTCCTCAACGGACCCGAGCGGTCGATGCTGCAGCGCCTGTCAGTCTTCGCCGAGGGGTTCGACCTCGAGGCGGCCGAGTCGGTGTGCAGTATGGGTGACATCGACGTCTTCGACGTCACCGATCTCTTGGGGTCGTTGGTGGACAAGAGCCTGGTTGTGGCCGAGCCCACCGGCGCCGGCGTCCGCTACCGGTTGTTGGAGACCATCCGCCAGTTCGGGGCCGAGCACCTGGTCGAGCAGGACGAGGCCGCCACCGTGGGTTCGGCGCACTGCGCCCTCTTCCTCTCCGTGGCCGAGCGGGCCGCTCCCCACCTCACCGGGCCCGAGCAGGGCAGCTGGTTAGCTCGGCTCGACGGCGACCGGGCCAACCTGCGCCGGGCCATGGAACACGCCGCCGGCGACCCGGAGGGAACAGATCTGATCCTCCGATTCGGTGTGGCTCTCCGGCGTTACTGGTGGGTGCGCTCTCGGGCCGAGACGATCGATCTGCTCGAGCCGGTCCTCCGGCGACCCGAGGCCGAGCTGGATCCCTACTTGTTGTGCGGGACCCTCATCACCGTGGCCTTCGGCGCTCGCTACGTCGATATCGGTACGGCCCGGCACTACGCCGAACTGGCGCTCGAGACCGCTCGCCGGCTCAACCATGACCGACTGCTCACCGAGTCCCTTGCCATTCTCTGCGCCGTCTGTTACTTCGCCGGGGATTCCGAAAGCGGATTCCCGATGGGTCTCGAAGCCGTCGAGCGCGCTCGGCTGCTGGGCGACGACGTGCTGTTGGGCGAGAGCCTGGCCATGTACCTCTTGTGTTGCAAGATCGTCGAGCCGGACCGCATCGGGGAGCTCTTCGCCGAGGCCATCTCCTGTGTCCAACGCTCCGGCGATCACTTCCTGACCTTCGTCCTGGAGAACAACGCCGGCGTTCACGCGCTGGACGAGGGGGACGTTCCCGCCGCCCGGGCCCATCTGGAGCGGGCCGAAAGGGCACAGCAGAGCATCGGGGGCTCCATCAACCTCATGCACGTCAACCTGGGCTGGGTGCTGCGCGAGGAGGGTGACACCACGCACGCGGGCTCCATGTTCGAGCAGGCATTGCGGATCGCCCGCCGCAACGGGGATCGCTCCGGGATGGCCTACGCCAACCTGGGCCTGGCCTGTCTGGCCGCCGACCAGGGTGACGGGCACCGCGCCGCCGTCCTCCACGGGACCGCCCAGGCCTTCCGCGACCAGACCGGTGAACCGTGGGTGCAGCCCGAGGAGCGCTACCGCCAGGCCAGCCTCGACCAGGTGCGGACAGGTCTCGACGCCGACGAGTTCCAGCGCGCCTACGCCACCGGGCAGGGTTCAGCACCAAGGAAGCCGTCGACCTGACCTTTACCCCGTACCCCTCGGCCTGACGGCGGACCCGAAGTAGGTGGGCTGGAGGATAGGGCACCTGCCTACAGGCCCGCGAAGACTCGATGTTCGAACTTCGATGTCGTTCCTCTATGTGGCCAAACGCTGGAATTGTCAGAGTGTCACCACCTCAGAGCCGTGCCCTGTCTCTTCACCCACTCGAGTTTCGTGGTGAGCTTCGATTTGTAATCGCCACGGAAATTGCCACCGGGGCTCTGCAACCGTCTGTTGACACCCAAGCCGCGACCTATCTCCAGGACTCTGGACAACTATCGCCCGGATTGTCACTCCCGGAGCTCCATCCCCTTTCGGACCGTCATTCGGGCCCTGCGGGTGCCCCCAAAAATTCGACGGCCAGGGTTCCAGACGGCGCCCCGTTGTGCCGCATGGTGGCACCTCGTACCGGCGGTCGGGGTCAGGTTGTCGACCACGCCTGAACGACCGATCGACCAGGGTCATGAGGCTACCGTTGCCGCTGGTGATCGAGCACGGTTCCTACTCAGCCTTTCCGCTTGGACGAATGTTTCCTGTGGTGATTCTGGCAATGCTGGCCCTGTTCGACCTCGTTGCTCTAATCGCAGGCGGTTCTCCTTGGCTCTTCAATCTCCTCTTCACAGTGGGCTTGCTTTACGGCGGCTATTGGTTCCTGTGGCTCCTTGTGAGCGAGCTTTCCCTATCGGGCGAGACGATCACGTGGCGCACGCCGATGCGCTCCGGTGAAGTGCGCACCATTGACATTCGTCGGATTCGCCCGGGAAGCGGTTTGTCCCAAAACATGGAGGTAATCGAGATGGACAACGGCGAGTACCTCCGTGTGATGGGCGGTCCCGGGTTCAAGAGGTTCTGTGATCTTCTACAGACACGGCACTCTGACTTGCCGATCCAACTGAGCGCCCAGACACGGCTCATGACCCGGATCTTCAAGTCTCCAAAAAGACCTTCGCCCTAGCCCATATGTGCCGACTTGCAACAGGTGAACATCAGCAAGCACTGACGGTCTTCACGGTGACCTCAGCCGGCGGTCGGGGCACGTCTGAACTTCTGGCTCGCAAGATCGACTACAGGACGTTGACGACCAAAAGAAGCACAAGTCCCATCACAACGATGCCGACAAGAACAAGTTGCCACAGAGGTTTCCGGCGATTGCGCTCACCGGCGAACTCACCCCAGTCCCACGTGTCGGGATCATCGGGGTCGGGCGGCACCGGGCCTACCGGCGTGGGCATGACCCCAGTTTAGGGAGTGCTCAGTTTGGTGCGGGGGTTGATGCCTGGCATGCCCATAGCTCCGGCCCGGCGAAGTGGGGCACCCTCCAGGGTCGGGTTTTCGGCCCCAATTGTAGGGGCGTAGCCTGAACTGGTGTAGCTGGGCCGGAGTCTCACGCCGTACCTTCTCCTCGGTGTGCTGACAGTCGCCACTGGGCTAGCAGCTGGACTGGCAGTTTCGGAAGCGCCGGCGACGTACTCGGTGAGTCCTTCGGTAACGGCTTCAGATTAGGGGGCAGGCTCCGAGGGGAGATCGAAGGGCACGTAAGGCACGGTGCCCTCATGGGTGAGAGGACGCCCATCTGGGTATAAAGCTTGACGGGCTGAGTGATTCCCGCGTCGGCCAAGGAGAGAACACCCATGACGATCGTTCGCAATGAAGACGGAACCCTGGTCGTTCCTGTGCGCCAAGAGCGCCATCATGATGAAGAAGGTGTAGCGGGCGATGAGACGACGGTGGCAACAGCGGATACCACCCGTGTCCTTCACCCCGGAGAGGGTGGATATGACGAGGCTTTGGTCGAGTGGGATCTCCAGCAGAACCCCGACCGCGAGCCGGCGGTGTCCACGCCGAGCGGCCGCCAAGAGGCCATGGCCCTCGTCCACGCGATAGCCGAGTCTCCTAAGCACGATGTGAGCAGTGCAATCGAGGCGATCAACGATCCCGAATCGAGTGGCGAGGCCTTACGTCACGTCCTCATCGGCGGCGTCCATTCGGTCGAGGATTTCGCCATCGAGGTCGCCGAGGTCGAAGGTGGCGAGCCACTGCCGGCGCATAAGGCCACGAAGATCATCGGAGAGGTGCTCACCGAGCTCGATTCCTAGGCGGCGTACTGGGACATAGTCGGGCCTACATGCAGTAGCTCGGGATGTTGGCGTGGGTGGTCTGTTCCGAGCGCACCACTACGGGAACCGGCTTAGAACCGTCGCCTTCGTGGGTGGCAATGACGTAGTGGCCAGCGGGCACATCGAACCTGTAGGTGTGGGTGCCTCTCACCGTCTGATGGGTGACGGCCCGCCCTCCTTGGGACAGGTACACCGTCACCGACAATCCGTGGTAGCCAGCAGAGGCGATCGCCCCGACGCATGGTGAGGCAACTCCGGCGATCGCGCCATCCGCGGGTGAGGAGCTCTGGGAGCACTGGGCCAGCAGGAGCCCGAAAAGGCACACGATCGCCAATCGACATTGCCGGGTGCGGGGGAACGGACGAATCACTCGGCAACTCCTTCCTCCGAGCCAGGACGCTACTGGTACTGACGCAGGGGGGACAGGTGTGGTTCGACCGCACTTGGGTCTCCGACCCGGCGTTTCGGGCCAGTGTGCCGTCGAGCTTCCGGGGCACGGTGGCGGAACATTCTGGGGGACCCTTTGGCGCTCGGGGGTTTGGGGCTTCGGCACCCCTCACCGCCTGCGAGTCGCCAGGCTGACTAGCCGAAGGTCGAACTCGACAGGTGGGTCAGTCTCGAAGCGACTGACCGTCGACTGTCACCTCGGTACGGTCGGGGTAGAAGGACAACATCCCTCTCACTTCAGCGGCCTGAGCCGTCGGCGTCTTGTAGCTCCACACGATGCCGTCATGGATCTCTCCGTCGATGTCGAGAGACCAATATGACGCCTCACCCTTGAACGGACAATTGGTATGGAACGTCGTGGGCCTCAGGAGATCCATCTGCACGTCGTCTGGCGGCAGGTAATAGCGGGCGGGCAGCCCGGTCTCGTCGAGCTTCATGGCCCGGTCGGTGGTGGCGAGCAGCCGGCCGCCAAGCCGCACTTCCACATGAGCGACGGTTGGGACGATGCGGATCGTATGGCCTGGCGTCATGACTAATTCAACGGTTCCGGCGACATCGCTATTCCTTTCGTCGGTGGGTTTTGGCTCATGCCAGTCGACCTGGAGCAATTCGCCGACCGGGACGGCGCCCCACGGAGGCTGGACAAGGGGGTGGACGATGAACTCAGACCCCGGGAGTCTCGAAGGAGGTCGCCCAATGGTGGACCAGGCCGCCACTTGCCCTTTTGTGGGATTCTGGCCTCGCGTCGGTAAGGCGGCGGTCGTCCTGCACGCGGTGGCGAATCGCGCGATCGACCTGTACTCGATCGCCTTGTTTGCCGCGCCCCGGATCGACATCCCAATAGACGGGGATCACCCGGACCCGGTGGACGGGGCGACCCCGGATCCGTGATGTCATCGAACGGTAACCAGATCCCAAGCCATTCGCCAGGCATCTCAGAGGTCGGAATCAGAGTGACCGTGCATGCTCAGGTCATGAGTCTCATCATCTTGGAGTCGTGCCACTGTACCTGGATCTTTGATTCCCGACATTTGCGGTTCTGTCAAATATTGAAGGGCCTCGAAGTGGGAGATCGGCGTGCCTCGACAGAGTGGCGCCCCGTACTGGGATCTGCAGATCAATCGGCGACAAGAGAGCTTTACGGTCTGCCTCAACGAATCCCGATCACGTCTTATCTGGTCGTCGCTTCACAAGGACGGCTGTGCGGATTGCAGGGGGGATCGCATGATCGAACTTTCGATGGAGGACATTCATCGCGCTGTTGCATAGTCCAGTCGACAAGACTCTCGTCGTCAGTCCCCGGCCCGCACGCCTTCCCGGCGAACTGGGCTACTCAGCAACCTATGAACCAATCGGCAGAAAGAACTCGAGCTGAATATTGTCCGGGTCCCGAAATGCGAGACCGGCCCCGTATGATCGATCCAAGATCTCACCGTGCTTGATACCCAAGGCATCGAGCCGTGCTGGCCAGGATTCGAGCTCTTCTCGACTAGCGCAACCAAAGGCGATGTGGTCGAGTCCGATTCGAAATTCATCGAACACGTCGCCCTCAAGCTGATGCTGATTTTCGTGTAGTGCGAACATCGGCTCAAACCACATCGCGGCTCGATAATTGTCCTGGTCGTTGACCGCAACAGGCGGCGAGTCGAAGAGGCGCTCGTACCATTCGATGCTTCGTTGGAGATTGGAAACTGTCAAGGCGTAATGGTTGAAAGCTGGAAATGATGACATTCACTAACCCTATATATTCCCGGAATCCCCACGCTCAAGTCCGGCGGTATGGGCTATCGGTCGGCAGCACGTATCGGCAATCAGATCTCGTCGAGTGCCACCTCGACAGCCGACCAACGAGCTGGATCGGGCCATGACCCTATAACCAGGTCGTCACCAACGTCAGCGATGGCCACACCACCGACGTTTGTGTTGAGGACGAAGCCGACCCTGACCCCATATCCCTCGGCTTGGAGACGGCTTACCCCGTCGATGACCTGGCCCACGATCGCTTCCAGCGGAGCGGGTGCTCGGCGTTCAACAACAACCTGTGTCGCCAATTCAGGCATCTCATACGGGTCGTGAGGCTCGGAAAGATCCAGCCGAATTCCATTGTGCGTGTGAATCCTGACCCCGCCCAGTCCCTCAATATTGAGCCATACGTGGATCAGCTCGTGAACGCCGGTCTCATTGATGAGCCAACTAGCCGTCACCCCTCCGACTCTCTTGCCGATTAGCACGTCGGGATCGACGGAATCCCCTTCGGTCGACATGTAACTATCGTGCCAGCAAACGGGCCAGTACGGAATGTTTGCTCGTCTGCATGCCCCACTCGTACCGAAGCGCCCCGCCGTCCCGGCACCCTGAATGGCCGGCTCTTCGGCGAAGTCACTCCCGGACCCATAAGAACTCTACGCAGCTGCGTCGATTGATGACGGCTCAGATGGTCGCGCTCAAAGTGCCATCAAAAGTGGGGTCCTGATGACACAAAGAGGATTCGAACTGTCCCACGGTTCCGGCGGATGGGGGCACCCTTACGGCGGAGGCGGAAAGTAGTAAAGGCCGTTCCCGGCTGTTTGCCCAATCAGATGGCCACCAGCTGAGAATCCCCAACCCTCATATTGCGGATCAGGGAGGACTTCCAACTCTCGATTGTCGGCAAATGTAATTCTGAGGGTTGCGTCAGGATCGGCACGCGCAGAAACCACGACAGCACCGAATAACCCCACGAGTTCGGACATTCTCGATGGCGTCCAGTTCTCCAGGTAGGGACGGAACTCGACCTTGGCTCCGGCCTGACCTCCTTGGGGCCGGATCGTAAAGTCCCGCTCCACATCTAGCCTGACTTCCGCAGGCTTCTCGACGTTGAAGCCAGGCGGATCTTCGAAGTTGAGACGCACAAGACCCATTAGAGAGATGCGGGTTACGGAGTGACCAACGATCTCCTCCAGGTCGAACCCACCGTCTGCTCTTTCGTTTATTCAGACAGTATGGCCGTGCCTACAGTCCGGCATGACACCCTGTGGAATCATGGTTGACGAATTTATGGGGGCAGTCACCGGCGTTCTACAGACGAGGATCCTGCACCCTCTTCCGCGCCAAAGCTACAACGGCTGGGTAGTCGCTCAGATCAACAAATCAACGAGACGAGCGATCTCATCGAAAAGCAAGCCGTCATTCGCGGGTTCGAGCGCAATACGAACTGGACTCGTCTTTCTGGAGCAAGTTAGGGTGCCGTTTTCGAGGAGCGCCAAATATGCGAAGTCGATCGATGCGATTGTTGTTGGCGGGATTAGGACTCGTAGGATCTGCCCTCATCGCTGGATTGACTATGGAAGCGGGCGATAGCCAGGCTGCGAGTGCAGCGCTACCGTATTACCTCTCCTTGGGAGACTCCTATTCGATCGGGTACCAACCGGGTATCGGCGGAACGACTGGATTCACTGGCTACATCGCGGGACAGCTAAACATGCAGGCCGAGAATTTCGGATGTGGCGGTGCAACGACCACATCAATGCTCGATTCGGAGGGCTGCGGCGATCCCGCTAGTCAAGACGCCGTGCCATATTCGGACACACAAGAGCAGGCAGCCCTCGCATTCATTGCGGCCCATCCGAGCCAGGTGAGCTTGATAACGATGTCCATCGGTGGCAACGATTTCGACGGATGTTCTACTGCATCGTGCGTGCAAGCGGCAATGCCAACTATGGAAGCGAACATTAAGACAATGGTGAGTTCGCTTGCAGCAGCTCTGAGTTCGGCCTCCGATACCAATGCCAGGATCATCGGACTTACATATCCAGACGTGGATCTTGGACTCTACGTGTACCCGACGAATCCACCGACTGCCGCTAACGTCTCAATCGCTCAATCTTCGATCGCCGCGTTTGATGATCTCATTAACCCGACGCTGAGCCAGTCGTACCTCTCGGTGCCTGTAGGCAGCTTCGTCAACGTCACTTCGGCACGGTTTGGCAACGCAACCGAAGGGGACGACACGCCCCTGAGCGCAACTGAGCAAGTTACGCCCTATGGAACCCAACCAGACGCCGTTGGCGAGATCTGCCAGCTGACTTACTTCTGCTCTCAGGGGAACATCCACGCCGATACCGCTGGGTACACCTTCATTGGGGAATTGGCGGTATCGCAATATGAATCTTTCATGCCGCCATCGACGGCCGTTCTGATCCCATCCGACGGGACCACGCTGTCCGGATCGACCTACCTCGACGCCTCCGCCTCGAACGCCACTAGCGTCGAATTCCTTCTATTCGGCGGCACCTACGGCTTCTCGGCGCCCGTCGTATGCACGGCCACACCCAGCCTCTATGGATGGCTGTGCGCCTGGAATACAACGACGGTACCCAACGGTTCTTATGTCCTGGTATCTGATGCGTTCAACTCAGTCGGAAGCACCTTCAGTTCGGGCGTCGGCGTTACAGTCGAGAACTGACCGCACCCTCCTCTCTTCACCAATCCGGAGAGGACTCGGCTCGCATCGCCGCTGAATACAGCGCCCGAGTCCGGCACGTCCTTCATCCCGCCACCTGCCGGGGCCCGTGGCTGCTCGTTGATTCATTTGACCTCTACGGTGGAGTTGTGGGCACTTATCCACACGCCCCGTTGTGCGAACTGAGCTAGGCCCGTCTTGTTCTTCCCCCGTTCCAGGCTCCCCGGTGGGTCACTTCCATCTCACGTATTTGCCGTACTCACCCGTCGCTGCCTTGGCGGGGGCGCTGGCCGAGACGTCCTACTGGCTGGCGATGGCCAGGCGCGCCTCTCCGGCGGCGTTGATCTGCGGCGCACCCTCGACGGCTACCGTCACCCGCGTAAGCACACCGCTGAACCGGAACGGGCCCTCGAATTCGTCGCTCACCGGCAGCCCGTTGCTGTACCCGCAGGTGACCCCCGCTCCCGTAGCGGAGAATCTGATCGGCGTGAAGCGGGTGATCTCCCCCTCGGCCACCACGTTGTCGTCGATCAGCAGCGCGCCACGACCCCGGTCCTCCCCGGTGCGGGTGAAACGGAACCCCAGGCGGTGGGCGCCAGCTGGCACCGGCTCCGTGGCCCGGATGTAGGTCAGCTCCCTCGCCCCGAGGTTGTGCACGTAGGTGAGACGGCCCGCGTCGACGTAGAAGCACCAGCCACCGAGAAAGGAGCCCTGTGAGAGCAACACACCGCTCGGGGGCGCGCCCGCCGCGATCTCCACGGTGGCCTCCACCAGGTGGGAGCGGTTCTTGAGGTTGACGGCCACGCTTTCGGGGACCGCGGCGGCCCCGGGCAGGTAGACGTACAGCGGGCGCGGCGTCACGCTGCTGGGCCTCTCGGTCACGAATTCGGAGATGGGCCGGTCGTCGAGGGGGAGGACCTGGTATTTTCCCGCTTCGACCCACCACCGATCCACCAGCTCGCGCAACTTCTCGGGATGCGTGTCGGCCAGATCGACACATTCGGAGACATCCTCGGCAACGTGGTAGAGCTCCCAGCGGTCGTCGTCGAAGCTCTTGACCTCCTCGGACATGTACGGGTGCTGCGTCACTGCCTTCCAGCCGTCGTGGTACAGGGCCCGGTTCCCGAACATCTCGTAGTACTGCGTCGTGCGCTGAGCCGGAGCGTCGGCATCGGCGCACACGGCAGCGAAACTGATGCCTTCCAGCGGTGACTGCGCCACGCCGTCGATCTCCGCCGGTTCTGCCACGCCGACCAGTTCCAACACGGTGGGCACAATGTCGATGGCATGGACATACTGGCGGCGCACACCATGGGTGTGGCCGAATCGTTGCGGCCAGTGCACGATGAGAGGATCCGCGATGCCCCCCTCGTGCACCTCGCGCTTCCAACGCTGGAAAGGGGTGTTCCCCGCCATGGTCCAACCCCACGGATAGTTGGTGTGGCAACGGGGACCGCCGATCTCGTCGATCCGGGCCAACGCGTCCTCGAGCGTTGTCGGCCTCGGGTGGCGGCTCCACGTCAGGTTGAGCATGCCGGTGGGGCCGCCCTCCGAACTCGCCCCGTTGTCCGAGAGCACCATCAGCAATGTGTTGTCGAGCTGTCCGATTTCGGCCAGGTAGCGGCAAAGGCGACCGATCTGCGTATCAGTGTGGGAGAGGAAGCCGGCAAAGGCCTCCATGTAGCGCGCATACAGTCGCTGCTCATCGGCCGACAGCTCGTCCCAGGCCGGTACCCACGGCGGGCGGGGCGACAGGCCCACGTGCGCCGGCATGACGCCGTCCGCGATCTGCCGGGCCAGGGCCCGGTCGCGCCAGGCGTCCCAACCGTCGTCGAACTGCCCCCGGTAACGCTCTATCCATTCCCTCGGCGCCTGATGGGGTGCGTGGCAGGCCCCGGGGGCGAGGTACAAGAAGAACGGCTTGGCCGGATCGACGACGACGGCGTCCCGCACACAGCCGATGGCCCGGTCCACCAGATCTTCGGTGAGGTGGTACTCGTCGCTGAGCCTCTCGACCGCGGAGATCGGGTGGTTGTCCTCAATGAGCGCGGGCACCCACTGGTGGGTCTCCCCGCCCATGAAACCGTAGAAGCGGTCGAATCCCCGCCCCAGGGGCCACCGCCTGCGGTTGCCCGCGGAGTGGCAGTCGTCCTCGGGGGTGAGGTGCCACTTCCCAACGGCGTAGGTGGAGAACCCGGATGCCCCCAGCATCTCGGAGAGGAAGCCGTTGGAGCGGGGAATGCGCGCGTTGTACCCGGGGAAACCGGTCGCCACCTCGATCACCCGGCCCATCCCGTTCGAGTGGTGATTGCGCCCGGTCATCACGCACGCCCGTGTGGCCGAGCAGACGGCGGTGGTGTGGAAGTTGGTGAACTGGAGCCCGTCTGCGGCGAGCGCGTCGAAAGTGGGCGTGGAGATGTCGGAGCCATAGCAGCCGAATTGGGCAAAGCCCACGTCGTCGAGCACGACCACGACGACGTTCGCCGCACCGGGCGGCGGCGTCGCCTCGGGAGGCCACCAGGGTTGGGAGTCGTCGTAGTAACGGCCGATGCGGCCCTTGAAATCGCTGCCGCTCACCGCCGTGCTCCCCGGCTCACCGCCGCAAGAGGCGCCCCGGCCGGGCCGGGGTGAAGGTTCCATGGTCGAGCAGGACCTGGCCGGCGACGATGGTGGCGCGGATGCCGCGCGCTTCTTGCACTAGGCGCGTCCCTCCGGCCGGCAGGTCGGAGCGCGCGGACGGGAGCTCGGGACCGATCTCGGCGGGATCGAACACGACCACGTCGGCCGCGTAACCCTCACGCAGCAGGCCTCGGTCAGCCAGGCCCCACTCGGAGGCAGGCCTCGCCGTGAGCATGGCGATGGCTTCCTCCCAGGTGAAGGCGGCGCGCTCGCGGACCCAATGGGCCAGAAAATACGTGGGGATGGAGCTGTCCATGATCTGAGAGACGTGCGCTCCCGAGTCGGACTGGGCGATGACGGTGTGGGGATGGCGCAGGATCTCCTCGACCGCATCGTGATCCTGATTGGCAAAGGGCTGGGTGAAGTACTGATCGAAATCCGTCTCGAGGGAGAGGTCGATCAGGAGATCGGGCGCAGTCGTCCCGCGCTGACGCGCCAGTTCGGCGACGGTCGGGTTGACCCCCGTGGGCGAGAGCAGCGCGCGCAGGTTCTCGTAGTCAGGCAAGCGGGCCTGCACCTCGGCCGTGACGTGCGAGGTCACGTAGGGACCGTGGAGCGCTTCGTGCACCAATTCCGCTCGGATCGCCGGGTCGAGCAGGGCGGCCCGCTGCGCGTCCAATGGGCGGGCGCGCAGCTCGCCCCATCGGGGCAGACGGTCGTAGGGCAGGCCGACCCGGAAGCCGATGACATTCTGCAGTTCCCGCACGTGCGCCTGACCGACGACGCGGCNNGGCCAGAGGTGGAGGTGGTAGTCAAGCATCGCGTTCTGTGCGCGATGCTACGCCGGGTCGCCGAGGACGCCGGCGAGCGCCGCAACCTCTGCCCAGTTGGCGACGTAGCTGGCGACCGGCCCATCGTCGAGCGTGCGGTGCTGGCTGAGCCGCGAGGTGGAGAAACCGATCGCGCCGGCCCGCAACGCCGCCTCGACTTCCGCCCGCATCGCCGCGATGTCCTCCGGCGTGGCGAGTTCGGTGTACGCCCGTTCGCCCATGACGAAGCAGCGCAGAGCCGAATGCCCGACATACCCGGCGAAGTTGATGCCCTTGGGCAGCGCGTCCACGGCGTTGAGGTAGTCGGCGTAGGTGCGCCAAGTCCACGGCACTCCCACGAGCATGTCCTGACGTGAGATGTCCTCGGCCCGCTCGATGCTCCGGATGGCGAGGTCCTTGTCGCCCGCCGACGTCGGCGCGATGGTGAAACCGCAATTGCCCATGACGGTGGTGGTGACCCCGTGGAGGGACGCGCAGTTCCCCAGCGGGTCCCAGAAAACCTGCGCGTCGAAGTGCGCATGGCCGTCGATGAATCCCGGCGCGACAAAGAGACCCGTGGCATCGATCTCTTCGTCGCCTCTCCCCGCCACACGCCCGATAGTGGCCAGCCGGCCTCCCGAGATGCCGACGTCAGCCACGGCGCGAGGGGTGCCCGAGCCATCGATGACGGTTCCCCCGCGGATCACCAGGTCGTAGGCCATCGCTCTTCTCCCCATCTGCCGCGGGGCGCCCGCAGCGTGTACGTGTGCATCTGTCGCACCGGTCCCGCCCTCAGGGCGCGGCGAGTCGTTCCTCGCGCAGCTGGCGCTTGAGCACCTTGCCACTCGGTTCCCGCGGCAGCTCGCCGACCAGTTCGACGGTGCGCGGCAACTTGAATTTGGCCAGCCGCTCGCCCAGAAAGGCCAGCAGCTCATCTTCGCTGACCCGTGTGCCGGGTCGCACCTCCACCAGGGCATGGACGCGCTGGCCCATCTTTTCGTCCGGCAGCCCGAACACGGCCGAGTCGACCACCTCGGGGTGCTCGGCCAGCACCCCTTCGAGCTCAGCGGGGTAGATGTTCACTCCCCCGCTGATGACGAGGTCCACCCGCCGGTCGGCAATGAACAAGAAGCCGTCCTCGTCTACCGAGCCGAGGTCGCCGACCGTGTAGAAGTCGCCGCGCCATGTGGCGGCGGTCTTGTCGGCCGCGTTGTGGTACTCGAAACGGAAACCGCTGAGCGCCGAGACGTAGATGTAGCCAACCTCGCCCGGTGGCAATTCGGCCCCGTCCTCGTCAAGGATCTTGACGGTGATGCCGGGCATCGGGATCCCCACGCTGCCCGGCTTGGCCAGCCATTCCTCGGGCGATATGGACGACACGAAGCCCTCGCTCATGCCGAAGTACTCCCACACCGTCCCCGGTGGGAACACGTCCATGATCTTGCGCTTTACCGGGATGGGGCAGGGTGCCGCAGCGTGCAGGATCTTGCGGACGCTGGAGCGGTCATAACGCGCCCAGTCCACCTCGAGGATCCGGACGAAGTTCGCCGGGACCATGTGCGAGGTCGTGACCCGTTCCGTCTCGATCAGCTCAAGGCAGCGGTCGGCGTCGAAACGAGGCATGACGACCACCCGGGCCCCTTCGTGCAGGTGAGACAGCGCGTAGTTGCCCGGCGCGGTGTGGTACGCCGGGCCACAGAGGAGGTGGACGTCGTCGGGCTGCCAGCCCCACAGCACCGTGAAGGGCTGCGGCGCCATGTCCTCACCCGCCGGGACCGGGAGGGGACGGGCGATGCCCTTGGGCTTGCCCGTCGTCCCCGATGTGTAGTTCATGAAGATGGTCGGGCTGCCCAGGAACTCACGGCTCGGGGGGTGCGCCGGCATCTGCCGCCAGTCGGGCGCATCGACGTTGGCGGCAGCACGCAGGGAGTCGATGCCCTTGAGCGCCTCGGGTCCGATCTCGTCGTCCTCGTAGACGAAAGCGGCGGTCTGTGAGTCCGCCAAGATGTACGCCACCTCCGCCACCGTGAACCGGTAGCTCACCGGTACCACGAGCGCGCCGAGGCGCGACGCTCCGGCCCAGGCGGCAAAGACCTCGGGCCGGTTGCCCAACATCACCGCCACGCGGTCGCCATGGCCCACGCCCGCTCCGGCGAACAGGTGCGCCCAACGGTTGGCGTCGGCATCGAGTTCGGCGAACGTCTCCCGTCGGTCGCCGCAGATGATCGCGATGCGCCCAGGTTCGTCGCGGGCGACGGCGGCTATCCCTCGCGGTGACATCGGAACTAGCGCGCCGTGACGGTGACGGTGTCGCGGCCCGAGCGGAGCAGGCCTCCGGGGAGATTTCCCGTGAACTTGCCGTGGCGTACCACTTCGGTCCCCCGGGTCAGCACGTGCTCCACCCCGCTCGAGTCGGTCGTGAGCCGTGCCGCTCCCGCCGGCAGGTCGCGCACCGTCTTCATGGGACCGGCGCCGATCCGGTCCAGATCGAAGACGACGAGATCGGCGCACATCCCGGGCTCGATGCGTCCCCTGTCCTTCAGCCCGTAGAGACGGGCCGGGACGTCGCAGAACTGATGAATCATCTCCTCAAGGCTGAAGATCTGCTTGTCGCGGACGAGCTCGCCGATGCAGCGAGTGGGGAAGTCGGCGCCGACCATCATTTCGCCGTGCGCTCCCGCGTCCGATGCGCCGAGGACGACGCGCGGGTCCTTCAACACGTTGAGGCGCGCGCTGGTGGTCCAGTCGTCGCCCGGATACTGGTAGCGCACAAACCCGACATCGAGCTTGGCCTCCACGACGACGTCGAGCATGGCATCGAAGGGGCTCACGCCCCGCTCCGCCGCCAGGTCGCCGATGTTGCGCCCGAGGAGGTGGGACAGCGCCGGGTCACCGACGTCGTTCACCTCGTAGGTGGCCCAGTTGCGCACGACGACGGCCAAACCCTTCGTCTCGGCTTCCACCGACGCGTTGAGCTGCGCCCTGGTGGCCGGGTCCGATAGCGCCTTGACCCGCGCCTCGCCCTCAAGAGCGAACACGTCGGCCCATCCGGGGACGGCCCGGAACACGTAGGCCTCCTTGAAGTCATGCCGCAGGGGGCCGTTCTGCGGCATGAACATGGGAACGACCCAACCGCCGCGCTCCCGAGCCAGGTCCGTGGCGCGCAACTGGCGCTCGTAGACGTCGGGAGCGGCCCGGTTGATCAGGGGAGTGTTCCAGTTGAGATGGCGATTGGCGGCGGCGGACATGTCTGCCATGAGCTCGATGTCGTCATCGCTGAAACCGCTGAGGAACGAGCCGGGAATGAACTCGATGGAGGTGCCGGGATGCCGGCCGCATTCGGCGGCCAGGGCGATGAACTCGGTGGTGTCGGCGAGGTTGGGCGGGGTCGGTCGCCCGTCACCGTCGACCTGCGTGGCAACGTTGGCGGTCGAGAACCCGAACCCGCCGGCGGCAAGCGCCGCGCCCAGTACGGCGCGCATCGCCTCGATCTGCTCCGGAGTGGCCTTGTCGGTCGATGCCGCAGGCCCCATAACGGCACGCCGGATGGCTGAGTGGCCGACCATGAACCCGATGTTCAGGGCCAGGGGCTTGGCTTCGACGACGTCGAGCAGCTCGGCGAACGACTCCCACTGGTAGGTGACGCCGGCGAGGAGGGCCTCGACGGGGATCGCCTCGACGCGGGCGAGGAGCCGGGTCAGGAATTCGCGATCGCCCGGCGCGGCCGGGGCAAGCGTGAGCCCGCAGTTGCCGCTCACTGCGGTGGTGACCCCGTGCAGCGGCGACGGGCTCAGCGTCGGGTCCCAGAAGAGCTGCGCGTCGTAATGCGAGTGCAGGTCGATGAAACCGGGCGCCACCACCAGGCCGTCGGCGTCGATGGTCACCTTCGCCTCGCCGTCGTCGCGCCCGACCTCGACGATGCGGCCATCTTTGACACCGACGTCCTTGCGCTCTGCCGGCGCGCCGCTGCCGTCCGCCACCAAACCGCCCTGAATCAAGAGATCGAGCATGCGTCCCCCTTTGTTCTGCCTAGCCGGAGGTCCGGCACCAATGGGCTCTTGCGGAAGCGAAAGGTTATATCATTATAAAGTCTGCTTCAAGATGCCCGTCGGCCGGATCGCCGATGATGCAGGTTTTGCAAATCAATTACCGTTGCGCGAGGGGTGCCCTTCGGGGCGACGGAAGGAGTCAGGTTCCGTGACGTTGTTGCTGACCGTCGATCGCTCTGCCGGATGAGTGCAACCGGGCCCACATGAGGGTCCGCATCTTTGTCGGCGGCGAGCACGCGGCGACCTACGACCAGATCGTCGCCCTGGCCAGAGTGGCCGAGGAGTGCGGATTCGACGGCTTCTTCCGCTCCGACCACTTCTTGAGCACCGACCCGGGACCGGGTCCCCCACCGATGCATGGATCACCCTCGCCGGGCTGGCGCGTGAGACAGCCGCGCTGCGTCTGGGCACCCTCGTCTCAGCAGCCACCTTCCGCGATCCCGGTGCCCTTGCCGTCATCGCGGCGCAGGTCGACGTCATGAGCGGGGGCCGGGTGGAGCTAGGCCTGGGAACCGGTTACCACCAGGGGGAGCATCTGGCTTACGGGATTCCCTTCCCGAGCGTGCCCGAACGCTTCGAGCGGCTGGAAGAGCAGCTCGGCATCGTCACGGGGCTCTGGACCACGAGGGCGGGCGGACAGTTCATCTGGCAGGGCGTGCACTACCAACTGTCGGTGCGAGGCGACCTTCCCAGGACCGTCCAGCAACCCCACCCTCCGATCATCGTCGGCGGAAGCGGGCGACGCCGCACCCCCGCGCTGGCCGCCCGCTTCGCCAGCGAGTTCAACATTGGATTGCACTCCGCCGCCGAGGCCCGGGCCCAGTACGAACGCGTCCGGCGCGCCTGTGAGGCCGTCGGAAGGGACCCGGCGCAGATCGGCATGTCCGGTGTGCTGATCGCCTGCTGCGGCTCAAACGAGCGTGAGGTCGCCAGGAGGGCCCGCTCCATCGGCATGCCGCTCGAGCAGCTGTCTGCGGCGGCGGCGGCCGGCACCCCCGCCCAGGTGATCGAGCGTTGCGCCGAAGGCCAGGAGGCCGGGGCCGAGACGCTCTACCTTCAGATCCGCGACCTCGACGACCATGACCACCTGCGCCTGATCGGGGAGCAAGTCCTCCCGTACCTCGCCTGAAGTCGGGCCGGGCCCGATGACCCTGCGCGCCGAGAGAGTGCTCTCTCTTTACGTCGGCATCAGGGTGGGGCGGGACCCGAGGAGGGTTCTGGCGGGCGCCGAGCGAAGTACGACATGGCCGCCATCATGGCTTCCTCGTCCCCTCTCCCCCGCCAGGCGGCGAGGGAGTCGACCGACGTCGGGTCACAGCCGTAGCGCAGAGGGCCGTCGGCATCGAAGATGGCGTCCACGATGGCGCATGCCGCGGCGGCGGGTGTGACCAGCAACTCCTCGGTGATGAACTTGGTGCCCGGAAAGCACCGCTCCGCCACCGCGCGATAGGGCTCGTGTTCGACCGCCTCGGGCAGCCGGTACATCACCGAGGTGGCGTGCATTCGGGTGTCGACCGGTCCGGGGAGGATCTCGACGACCCGGATACCAATGGGGGCGAGCTCTACCCGCATCGTCTCGCTCAGCGCGCTGATGGCCGCCTTGCTGGCCCGGTAACTGCCGAAGAACGGAAGCGGAGTGAGGAGGCTCGAGGTGGTGACGTTGCAGATGACGCCGCCGTTGTGCCGGAGCGCGGGGATGGCCTGGCGCGTCACATCGATGGTGCCGAAGACATTCGTCTCGAAGACGGCGCGCCACTCCTCCATCGGGGTGTTCTCGACCGGCAGGTTGGCCCCCCTGGTGCCGGCGTTGTTCACCAGCACGGTCAGGTCGTCGGGCACGTCCATCTCCCCGGGACGGTCGAGGTCCAACGCGGCCACCCGAACCTGTCCCCCCTCCGCGCGTGCCTCGTCGGGCAGCGCGGCACCGTCCTTCGGATCGCGCATGGTGGCCACCACCGCAAGGCCCCGCCGGGCCAGCTCGAGGGCGACCGCCCTCCCGATGCCGCGGCTGGCTCCGGTCACCAACGCACTTCCGCCGTGCTGCACGCGCTCGCCGGCCTTCCGCTCTGTGCTGCGTGTTACTGTCTGCTAAATCATAGAGTAGACACCGACGGCTGGCGCGGTGCCGCCACGGCGGGTGCGGCACTGATCGGCGAAGGGGGGTCGAGCCCGATCATGTATCCCGGAACGGTCGCCGCCACAGATCCGGGCCGTCGTGCCGTCATCATGGGCGAGGGCACCACGGTGACCTACGGCGAACTCGACGCCGGCTCCGTCCGCCTGGCCCGCCTGTTGCGGGACACCGGTATGGGCCCGGGTGACCACTTCGCCATCATGATGGAGAACCATCCGCGCTACTGCGAGGTGGTGTGGGCCGCCCTGCGGTCAGGCTTCTACGTGACGGCCATCAACTCGCACCTCACGGCCGCCGAGGCCGCCTTCATCGCCGACGACTGCGAGGCGCAGGTCCTGGTGACCAGCGCGGCACTGGCCGAGAAGGCGGAGGCGATGCTGGTCGACACGCCCAACGTGCGCCGCCGCCTCATGATCGACGGCACCGCGACGCACCACGAATCGTACGAACAAGCCACCGGCGCGTACCCGGCCGGCCCCCTCGACGACGAACGGCGCGGCACCGTGATGCTCTACAGCTCGGGTACCACGGGCCGGCCCAAAGGCGTGAAGTTCCCACTGCCCACCGGTGAGGCCAGCCTCGGAGAGGGGGAGATCGCGGCGCACAACCAGGCGCGCTACGGCTTCCGGGAAGGCATGATCTACCTGAACCCGGCGCCGCTCTACCATGCCGCGCCGCTGCGGGTCAGCCTCGCCGTACAGAGCCTGGGTGGCACCGTCGTGATCATGGAGCGCTTCGACCCTGAAAACGCGCTCATGCTCATTGCGCGCGAACGGGTGACCCACAGCCAATGGGTGCCGACCATGTTCGTCCGCATGCTGAAGCTCCCCGAGGCCGCACGCGCCAAATGGGACCTGTCGAGTCATGAGGTGGCTGTGCATGCGGCGGCGCCGTGCCCGGTGGAGACCAAGGAGCAGATGATCAGGTGGTGGGGACCGATCATCGAGGAGTATTACGCAGGGACGGAGAACATCGGCAGCACGAGCATCAGCGCCGACGAGTGGATGTCCCACAAGGGGTCCGTGGGCCGGGCCAGCCAAGGCGCGGTCATCCACATCTGCGACGATGCAGGCGAAGAGCTGGCGCTCGGCGCGTCCGGGACGGTGTATTTCGAGCTCCCGGGCGCGGTTTTCGAATACCACCACGACTCCGAGAAGACCAAGGGCACGGCCCACCCCGCCCATCCGACGTGGCGCACGTTGGGCGATATCGGGTGGCTCGACGAGGACGGCTACCTCTACATCGTCGGTCGGAGCAAGGACGTGATCATCAGCGGCNNCGTGAACATCTACCCGCAGGAGATCGAGGACACCCTCGTGACCCACCCCGCTGTGCTCGATGTGGCGGTGTTCGGCGTGCCCAATGAGGAGATGGGCGAGGAGGTCAAGGCGGTCGTGCAACCGATGGAATGGGGCACGTCGCACGAGGACCTCACGGCCGCGCTCCGCGCGTGGTGCGAGGTGCGCCTGGCCGGCTACAAACGGCCCCGCACCTACGACTTCGTCGAGCAACTCCCACGCCTCGACAACGGGAAGCTGTACAAGCGGACGCTGCGCGACCGCTACTGGGAGGGCCGGCCCAGCAGGGTGATCTGATGCCCGAATTCGACCTACCGCATTTCTCCACGGACCTGCGCGGGCAGGTCGCCCTCGTGACTGGCGCCACCGCCGGCCTGGGGTGGCGATTCGCCCAGGTGCTGGCATCACGCGGCGCGGTGGTGGCCGCCATGGGCCGGAGGGCGGAGCGACTCGAGGCGCTAGCGGCGGAGATCACCGCGGCAGGCGGCACCTGCGTGCCCGTGCCACTGGACATTGCCGAACCCGCCGGGCTGGGGCCGGCGGTCGAGCAGATAGAGGCCGGGCACGGGTCGGNNTCCTGGTCAACAACGCGGCCATACCCGATGCCCAGTACGCCACCAGGATGCCGCTGGCGCTGGTCGACCAGGTCATCGGCACAAACCTGCGCGCGCCGTTCCTGCTTTCGAGCGAGGTCGCCCGCCGGCTCATCGACCGCGGGTTGCCCGGGCGGATCGTCAACGTGTCCTCCATGGGCGCCCACCACTACCGCGGCGAAGCGGCCTCGCTGTACTCCACCACCAAGGCGGCCCTCGAGCGCATGACCGAGGTTCTTTCCGTCGAGTGGGCGCGCTTCCANNTCGCCACCGAGATGCTGCGCGACATGATGGCGCGCCATGGCGACGTGTCGAGCGGGTTTGCCCGCCAGCGCCTGGGCGACCCGGCCCAGCTCGACAGCACCCTGCTGTACCTCGTCTCGCCCTCCTCGGAGTTCGTCACCGGGACGATCGTGAAAGTGGACGACGGCCAGAATCCCCGGTGACCGGTCCCGTTACGGCGGCGACCCGTTGCGCGCCCTGCTGTCGACGAATTCGTCCAGGTCACCGTTCCCTGGTCGACACATCACGTCGATGGGAAACTTCGTCTCCCGGTGGGACTGGGGGATGGGGACCGAAAGCGGATGATTGAACCTCGTTCAACCGGCGAGCCGAATGAAGCCGTGGAGGAATGAGACGAAGGGTCCCTGCGTGCCGTCCCCGGTTGGATAGAGGGTTACAACCGAGAATTGCTTGCCTCCGCCGGTTGCGTTCGCGAACTTCCCAGTTCCACCGGTCACCGTGACGGTGGACGTCACCAGGTACCGGGTGTATGAAGAAGTCACGGCTGAGACGCAGACGGTCCCGTTCAACGAGAAGGTCAACTCGCTGCCATCGGCTGCTGTTGTAGTGACCGACCCGGTGACTGCGCTGCCCGCGTTGGGGCCGCATGGTGGCGGAGGAGCGGCCGCGATCTGTGAACCACTTGTCGTCCCTTGAGCTATCGGGGTGCCAATCACTTTGCCAACGGAAGTAGTCACGTCCTGCACCGTTGATGTGATCGTCCCGCTCCCTAACTCGACGTAGAGCCGTACCCTCCCGCCTGAAGGAG
Organism: Acidimicrobiaceae bacterium; assembly: GCA_003133545.1. Taxonomy (GTDB): domain Bacteria; phylum Actinomycetota; class Acidimicrobiia; order Acidimicrobiales; family RAAP-2; genus Bog-473. Next base: position 3,647 of record PKYA01000102.1, on the reverse strand, counting down.
TCGCTGATGCGCTGGCACCTAAGAGGGTGAGAGCGAGGACGGTTACCACGGTGAAGATATACATTTTCTTCACAGCGACCCACTTTCCGGCGTAGGCCCAAACAAGTCGATCCCGCTTCGACCGTACGCCATTTTTCGTCTATCCCCCGTGACGCCGGCAGCCCATGGCCAACCGGCGACCCTATTCACGACGCTAACACCATGCATTGCGCACTGCCATAGCTTGTACAGTGGTGCATCATTGATTGCCGGTTCGGTACCTGTGCTACTCGGAAATCCATCTCGGGGGATCTGACGAAGTTGCGGGGATGATCCCGTAGTGCAACAGGATGGCCGTGAAGGTCTTAGGGGGCCTGCGTGCCGCACCCAGCCCGGGCCGACTCGAGGCTCGATGGCGATGCGAGAGCTGGTGCCATCTATAGGCGAGCGGTAACGACTTGGAAGGCCAGAGGGAATCGGCGCATTCCGTCGTCGGCTGCGAAGCGCTTCATCAGGGCAGCCACCGCTTTGCGGGCATCGTCCATCGCGTCGGCGCTTACCCCCATGAAGGCAAGTTGGGCATCGTCAACCAGAGCACTTTCCGGTACATCGACCTCGTGTTCGTAGAGGTTCACCCCGATTTCGCCGAAGCCCGCATCGCGCAGGATTTGGCGCACGCGATCAGCGTCCCCGAACGCGAACGGTCCCGTCGGGCTCTTGCCGGGTGCCAGGGGCGCAGGGGCTGCGACGAACGGTCCCAGCACCGAACCAATGAACCACGGATTGCGATCCACCGGCTGCCAGCAGGCGAAGCCCAATCGGCCGCCCGAGCGAAGGTGCTGCGCGATATTGCGGAAGGCCACAACCGGCTCATCGAAGAACATCACACCGAACTGGCTCATCACCACGTCGAACCTGCCGCCATTGATCTGATCGACCTGCATATCTGCCTGTTCGAAGGTCACCCAGCTGCTTCCGGCCGCTCTCTCCCTTGCCAGCGCCAGTAGCGCCACGGAAATATCGGCGCCGACTACGTTCCCGCCTGGCTGCACCTGTCGAGAGGCGGCGATCGTCGCCTTGCCCCCGCCACAGCCGACATCGAGCACGCGCTCTCCCGGCTTGAGGTCCATCACCTCTAGAAGCATTGGTGTCACGCTGTCGATGAGAACCTCCCGCTTCGTCCATGCCGTCGTCCACGCATCGTCATTCCACCTGGTGCGCTCAGCATCGTTTGGAACCATGGTTTTTGAGAGTAGTTCGTGGCGTTCGGGTAAGACTCTTTCGGTGCGCCACTTCCAGAGCACGCATCGATCCCGGCAGCGCCAGTGAGAGCCCCGGGGAAACGAGCGGCATGGTCCAGCTGGGAAAACACGATGCCGGTGTGTGGGTGTATGACTTCCATCGTGCTGACAACACGGCCTCAATGAGCGCTACATCGATGCTGCGACTATGGGTTTGTTGCAGCCTTGACACTGAACCGTCATACGGTGATAATCCCGGGGCGAGTCCGGTTGTCGGTCAGGATCGCAAAGGGCTTGTGCCGGCAGAGCAAGGGGTTCGGATGAGGCGACTAGGTATCCGCATGATGTTCGCCATGGCCATTGTGGTAGCGCCGATCGCAGGTGTCCTGGGCACGACACTCAGCCAGCCTGCGGCAGCGGCGTCAGCGGCGAGCCGATCACCAATCAACATCGGCGACATCGGTAGTTTGACCGGTCCGGAGGCCTCGTCGATCGACCAGACGACCCAAGTGCTCGAAGCCTGGGCGAAGACCGTCAACGCCAAAGGCGGCCTCCAGGGCCACCCCGTCAACCTCATCATTAAGGACGACGGCTATAACCCGACCACATCCCTCGCCGCCGTCGAGGGCATGGTGACCGCTGACCACATCGTGGCCCTCATCGACAACTCCGACGTGGACACCGCTTGGTACAAATATGTTGAGCAGAACAAGGTGCCGGTCATCGGCGGCCAGACCGAGGATGGCCCCTATGAGAACGCCGACTTCTTCGACCCTGGCTCGACGTTCAACGACTACGTCTACGGCGAGGCCTACATGACCAAGTTGGTGCACTCCAAGGCCACAGCCGACCTGTACTGCGCAGAGGTCGCCCTGTGCTCGCAAACCCTCAGCGCCCTTAGGGCCGAGTTCCCGAAGTTCGGATCCAAACTCGTCTACGTGTCCGCCATCGGTTTCGCCGCCCCGAGCTACGCCGCCCAGTGCATCGCAGCCAAACAAGCTGGCGCAACATCGATGACCGTCGGTGACGCGACGCAGATCGTGAACAAGGTGGTGCAGGACTGCGCGGCGCAGGGTTATGCGCCGATCCAGCTCAGCGCCGACGGTACCGTGGGCATTTCATGGCTCACCATCCCCCAGTTCAACGGCAACGTCGACGCACAGCCCGACGTTCCCTTCTTCGTTCACAACTCTGCGACGGACCCGATGTATACGGCCCTCACCAAGTACTACCCCCAACAGCTGACCAACCCCAACTTCGGGGAGATCGTGGTCGAGAATTGGGCGGATGCCATCTTGCTCCAAGATGCGATCGGCGAGGTCAAGCTGGCGTCGACCCCAACGGCAGCCGAGGTGACCACCGGCATGTACGACCTGCCGCAGGGTGACACGCTGGGCGGTCTCACACCGCCGCTCCACTTCAAGAAGGGCAAGACAACCTCCAATGCCTGCTTCTTCTACATGGGGATCAAGAAGGCCAAGTTCATCGAGCTCAAAAATACGGCACAGCCCACTTGCCTGAGCACGAAGTGAAGCGGAGCGCCCCTAACGGGGGGCGCGAGGCATGCCCAGCCCGATCATGGCGATGATGTCGCGCTGGACCTCATTCGTCCCTCCACCGAATGTGAAGATGGTCTGACTTCGAGCCTGGCGCTCGAGTCGGCCCCGCAGGACGGCCCCCGGCGAACCCTCGACCAGGTAACCAGCTTGACCGACCACCTCGAGGAGCTGACGATAAACCTCCAGAGCCAGTTGGGTCCCGTACACCTTCGTTGCCGACGCGTCAGCAGGATTCAAGCCCTTATCGGAGCCCCAGGCCACCTTCCAGTTCAGGAGCTTGAGCACTTCGACCTTCGCGTGCACATTGGCCAGGCAGATCTGGACCCACTCGTGGTCCATGACGCTGCGCCCATCCCCCGCCCCCTGACTCTGTGCCCATTGCCGCACCTCAGATAGGCTCCGGAGCAAACCCGAGGCCGGACAGATCGCGACCCGTTCATGATTGAGCTGGTTGGTGATCAGCTTCCAGCCCTCGTTCTCCGACCCCACGAGATTCTCGGAAGGGACCCGGACATCCTCGTAGAACGTCGAGCTGGTTATGTCGCCTGCGATAGTTGGCAAGGGCGTCCAATGGAAACCTGGAGTGTCGACGGGCACGATGAAGACCGACAGACCCTTGTGTTTGGGGGCATCGGGGTCCGTGCGGGCGGCCAGCCAGACGTAGTCGGCGTACTGGATGGCGCTGGTGTAGATCTTCTGGCCGTTGATCACGTACTCGTCGCCGTCGCGCACCGCCCGCGTCTGCAATGAGGCTAGGTCAGTACCGGCTGACGGTTCTGTATAACCGATGGAGAAATGGACCTCGCCCCTAACCTTGATCATTCGTCCGACCTCAGGCGGGACGACTCGGACTTGGTCAAACGAGGTG
>PKYA01000240.1:20059-22026 GCA_003133545.1 Acidimicrobiaceae bacterium | reverse complement strand
CTTAGTCAGCAACAGTTCCTCCGCCTCTCCGATCGTCTCCGCGTACACCGTGGCACCGCCAATGATCCATATGTCTTCGTCCGGATGATCGGCGACCAATTGGTCGAGGCCGCCAATAGCTCCAAAGCCCGGGCGCAGGGGTCCGGAGTCTGGCGTCAGCACGAAGTTCTCTCTTCCATGCAGCGGCGTAGCGAACTCGTTATAGGTGGCCCAACCCATCAGGATGACGCCAGTGGCTGTCTTGTCGTGGAAGTAGGCGGTGTCACCAGGAAGCTTCCACGGGATGCCCGAGTCGGTCCCGATGCCGCTTCGGGAGTCGATGGCTGCGATGAGACGGATCATGTCGGTGACGACCTCGAATCGACGGCGCTGGGCCGTAGAACATTTTACCTAGCCGTCGAAAGTGCCCTTGACCCCCGTCTCTTTGACTCGGAGCCCCACGAGGAAATCCTAACTGGGGGTTCCGCCAATCACCTGATCGGTCTGAGACCTGTGGGCCGCAGGTGGGGTCAGTCGTGCAACCGTCCTTCAGATGAGACGATCGCCGTCACCGTCTTACGACCTAGACCTGAGACATCGGCGAGCTGGCGGATCGAAGCGCCGGAACGATGCGCAACCCGAATCATGTCGTCGCGGATCCCCACTTCCTTGGCTGCCCTCTCTGCGCTGAGGCCCACAACGACCAGAGCGGAACTGGCTCGCTCTCTTCACCACCTCCGTACTTGTCCATCGCGGAAGTCGCCGCGAGCCGCGACCGCGCACACAGCACCCAGCACCCGCCCGCGATCCCGTCTGGTGAGCCGCCCACAGTCCAATCCTCGCACCATGTACACGGGATGACGCCAGGGCTGAGAACGGTACACGCCGAACGGATTTCCGCCCAGGTTGGTATGGGCCCTTGGCCCGAATCGCACCACTTGTGGCTTCGCGGTGATCTCAGGCGGACAGCAGACCGCTCTACTACAGGGGCGGATGCGGTGGACGGGCTGGAAACTGGGTGGACGGAATAACACTTCGCCGGTCGGGAGCAGATCTCCAAGACCAAAACCACCACCTTGCCAAGGCGAGGGTCGCGGGTTCGAATCTCGTCTTCCGCTCTCACACCTTCCGCTCAGGGAGAGAGAAGCGGGGGAAAACGGCGGCATCGAACCGCCGCGCAGAGCGGCAGGCGCACGGGGCCCCACGGCCCGCCACGGGGCGGAGCAGCGGGCCAGCCAGGCGGCCGGGCAACGCCCACCCGGGAAACGGGGGCGGCCCGAAACGAGGGGGCGGGGGCGTTGCGTGAGGCAAATTTAAATGCGCGGGGTGACACCTACCGAAGCCCGTGCGGGAGGCTCTTCGAAAGAAAGCCAACCGGTTCACACCGGTGGCAGGCACTTCGTGAGCTACCCCGCAAGGGCCTCTAAACGCTACGGACTAACCACAACGTCTGCCTACATTCTCAAGCAGGCACTTTGGGGCAGTGAATTCCGGCGGGCCGCCCGGTATCCGGCAGTAGGGCGTGGCCCTGACCCTTCACCGATCTCCGCATCTCGCGATATTACGGATGGCTCGACTGCGGGATGTTGTGGGCGAGGCTCGCGTTGGCGTGGAGTCCTGTGCGGTGGTGCGCGGGATCGATTTCTTCGGTGCGTTGTGCAAAAAAGGTCTTCCGACCCTATCAAGCCTGGAACATGAGCGCCTAGGTTGCGGCAGGGTGCCCGGCCACGTGCCGGGTGATTGGGGGAGGTAGGTACGAACGGTGGCGGTTCACACACGCGTCCGCATGATTCCTGGCCGGAACCAGTCGAGAGCCCGGCGTTCATCCTCCCCGTCACGTTTCGCCCTAGTCCGTGTGCTTGTCAGCCTCCTCCTTGCGGTGTCGGGTGCGCTAGTCGCAGTCGCTGAGACGTCGGCATCGGCCAGCGAGAGCACTCAGACGGTTCCGGGGACCACTCAACTCGAAGGCGTCGCCTGTCCGAGCGCCA